>JAYTMU010000107.1:0-4275 GCA_043728195.1 Bdellovibrionales bacterium
CAATTTTGAAAAAACCTAAGGAGAGCCACCCTTAGGTTTTTTATTTTTTCTATCACGTGAAATCTTAACATAACTATTTGATTGCAATTTTTAGAATAATCATCTGAAATGAAATCACTATGAATTTGCCACTTTGGATTGAGTTCTTCGATGATTTACAACATGTGCGCGGGCGTTCGATTAATACCATAATGGCGTACCGCCGTGATATCGAGCTGTACGCAAAATTTCGCGAAAATTCTGACCGCATGATTGAATTCTTTGACTTTATGAAGAAGGAAAAATTATCCACTCGCTCGCAAGCCCGAGTGATCAGCAGCGTGCGTACGTATTTGAAATTTTGCGAATCACGCGGAGTGCAATCGCCGGAACTTCGTGATCTAAGGCCACCTAAAGTAAAAGCGTCGCTTCCAAAAGCGATATCCACTGAAGATTTCCAAAAGTTATTTATTTCATGCGAAGTGCCAAAGGACGAATCAAAAACAATTCGTAATCGTCTGACCTTACTTTTCTTATACGGCTTAGGTTGCAGGGTAAGTGAACTAACCGAGATGAACCTAAATGATTTTTCGGCTACTGAAAAGTGGGTGAAGGTTTTAGGTAAAGGAAAAAAAGAAAGATTAATTCCACTGACTGAAGCTTTGTATGTGGCATTAGATCTTTATTTAAAAACAGCGCGTGAGCATTTAGCCGAAAAAGCATCAGCTAGTCCGTCGTTGTTATTAAATGACCGGGGACACCGGCCATCCCGTGTAGATATTTGGCGCTGGTTAGCAGCATGGTCTGCAAAAGCTGGCTTTGATGAACCGATTCATCCGCATCAATTTCGTCATGGGTGTGCAACTGCATTACTTGAAGGCGGAGCTGATTTGCGTTCGATCCAGCTATTACTTGGTCACGCAAGCATTCAAACAACCCAAGTGTACACAACGGTCACGACCAATACGGCAGCTAAAGCTATAGAAGACCATCATCCACTGTCAAAAATGAAAGATCACTCGGTATAAATCCGAACTCCGATTAGGCAAAGCTGCACTTTGGCTTACGTAAGGTGATCGGCTTTGCGATCACCTTGCAAGCACTGACGTCATGAAACTAAAATCACTCATTCAAAATGGTCCGCGCTTAGAAATTGCCGAAGTTGAAATCGAATTTATTCCAGGCATTCCACAGATTCATTTTTTAGGCCTACCAGACCGAATTATTAAAGAAAGTTTTTATCGTATTAAATCAGCGTTAAAAAGCTCGGGGTATAAGTTTCCGTTAACCCAGCAAATGATCGTAAATATAAAGCCCAGTCACTTACGAAAAAGTTCCCGAGGGGTTGAGTTAGCTGTAGCACTCGGAATTTTACTAAAATCAAAACAAATTCACGCAGGAAAAATTGATTTAAACTGGATCCTATACGGGGAATTGGGGTTAGACGGTGGGGTGTATGAGCCGACCGATTTAAAAACACAATTTCTAAAACCAAAGACTGAGAATATTCTAACTGGTTGGTCAAAAGACGAAAGCAGCGTTTATCACCGCATTGTCGAACTTAAAGACCTAGAAGTCATTTACCCGAACGAAAGTAAAGGCGACTATTTTCAAAGACCAATCGAAGAGCTGGAAAAAAAATTCTCAACAACCGAGGCTGAATTTCTGTTTCTTGCAGCCACGACTGGTTTACATGGATTATTAGCTGGGGACGCAGGTGCAGGAAAAACTACAATTGCAAAAGCACTTCTAGCGTTGATGTCAATTCCTGACGAACACCAAGTGGGGCAGTGGAAAAAAAATTGGCGCCCGATGGTGATGCCCCATCAATCGATCACGGCAGGCGCCTTCTTAGGCGGTGGAGCAAACCTATACCAGGGCGAAATCGAGCGCGCTGAAAACGGGTTATTGATACTTGATGAAATGTTGCAATTTAATCCCGAAATCTTAGAAGCACTTCGTGGGCCCATGGTAGGTGAAAGATTACGCCTTGCGCGCGGGGCTTCCGAGCGTGAATTCGATTGTCAGTTTCAGGTCGTAGCGACCACAAACCTTTGCCCGTGTGGAAAGTGGACGCCAGTAAAAGAAAATCTTTCGTGTAGGTATTCGCGCACACGCTGTACAAAAACATTAGAACGCTTAAGTGGACCGTTCGTGGATCGCTTTGGCTTAATGCTTTTTACCGAAACAAAAAACCAAAGAACGATATCTGGAAAGGATATTTTAAAGCGAGTCGAGCGCGTGCGAAAACACCGTACCCTAAATGAAGCGGCGGAAAAATTTTCCGATAACGCTCATACCGAATCATTGGAAGATGCACTATCCACTTTATATAGCGACAGCTCGGCACGAAGAATTAATTACCTAAAGCAAGTGTCCCACATATACAGCCTAGAACGGGCTGCTGAAACTTCAAGCGCACCTAAAGTCCTAATTTCAGACTTCGATCGGGCAGAAGCATGGGTTATTAAGCCGTTTAAGCTACTTGAAAGGGGCATGAGTTGACTTTAAGGGACCTGCCCTTTAACTTGGTCGCTTGCTGTAAGGTGGGTTGGCCGAGGAGTTAGGCACGGCTCTGCAAAAGCTGTCACGGGGGTGCGAAGCCCTCACCCACCTCCAAATGATTTCATCGTTTGGCGCTCAAGATTAGATAACTCATCGAAAATAATAAACAAAGGTTTCAACAGTTTAGCGATGTCTGATTTTAGAAACCGTCACAGAAAATCACTGTTCATCACATAGTTTGGTTACTTTCTGGCTACACTTTGGCTACTTTGAAAAGTGATTTTCGTGCTCAAAAGTATTAGCGGCCGGCTTCGAACCCCCATTTCAAGTTGTCTAAAGAGCATTTTAAAAAATTAAAATAAACTAGCGCAGGCCTGTTTTTTTTGCGGCACTTAATTGGTAAAGCAGGGTTCCGTATTTGAGAAATTCTGAATGGGCTTTGTAAGCTAATTTAATAACGTGATCATTTTGATGTGCTCGAGCTACGCACAAACTGATTGCCATAAGTATTTCAGATGCTCTTTTCCGACCAAATAGGGTTCCAAAATTCTTAGAGCATGGGTCGCTGTTACGCAATATAAAGCAGAGAAGCTATCTTGGGTTGAAAGATATAGTTTTACTGTCGCATCTGCAATTTCCCAAGTACTATTTGTATCAACGGCATAGGCTAAACGAATAAGTGGATGAAAGGCTCCGCCGCTAAGGCCCGGAATAAGGTGTGGAAGGTAAGTCGATAATATTTTAGTGACGCCATTATTTTCTAACTCTGCTAGGAAAAATTCTCTATAGGCCGTGTTATGTGTATGCTTTCCTAAATAATTCTTCCAATTTTTGGAGTTAATTTCAATTTCTGACTTTGTCTGAATTTCCAAAATTTTACTGTAAGGAGAATAGAAATCTAAAAGTTGCTCGTCGCTTGCACCTATTTTATCAAGCGCAACCAAAGCCATAGGAAGGTGGTTTGAAAGTTGATCGCTATACTCGCAAGCAAAATTTGCGATTTTTCAAGTAGAGGCTTAAGTGATTCAGACATATTGTTTCTAACTTACTTTTTTACGTTTAGCTTTTATCTTGGGCTTTACTTCCAACGAAAGTCCTAAATGATCCATGATTTGAGTTACGAGTTCAAAACTTGGATTCGCATCCTTGTCAAAAACCTTATAGAGAGTTCGACGATTGATTCCAGAGCTTTCCGAAAGCTTAGACATACCGTGCGCTTTTGCAATATCGCCCAAAGCGGTTGGTAAAAAATCAACATTATGATCAAGAATTGCGGCCATTAGGTAATGAGAAGCAAATTCGGGATCGCGAAGTTTTTGTGCTAGATCTTCATTAAAACTTGTTACTTTAGCCATTTTTGTTCTCCTTAAAAATAATCCAATAAGTTTTTGCTTTTTCAATATCCGCTAATTGGGTTCGCTTCGAGCCACCAATCAAAAGTAAGATCAATTCATCATCAAAGATTCCGTAATAAATACGATAGCCGGGACCGTAGTTAATTCTAAGTTCGAGAACACCTGCGCCAACTGATTTATGATCACCAAAGTTACCAAGCGCTGCCTGTCGGATACGTTTATAAAGAATAGCTTGTGTTAGTTTGTCTTTAATAGAATTTAACCACTCTTGAGCTGGCATCTTTCCATTGGGAGTCATAAAATATTCGACAAGCCGTTCTTTAATCTTCACGTATTTAATGTGCCCTATAGGGCACGAATTGTCAATAGCAACTTCTAGGGTAATATTTTGTTGTCTGTGGAATTTGATTAAATCCAATAGGTTGGGTATTGGCTA
>JAYTMU010000108.1:0-4648 GCA_043728195.1 Bdellovibrionales bacterium
GTGTTACATCAACCTGTGCGAAGTGAACTTGGCCCGCGTAGCTAGATAATTCTTTTTTAGCAGTATCTAACGCTGGCTGCGAGTAGTCCCAGATAGAAACATTTCCGCCGGCTTGCAAAAAAGATAAAGCAATTTGAAATCCAATGCCTTGCGCCCCACCGGTTACTACTGTATTTTTGTTCTTAAATTTAAAGTCTAAATTAGACATTTCTGAGTCTCCTTGAAGAATATTTTGCACTGTTTGTTTTGCTTTGCGCACGCCTAGAGGTCAACTGGATTGATAAGGTAAATTTTCCGTTCTAACGCCAAGTATAAAACAGTACCCAATTGTTGTTTACGGAAGTAGAACTCTACTTCGTTTAAAGGAGTACTCACGTGATAAACAAGCGTTATGCAGCAATTCGGGGCACAGGGCACTATGCTCCGACAAAGGTCATTCCTAACTCTTATTTTGATAATCTTTACAAGAAAGACATCGGTTCTTTTTTAGAATCGTCGAGAAATATTAAAGAACGGCGCTGGATGGAAGATGGCCAGCGCACGAGCGACTTGATCATGCCCGCAGCGGAACAAGCTTTAAAGAATGCAAATATCACAGCCGCTGACTTAGACTTGATTGTTGTTGCCACGGATACGCCAGATTATTTATCGCCCTCTACGGCTTCCGTTTTACAATACAAACTGCAAGCCACAAACGCAGGCACGTTTGACATTAATTCCGCTTGTGCTGGATTTGTGACTGCCTGTGATTTAGCGGGTAAATATATTCAAGCCGACGAGAAATATAAAAATATTTTAGTTGTCGGGGCCTACGCTATGAGTAAGTGGCTTAATTTTGATGATTATAAAATTGCATCATTGTTTGCAGATGGTGCCGGCGCTGCGGTTATTCAAGCAACCACCGAACCATCGGGCATTTTAAGCAGCACAATGTACACAGACGGCCAGTATCACGATTACATGGGCATATACGCAGGTGGTTCTGCCGAAAAAATCACGCACGATACGCTAGAAAAAAAACGTAATCTTCTAGCATTTCCGAAGAAAATTCCACCCGAGACAAACGGCATTCACTGGCCACGGTTAACGAAAAAAGTTTTGGATCCAATTGGCAAAACTCCGCAAGACGTAAAACATTTTTTCATCACTCAGTTTAACGTACAAAGTATTTACGAAACCTTAGACCGTTTAGAACTTCCCCGCGAGCGCGCCCACTATATCATGGACCGCTACGGTTACACAGGCGGTGCATCCATCGGAATGGCCTTAAGCGACGCCGTATTACAGCACAAGCTTAAAAAGGGTGATCTGATCGTGATGTTAGGATCTGGTGGCGGCATGAGTATGACAGCACTTGCGATCGAGTGGAGTTACGATACCTAATGGCACCTAGGCAAGATGCAGATCTTTTTGAATTAGATTGGTTGGCACGTTGGGCCCAGTACTCGGGCGATGCGGTAGCACTGACAGATGGAGACTCGGGTCAGTCGTTAACATATTCAGCGCTTTTTCAGCGGGCTTGTTCAGGCGCCGTCTACCTTCAGGAAAAATTTAATATAAAAAAAGGTGATCGCGTCGTTCACTTTTCAACCAATGAACTTTCAAGTTTTATTCTTTTCTTCGCGCTTGCGCGGTTAGGGGCCACATTAGTACCGATTAATTATCGGCTAACTGCCAGGGAGCTGATCTATGTGATCAATGATGCGCAGCCTAATTTGGTTATTTTCGAAGAACAGTTTAGCGAAATGTTACAGTCAATTAAAAGCGAGCTTCGTGTTTTAAAATTCGAAGATCTTAAAAATTTCGAAAAATTATCTAGGGTTGTAAAGGTATTTGATGCATTTCATTCACGCCCTGATACGACAGCGCTAATTATATATACTTCTGGCACGACTGGTTTTCCTAAGGGGGCCATGATTAGCCATTCGGGTCTTTTTTGGAATTCTGTTAACACAACATTACGGCTGAATGTTTCTCAGGCTGATGCAGCCGTCATTTTCTTACCGCTTTTTCACACCGGTGGTTGGAATGTTTTATCGACGCCATTTTTTCATCGAGGCGCGCATGTTATCTTAACCAAGAAATTTGATGGCGATCAGATTTTGCATCTTTCAGAAAAATATAAAACAACTTTGTTGTTTGGGGTGCCGACAACTATGCGTATGATGTCGCAGTCACCATTGTTTTCGACCGTAGATTTAACATCACTTCGTTACGCCATTGTTGGCGGCGAACCCATGCCCTTGGAAGAAATTCGCACGTGGGAAGCAAAAAAAATTCCGGTTCGACAAGGCTATGGTTTAACTGAATTTGGACCGAACGTTTTTTCACTAAATGAAAGTGATTCGGTTCGGAAAATGGGATCGATCGGCTTTCCGAATTTTTATGTGCAAGTTAAAGTTATTGATGAACAAGGCCAAACTTGCGTGGCAAAAGAGGTCGGCGAATTGTGGCTAAAGGGCCCAATGGCAATGACAGGTTACTGGAATAATGAAAAAGCAACTGCAGACACATTTGCTGATGGTTGGCTTAAGACTGGTGATTTAGTTTACTTTGATAATGAAAACTATTTCTATGTGGTAGGCCGAAAAAAGGACATGTATAAATCCGGCGGAGAAAATGTTTACCCTGCTGAAATTGAAAAAGTCTTATTAGAGCTACCGTGGGTAAAAGAAGCGGCCGTATTAGGTGTTCAGGACCCCCAGTGGGGAGAATCAGGCCACGCCTATGTTGTGCCACGTTCTGAAATACAGTTTAACTTATCTGAACTGCAGCAGCACTGCGCCGTCAATTTAGCTAAGTTTAAAATTCCTAAGTACTTTACGCAGATGCAGGATCTGCCCAAGGGTGATTCTGGAAAAATATTAAAGCGATTAATCCCTCAGTCATAAGCCCATTACCCACCTGCCAATTAATTGATAACTATATCAGCTACTTAAGTGCAAAGCCGTAGACTGTCACAGTGTCAGAATCATTACAGGTGAAATTGATTGCGCTTTTCAGTTATAGTCATCGCTCAGGAGCTAATATGGTACGTTACTGGCTATCACTTATTACCCTTGTTTTTTGTTCTTCCGCCGCTGCTACTCGGTTTGACGTCTGTGTTATGCAGGCTGTTCGTCAAGAGCACCGACTAAATCGTCTGGAAGCTATTCAAGATTGTTTTCAGAAAAATAAATCGACACTAAATATGACGACATGTTTTGGAACTGTCGAAAAATTAAAGCTTGGTAAGGCTTCACTAGAATTAAGTGAACAGATGAAGTCGCTTTGCTTTTATGATGTCAGTCAGTTTTCTAATGTTAATTCGTGTTTAGAAAAATCACAGGTTTTTAACTCGGCAATAAATAAAGATGAAGCCGTTTTCGAGTGCTACCGCCAGTTTCAAAATAATTTATCGACGAAGTCGTGTCTAAAAATAAGTAAGCTGATTAAGTACCCATTGAAGCAAGAGCATTTAATTGCCCAGTGCTACAATTAATTGATCGCAAGATGATAATTTTTTGCAGGCACCTGTAAGGGTACACCTGCTGGTAACTGCCCGGTTCGTGCAACTATTCGCCAATTCAAATGGGGATTTAATTTTCTAAAAAGATCGTAGCTTCCATTATACCACGGAAGTATTTTCACTTTCGAAACCGACCGTCGCAATTTATATTCTTTGCTTGAAGTCGCCGCGGCTTGCAGTAAGTTTTTTCCAAACAATTCATGGGCCCGCCGTTCGACTTCCAATGTTGCTAGAAAACAAGCGTAAAAATTTTTCGAAGCAAAGCCCCATGTTGCTGTCTTTGCATTTGAATCAATTAAGTCTTCAATTTGATTAGATTTTGCTTTTGCTTTCATGCGACTAACTCCGGTAAGTCCATGATTGTAAGCCGTAATCGCCAGGGGCCATGAGCCCAGTTTCTTGTAATTAGCCTTAAGAATTTTTGCGGCTAATTCTGTGGCATAGCGCGGATGATTGCGCTTATCGTAATGTGAAGTAATATAGCCATGCGGCTTTGCCACATTAGGCATAATTTGCCAAAGCCCGCTGGCTCCAACTTTTGACTGTGCCAGTTCGTTGAAAGAACTTTCGACAAAAACTAAACGGGTTAGCTCGGTAGGTAACCCATGTTTTCGGAAAATGTCTTCCATCATAGGTAAGTAGCGCCCGGACAGAAAGAAAGCCTTTTGCATACGGTCTTTTAAACCCATCTGAAGACGGATCTGTGCCGGGTTTGCAATTTTCCACTTTTTACTAATTTTTAATCGCTCGCTTTTAATTTTTGCATTGGCTAATTTTGCGCGCGTGGAATCATTAATAACCGAGTTTGCAAAAATGGTCGTTAAATCAATTTCACCAAGAATAAGATCTGGATTTTTGGTCAAATGAAAGACACCTTGGCGGGTTGAATATTCTGAATATATTTTACGCCAAAACTCGACCCGGTCGGCTAATTCATCGGTGGGAGTAAACTTGGATTTAGCCGGTAATGTGGAAGACCATTTTGTAACTTCAGCTTTCAAAGATTGTTGAAAGCCTACGACGAATATTGAAATTAGAATTATTTTTTTCACACCTTCATTTTAGAAGGTTTATCAGCACTTGATCAAAAGCTTCTCGAACAATTGCTTCATCTCGTGGACCATTGTACAGAAATGTGTA
>JAYTMU010000109.1:0-22064 GCA_043728195.1 Bdellovibrionales bacterium
TTTCGGTTTGATTTGAATTCATTAATGCATGACTAAAGTTTGGTGATATTAAAATAAACTTCGCGCTTGGTATCCACCGCCGTAGGCGGTTCAGTCCAATAATATTCTTATGTTTTTTCAAACCTTTCACAGCTTATGAACAGCGATCTTTGTTAAGGCGAATGGAAATATGGTTATCTTGTGCCACGCTTAAGGATTTTTCAATTTCTTTACAAAGATCTACTGCGGATAAACTTTCAGATGCTTTCAAACTATTTATCGCAAAGATCAATTTTTGAAAATTTTCTTTCGGTAGATATCCAGATCCGATGTAGGCTTTATTTAAAGCTAACTCGATGACTTGAATATCACTCTTAATTTGATTTTTAGATAACATTTGTTGATTGTTCGCCGGAATAAAATCGTTCTGTTCGAAGTTAATTGAAACTTGTGATTTATTTAAAGAAAAAGATACCAGAACTGGATGGGTTTCGAAAAATGGTGGCCAGAGACGGAATTGAACCGCCGACACAAGGATTTTCAGTCCTCTGCTCTACCGACTGAGCTACCTGGCCACTTTTAAAGATATTAAACGTGAACAAGAAAATTAACGATTCAGCGTATTTAAGTCAACCAGAACTCTGGCTAAGTTCTAGCGGTTTACCTTTTCAAAGGCCTGCTTCAAATCAGCGATCAAATCGTCGCAATCTTCTACTCCGACTGACAATCTGATTAAAGAGTCATCAATTCCTAAGATTTTTCTTTGCTCTGCAGGTACTGAGGCATGCGTCATGATGGCTGGATGCTCGATCAACGATTCAACACCACCCAACGATTCAGCCAATGCGAAAACCTGCACTGACTCTAAAAACTTCTTTGAAGCCGGTAATCCGCCCTTAATAAAGAAAGTAATCATTCCACCAAAGCCATGCATTTGTTTTTTTGCTAACTCAAACTGTGGGTGCGAACTTAAACCCGGATACACAGTTTTTTCCACAAGTGGATGCGTCTGCAGATATTCGGCAACTTTAATAGCATTTTCCGCATGAGCTTTCATACGCAGCGGTAATGTTTTTAAACTACGAAGTGCTAAAAATGAATCAAATGCACCTTGCACTCCACCCATAGAATTACTTAAAAAAGCTAAGCGCTCAGCAATGGGCTGACTTGAAGTCGCGGCAACTCCACCGACCATATCGCTATGCCCACCAATGTATTTAGTAGCCGAATGTACGACGATATCTGCGCCTAATTCTAATGGACGCTGAAAATAAGGCGACATGAACGTGTTATCAACCACAACTAGAATATTCTTCTGTTTTGCGATGGCTGCAATTGCCGCAATATCAGTTAATTTTAAAGTGGGATTTGTCGGTGTTTCAAGCCAAACCATTTTGGTATTAGGCTTTATTGCTTTAGTAAAATTCTCGGTGGCAGTTAAATCTAGAAAAGAAAATTCAAAGCCATTATTTCGTAATACTTTATCAAATAGGCGATATGTACCGCCGTACATATCATCCATTGCAATGACATGATCACCTTGTTTAAGTAAATGAAGAATTGTTGTCGTGGCCGCGCAGCCGGAAGCAAAAGCAAATCCATATTTTGCGCTTTCCAAGTTAGCAAGGCAATCCTCGTAAGCTTTTCGCGTCGGATTATGAGTTCTAGAATATTCCCAGCCTTGATGTACCCCCGGCGATTTTTGTACATATGTCGATGTTAAATAAACTGGCGTCATAATTGCGCCCGTTGTGGGATCAGGTGACTGTCCGGCGTGAATGGCGCGCGTGTTGAATTTTAAAGTGTCTTTTATCTTTGAATTACTCATAGGTTTTCATTTCTTCAGAAGCTAAAATTTCGATGTTAAAAGCTGCTTCCATTTCTTTTTGGCTTAATAGTCCGTTATCGACTAACCACTTATCATTAAATGCTTTACTTAAGTACGCTTTTCCTGAATCTGGCATGACGACCACTATTTTTGAGGGCTTTGATAAGGTCTCGGCGTATTTCATTGCGCCAATTAAGATAAGCGCGCTGGATGGTCCCACACATAACCCCTCTTCAAGAACAAGGCGTCTGGTCATTGCGAAAGATTCTTGGTCGTTCACTTTTACGAATGCATCAAAGCGCTGTAAATGGCAGTTATCCGGTAACATATCTTCACCGACGCCTTCGACTTTCCAAGTCCCTGGCGGATCAACGATTTTTCCGTGGTTGTACAAATCTGCAAGGATGCTTCCGATTGGATCGGTACAAATGATTTTTACATTCGGATTCTTTTCTTTTAGATATTTTGCGATTCCAGATAATGTTCCACCCGTACCAACACCAGCAGCAAAAACATCGATTTCACCACCACATTGATTCCAAATCTCTGGGCCGGTAAGGTTGTAGTGCACATCAAAATTGTCGGGATTATGATATTGATTCGTGTAAAGACAGTTATTTGTTTTGGCTTTTAATTTCTCAGCAATTTTTTTTGCAACCGAGTAATGGCTGCGCGGGTCTTCGGGTTCAACGCCTATCGGGGTTATAACCACACGCGCACCGTAAGCACGAAGCATGGCTCTTTTTTCTTCTGACATCTTCGCGGGTAAAACAAAGATACATTTATATCCTTTAACTGCAGCAACTAACGCTAATCCCATTCCGGTGTTTCCGGCCGTTGCTTCTACGATATAACCACCAGGCTTTAATTCGCCGCGCTTTTCTGCAGCTTCAACAAATGCTAGTGCAATGCGGTCCTTTATTGAACCCGCAGGATTGAAGTACTCCATTTTAGCAAAAAACTGATGCTTAGATCCTTTGGTAACATTTTGTAGCTTCACTAAAGGCGTGTTGCCGATAGTTTCTAGTATCGAATTAGATATCTTAAGGCTCATGATATTTTTTCTTTCAAAGATTGTGGCTTCTTGTTTTCTGATAAGTAAACTAAAACATCCGACATAAGAATAATAATGTCGGGGCTATAAGGAATGCCCAGAATGCCTGTCTTTGATTTGATAACATCAGTACTTGGATTTATTTTCGACAATTCTATCACAAGCTGGTTGATATGCTCGTTACCGTAATTCATCATCCTAGGACCCCTTCCATAGTGGTCCCATAAAAATATCTGTGCTGACCCTATTTCACAACTAATTTATTAAAGCTGAAGCATCTTTAAAGCCGGCGCTATAAGTAGAATCATCAGTGATGGAAAAATAAGTCCCATTAAGGGAATCATTAACAACAGCGGAAGCTTGGCTAAATGGCTCTGAATTTCATCTTCACACGCTATAATCACTTCAGCCTCATATCCTTTCAACGATTCTAAAATTGCTTGTCCCAGTAACCCTTGCTCTAGTAGAGCCAACAGATGCCTTCTTGGAGCTGCCAAGTGCTGCTTTGAAGGCGAATCGTTCTGTGATTGTAGCTGTTGAAACCACTTATTAACGAAATAGCTGAACTCGTGTTTTAACTGCCTGCCTAGAAAAAATCTAATCCCCTGGGCAACAGAATTGCCCTTTTCTAAAGATCTTTTCACATCCCAAAGTAAAATCAAAGTCGGAGTTATGCTTTCCATTTTATACGTCCTCCTAGACAAAAAATAAGAACTTCACCCAGGCTAAGAAGCGCCAGGGATAAGGCGATCAGAAACTTTTCTTGTTTTAATTGAAAGTTGTACCAGCTGAGTAAAAAAATTCCGAAGTAAATAAAAACGGCAACGAATGCTTGCGCGCGAATTTGCTTTGTCACTTGTCCGGACTTATGTCTCAAATTGCGTTGAATTTTTAATCCATCACGAAAAGATATTAACTGATCAATAACTTTAGCAGATGACCTCAAAATGTGTTCCAACTCTTGAAAATAAAATTGATGGCAAGGCAAAATGGATTTCAACGATATGTTTTCGTGTTCAAAACAAAACAAACTGGGTTTGAAGACATGTTTTTCCCATTCTGATAGATGTACATATGTTATTTTCAAACTTGATTGCGCCGATTTTCCTGTCTTCATTAGCAAAATGATCTCATCAATAAATGTTATACTTCGCAGATTGAACGTTCTTTTCGCCCAAAATGCTAAAATCTTCTGAAAAAACATCAAGCTCAGTAAAAAAAGACCGATATATATAACAGTAACGGCGAACAGTTCTTTGAAAATCAATGGCAAGTAGATCGGAATTTGCAAAAAGTAGAACATTACGATGACTTTTTTCTGATTTAAAACTTCAAATTTCTGCAGATGACTCAAAATCCGGAAAATAATCACGAATCCGAACATCGAAATCAGGATCTCAAGCATTATCGAACCTCCTTTTCCAAGTTTGATGATCGCAAAAAGGATGCAAGAAATTTTTTTCTTGACGAAGCTTGTCGTTTTATTAACAATTTTATTAAGGAAGACTGAAAAGTCTAAACAACAACAACTGTGAGATCAGAAATGAAATCACACAAGGGAGATTCACATGGCAAAGAAGAAAGCAAAAAAAGCTACAAAGAAAACTGCAAAAAAATCTGCAAAAAAAGCTACTAAAAAGAAAAAGAAGTAGTTTTTCTTAAAGCACTAGCTTTAAAAACCCTTGGCCTTAAAACCAAGGGTTTTTTTATGTCCAAAATTTGTAAATTGATTTTGTTGTTGCTAAGTGGCTGATTTGACTACGCAAAAAACAGCTACAAAAAAATTAGATTTAAGTTAGTAGTAGTAAATTATTCCAACAGCGCCCGACGGAATCAAAGTTATTTTTTCTAATTCCGCCATCATGACTAATTCTCCGAAAAAATTAACTCCAGATAAATCGCCTTCTAATTGGTTGTATTCAAGGCCCACACTTCCAACAATAAAGTCAGCGCTAAAACGATTATTCTTAATTTCATCATCAGTTAAAACACGCTTTAAAATGTCTGATTGCCCTGCCGAATTTGACGATCCGGGCGAATTAAACCACTTTGCGTACCCGACTTTTGTGTAGGGGGATAAATAATTGCCAATAAAATTGTGCTTCCAGCCTAAATTAAAAGAATTATAACTTGGGCCTGCACCCAAACCGATAACTGCAGCTTCAGTGGGATCTAAATTAATTTCAGCACTTAAACCTAGCAAGCCGGTGGCCCCACCCATTAAGAATCCAAAGCCAAACTTCTTGTATGATTTCATTTCCAAGTTGGATTCGTAAACTTCAACTCCATCGGAAGCAATATTTCGCTTCTTATCGAAGACGGATTCATTGGTTGGCGAAACTTGTGAGCGTAATTCATCTGAAGCCGCGTGCGAGACTGAGCTTAAAAGTAGAATTGATATAATGATTTTTTTCAAAGGGCCTCCGAAGTGAGTAAGTTGCGGGTAGTTTCGTTAAAATTAGAGTTTCGATCAAGCTAAATCGGCACACGTGCTCAAATTGTTGCCATAGCTTATGTTGCGAATTCTTCAGATTAACTCATGACTCAGATTGATCTAACTTGTTCTTTTTTGCGTAATCTTTTAAAACTTTCAAGTATTCAATCTATATAATATTGGCTCTGCGCGAGCCTTTCATCATCATTAAGGAGATCACTATGGCATTTGCCCCACACAAAAGAAAAAAAATAGCAGTTATCGGTGCCGGCTTCGTTGGTTCAACAACAGCTCACTGGGCAGCTCAAAAAGAACTTGGCGATGTCTTTCTAGTCGACATCAATGAAGGCGCTGCCATTGGTAAATCCATGGATCTTATGCAGTCTTCTACAATTGAAAAATTTGATACGCGGGTTAAGGGCACGTCAAACTATGCGGATATCGCAGGGGCAGACGTTGTTATCTTAACTGCAGGAATGCCACGCAAACCCGGTATGAGTCGCGATGAACTTGTCGGAATTAATGCTAAAATCGTCAAAGATTGCTGTGCGGGTATTAAACAGCATGCGCCAGACTCAGTAGTCATCGTTGTTTGTAATCCCATGGATGTTATGGCTGTGTACGCAAAACAACAGCTTGGTTTTCCACGCGAACGTGTGATTGGTATGGGCGGATCCCTTGATTCAGCACGTTTCCGCGCGTTTATAGCAGAAGAATTAAATGTATCAATTAAAGACGTTACGGGCGTGGTGCTAGGAAATCATGGTGATGCCATGATGCCCGTAGTTCGAACAGCTGCAGTTAGTTCAGTTCCACTGATGGATTTAGTTTCTGTGGACCGAATCAACGCGATCGTTGCCAGAACAAAACAAGCCGGTGCAGAAATTGGCGGCCACTTGAAAACTGGTTCCGCATATTATGCTCCGTCTCGTGGTGCGATTGAAATGGCTGAAGCTATTTTAAAAGATCAAAAACGAATCATTCCTTGCGCGGTCGAACTTAACGGCGAATTCGGCGTGAACGACAAGTTAATGGTTGGCGTTCTTTGCCAGCTTGGTGGCGGCGGAATGGAAAAAATTATTGATTTCAAAATGAACGCTGATGAAAAAGCTGAATTTGATAAATCAGTTGAAGCCGTTCGCACGTTAGTTTCTGCATTAAAAACAATTCAGTAAGATAGGGTTTGCAATGAACATTCACGAATACCAGGCCAAAGAAGTTTTAAGAAAATTTAATGTGACCACTTTAAAAGGTAAAGTTGCTCATTCACCTGATGAAGCAGTTAGTGCAGCCAAAGATATCGGCGGCAGCATTTGGGTTGTAAAAGCTCAGATTCATGCCGGTGGTCGCGGAAAAGGTGGCGGCGTAAAGATCGCTAAAACTTTAGATGAGGTCCGCTCATTAACTGCAAGTATGATTGGAATGACCTTAGTTACTCACCAAACTGGTCCTGAAGGAAAAAAAGTCCAAAAAGTTTTTATCGAAGCCGGCTGTAACATCGCCAAAGAGTATTATGTTGCATGTTTAATTGACCGCGTAACCGGAAGAGTCGCAATGATGGCTTCTAGCGAAGGCGGAGTAGATATCGAAGAAGTTGCTGAACACCGTCCAGAAGCCATTATTAAAGTGGATATCGACCCAGCATCTGGTTTAGGAGCATGGCAAGCACGTGAGCTAGCTTTTGCAATCGGCATGTCCCCAGAGGTTGTGGCAAAGTCGACTAAGTTTTTTATGGGCTTGTATGAAGCTTTCATTAAAAGCGACTGTTCAATTGCTGAAATCAATCCCTTAGTTGTTACCAAAGAAAACGACGTCATTTGCTTAGATGCTAAAATGAACTTTGATCCAAATGCTTTGTACCGCCAACCTGGTATATTTGAACTTCGTGATTTAAATGAAGAAGATCCTACCGAAATTGAGGCTTCAAAGTTCGATTTAGCCTTTATTAAGTTAGATGGCACGATTGGTTGCTTAGTAAATGGTGCCGGTTTAGCGATGGCAACATTAGATATCATTAAACTTCATGGTGCAACTCCGGCCAATTTCTTAGATGTTGGCGGCGGTGCCAATAAGGAAAAAGTAACGAACGCTTTTAAAATTATTCTTAAAGACCCGAATGTTAAAGGTATTCTAGTTAATATTTTTGGTGGAATTATGAAATGCGACGTAATCGCTGAAGGCGTTATCGCTGCTTCTAAAGAAGTTGGTTTAAAAGTTCCGTTAGTTGTTCGTTTAGAAGGTACCAACGTTGAACTTGGTAAAAAAATATTAGCAGACAGTGGTTTAAACATCATTCCAGCTAACGATCTAACAGATGCTGCTAAAAAAATCACAGCTGCGATTAAAGGGAAATAAAATGGCTATTCTAATTGATAAAAATACAAAAGTAATTTGCCAAGGTTTAACTGGCGCTCAAGGCTCTTTTCACTCAGAACAGTGCAAGGCCTATGGAACACAAATGGTGGGTGGCGTAACTCCTGGAAAAGGCGGAACGACGCATTTAGGAATTCCGGTTTTTAACACTGTAAAAGATGCGAAAGCCAAAACGGGCTGCAATGTTTCGATGGTATTTGTACCACCACCATTTGCTGCCGATTCAATTATGGAAGCGGTCGATGCAGAACTTGATTTAGTTATTTGTATCACTGAAGGAATTCCGGTTTTAGATATGGTTAAAGTTAAGAAATACATGGAAGGTAAGAAAACACGTCTTATCGGACCAAATTGTCCGGGTGTTATCACTCCGGGTGAATGTAAAATTGGAATTATGCCGGGTCATATTCACAAAGCTGGGCGCATTGGCGTTCTTTCACGATCTGGAACTTTAACTTACGAAGCTGTAGGACAGTTATCTGCTTTAGGATTAGGTCAATCGACTTGCGTTGGAATCGGTGGCGACCCCGTTAACGGAACGAATTTTATCGACGTGTTAAAGTTGTTCAATGCAGATCCAAATACGGATGCTGTTATCATGATCGGTGAAATTGGTGGCTCGGCAGAAGAAGAAGCAGCTGAATACATTAAAAAAGAATTTAAAAAACCAGTTGCCGTATTCATTGCCGGAGCATCTGCTCCGGCGGGAAAACGCATGGGTCACGCAGGAGCCATTATCAGCGGCGGAAAAGGAACAGCGGAAGCAAAATTTGCAGCTTTAGAAGCTGCAGGTTGTAAAATTTCGCGTTCTCCGGCCGATATGGGTACGACGCTTAAATCTATGCTGAAGTAATTAATCACTAACCAATCAAACAAAGGATAAAAAATGGCTAACGAAAGAACATTCTCGATCATCAAACCAAATGCAGTAAAGAAAAATGCAATCGGTGACATTATTCATACATTTGAAACTTCGGGCTTAAAAATTGCCGGAGCAAAATTAGGTATGTTATCAAAAGAAAAATGCGAGCTTTTTTATGCTGAACACAAAGAGCGTCCTTTTTTCGGCGAATTAGTATCATTCATGACATCTGGACCAGTGGTTATGATGTGTTTATTTGGTGAAAACGCAGTTTTAAAAAATCGTGAAATTATGGGCGCAACTGATCCTAAAAAAGCTAATCCTGGAACTATACGTGCAAAACACGGTGATTCTATGGGAGAAAATGCAGTTCATGGATCTGATTCTGTAGCTTCTGCAGAGCGCGAACTTGCGATCTTTTTTGACCGCCATGAACTTGTGAATATGTAATTTATTTCGTGAATTCAAAAGCTTCTTCAAAAAGGGACTCGCTTGAGTCTCTTTTAAATTCAGAGCATACCGTTGAAATTGAAAAAATGGCCGTTGGGGGCGATGGTATCGCCCGTATTCCATTCCAAGACAAAACACTAGTCGTTTTTGTTGGGAAATCGGCGCCCAAAGATCAATTAAAAATAAAAATTGTGTCAGTTGAAAAGAATTTTTTAAACGGCATTATTTTAGAGGTTTTAAAGCCTGGTGAAAGTCGACGTCAGCCACCCTGTGCATACGCTTTACAATGTGGTGGCTGTTCGTGGCAGCAATTTAACGAAGACGAACAAATTCGGCAAAAAGAAATGTTACTGGAAGAGCTTTTTAAAAAATTTCTGCCGGGAATTCCTTATAATTTGAAGCCGACGATCGCATCACCTAAAAATCTGCACTATCGCAACCGAATACAGTTAAAACATCAGGGTGAACTGCTAGGTTATTTCGAAGAAAAATCCCATACAATTGTCGATATTGATTCGTGCTTAATTGCCGATAAACGAATATCTGACGAAATACCTGATTTAAAACGTACTTTAAAAAAAGAGGCAGAGCTTAGCAAATATGAGCTAAAAATTGCTCAAGATAACGCATTCTCATATAACCGCATTGGTGAAAAAGGCCAAGGATTGTCCTTTGCTCAGGTGAATACTGAAATGAATACGCTTTTGAAAGAACATGTGGCCGAACTTGCCGCACAGTCCGCTCCAAAAGCAATTTCTGAACTGTACGCCGGCGCTGGTAATTTCACATTTGACCTAGCTCAAAAGCTTCCGACAACACTTATCGAGGCTGTTGAACTTAATTCTGACCTTACAACCGAAGCTATCAAAAGAATTACTGCGATGAATCTGCAAAAGCGACTTTACTTTTTTACTGCGGATTGTGACACCTTCGTAAGCCGCAGAAGTTTATCATCCGACTTTATACTGCTGGATCCACCCCGCGCGGGCTGTTCGGATACTGTTTTACAAAAAATATCCGCAACCAATGCCAAAAACATACTTTATATTAGCTGCCATCCAGTAAGTCTTGCACGGGATTTGCAAAAAATGAATTTATCAAAGAATGGCTACACAATTCAAAGCCTGCAAATTTTTGATATGTTTCCACAAACCGACCATTTTGAAACTGTCGTGATGTTAGCTAAATCCTAGCCCAGGCGATTGACTCAAATTTTCAGAGTGTTACGATTTAAGAATGAAATTGGTCTTACTTTTTGTGGCCTTATCAACATTCTTTTCCGCATGCGCTACCGGCACAAGACCCGAATACCGGGATACTGCTGAATTACACATGCAAATCGCAATTTCACATATTCAAAAAGATAATCTGCCGCTAGCGCTTAAAGAATTACTGATTGCCGAAGACCTGGACCCCAGAAATCCGGTAATTCACAGCAATCTGGGTTTGGTCTATTTTTTACGTGAACGTTTCGAGCTTTCGGAAAGGCATTACTTGCAGGCCATTTCGTATCAGCCCGACTATACGGAAGCTAAAAATAATTTAGCCCGCATTTATATTGAAAATGGGCAGTTCAAAAAAGCAGAGCCCTACCTTCGAGAAGCTTTAGAGGATTTAACTTATCCTGAGTATTCTGCCATATACGCCAACTACGGAATATTAGAATTCAAACGCAAGAAATACCAATCCGCTAAGTCTTTTCTAAAAAAATCACTAGAATCAGATCGTGAAAATTGTGTTACCCATGTTTATTTAGGTCGAAGCTTTTTAGAATTAAAAGAATTAAGTCCCGCAACAGATCAATTAGAAAAAGCAATTTCATTTTGCAGACCTGTGGGGTTTGATGAAGCCCATTATTATGCTGCAGTTGCATTTTACAGAAACAATCAAAGGGATCGCGCCATGGTACGATTTGAAGAACTAATTAAAATATTCCCTAACGGTCCGCACTTTGAAAAAGCAAAACAAATGCTGGCGATAATTAAAAAAGGTACACTATGAAAATTACAGGCGAGCTGTTAAAAGCCGAACGTCTTAAAAAAAATTATTCTGTCGCCGAAGTGGCCAATTCGCTTAAACTTAGCTCGCGAATAGTTGTTTCAATTGAAGCTGGCGACATTGACGAACTACCAGCCAAAACTTTTATTCGTGGTTTTGTTAAAAGCTATGCGCAGTTTTTAAAACTGGATTCGGATTTAATTCTGCGACAGTTTTTAGAGGAAATGGGTTCTACTCAGCCACTACCAAAAGTACCACCACCCCAAGCGATGAGCGCCGACAACAAACCAAGGCCACCAAAAACCAAATCGACACCAACCGTTCCAACTAACCTGGATATCAACCAGGATAGCAAAAAGAAAACCCTAATGTACGCCTCTTTTGCTGCCGTTCTTTTATTCGTGATACTGGCAATAAATAATGTTGTCGAAAAATATCAAAAAGAATCTGTTGTCGATGGTGGCCAAGTTGCGCAAGTCGCACAAACTTCTCAGGTTCAGCTAAGCGTACCAGCTGAAAATGCGCAGGCACCTTTAAGCTCGGCAACTGTGCCCCCCGTCGAAAAAGCGGATGAATCATCTGTACCCACAAATCCTGCTAGCGCTGACATTTCAAAACCAACGCCAACTGCGCCAGAGACCAAAATACCCGTGACCAGTGTTGAAGCCGTTCAGCCTACTGAATTTGAGCCTTCGCAAGGAAAACCTGTTGAGCTAATCATTGAGGCCAGAAAAGATATCGAGTTCTTTTATGCAAAAGGGAATACGAAAAATTTTGTGCGTGTGAAGCTAGCGCCCAAGCAAGTGCAGGTTATTCGTTCACCCACTGGCTTACACCTTATGGCAGAAGATGGAAGTGGATTAAATCTAATATTAAATGGGTTAGATAAAGGGCAGGCGTCAACCAAAAGTAAGCCTATCCACCTTACTTTTTAATGCCTAAAAAGATTCTTTATTTTGTAATTTTCATTTTTTTAATCAAGTGCTTGCTTGCTTCGTTCATTCCCATTGTTGCTGATGAGTCTTACTATTACATTTGGTCAGCTTTTCCGAAGTTAAGCTATTTCGATCACCCAGGCATGGTCAGCTGGCTAATTTATTTAGGCACACATCTATTACCTATTCACAACCCCATAGGCATCCGTCTATTTTTTATAATTCTTAGCACCGCAACAGTTTTCATATGGCTTACATTACTTCGAAAAAAAAATGCAACCCTGAATCAGCAGTTTTTGTTTTTAGCGCTTTTCGTTTTGAATCCATTACTTGGCATTGGTTCGATCATGGCTACACCAGACGTGCCTTTAGTATTTTTCTGGAGCCTTGCTTATTATTGTTTTGTAAGATTATTCGAAACCTTGAAAATTCGTTGGTACGTTTTTCTTGGGGTATCTTTAGGGCTTGGGTTTTGTTCAAAATACCATATCGTTTTATTTGTTTTAGCAGGCGCTGTGACCTTACTTGTAAACAAAAAGTGGCGCCTTCTACAACCAATTGGTATTTTCGCAACCCTTGCGTCTGGATTTGTTTTTAGCCTACCGGTTCTAATTTGGAATTATCAAAACGAATGGATTTCATTTCTATTTCAAATCAACCATGGCTTTGGCAGATCGAATTACAATTTCGAATGGACCTACAGTTACCTAATGGGACAAGTGTTAATAATGAGTCCCTTCGTAGCGCTGAACTTATTTCGAAAACGAAAAGCTTCTGACAATCAGATATTTTCTGTCTCGCAAATAATCTTCTTTTTAACAAGTACTTTTAAATCCGTCGTAGAAGCTAATTGGCCTATCGTAGCCCAGCCACATGCTTTAAAAGATTATATATTCATTGAAAAAACAAAACGAATTCGTTGGACGTTTTACTACTGGTTTTTCATTTATGTTTCTATAGCTGGCATTCTATTTTCACCAGCGGGAAGCAAGATACTTAAAAATCAATTGATTACAAACGATGTTCGCCCGTTAGTTGAAGCAGCGCGCACGTATCGACCCCTTTATGGTCCTACTTATCAAATTTCGTCATTACTTTCATGGGAAAGCAAAGTCATGGTGCCCAAGTTGCGCGGCTTTTCACGAAAAGATTTCTATGACAGTTTAGAAATTTCAGTGCCAGCGGCAAAAAAGTTCTTTGTGTTAAAAGACGTAGGTTCGGATTGGCCAGACTACTTAAGCAGTGCCAAATTTTTGAAATTGGATTCGTTTGACAATCTAGCACTTGAGCTTTATCAGGTTACTTATGACTAGATTTTTTTCGGTATTGGCTTTCCTACTAATTACCTTTTTTATTTACGGCTTTTATGTTTCCCAGTTCGAGCTTAATTTCGTTCCGCGCAAAGTTAAAACTTCAAATTTTTTCTATGATTATCGCTTAAGTATGAATATTCACACTAATCAGTCTATTGGCTCTGAACCCTTAAGCGTTGTTTTAAGCGAAGCTAAAAAGGCAGAAAATAATTTTATTTTAATAACCGATCTTAGCCCGGCATTAAAAATTCCTGACGATAGTTATTTACAAAATATTGGTGTTCTTCAGGGCGCCAAGTACGGTTACAAGGATTCGCGCTTAATTTATTTTTCGACCCAAGATAAAAATTTGGGACTGCAGCGTGGCGAATCGCATTTGCAGCTTTCAGACCTTCTTTCAGAAGAGTCCTCAAAAAATACCAAAGATTTTATCATATTGGCACACCCTTTTGGCAAAGGCTTTCAATGGAATGGCGAAATTCCGCAAGGTATGGATGGACTTGAAATTGTTAATTTAAAAAGCCTTTCGCAACTTTCATGGGATAGCTCCAAAGTGTCGACACTGTGGAGCTTACTTATATATCCCTTTAATCCAAAGTTAGCTTTAATTCGCCTTGCACAAGAACCGACGGAAGAGATCAGTTTTTTTGATAAAGTTTCTCAGAAAAGACGGTTTGTTGCGACGGCCGGAGCTGAAGCATCTGCCCGAACTATTCCTTGGACTGACTGGCTTATTAAGTTTCCAAGCTACGAACGCTCGTTAAGTATTGTTTCCAATCACCTATTATTATCATCTGAACTTACCGGAAATATGCAGACGGATCGGGAATCTATTCTAACTGCTTTGAAAAACGGACAATTTTATCTTTGTTTTGATGCCTTGGGTGATCCAAAGGGTTTTCAAACTTATTTAATAACAGAACAAGATCAAAAAAGACTTCCATTAGGTTCAGAAGTTAAAAACCAAAAAAGTTTAAAAATATATTTTAAACTTCCCGCCGAGCCCACAGCGTACTACGAAGTTGTCCTGTACAAAAACGGAGAAGCTATCGACATATTAAATACGTTTGAAGGTGTTTTTCAGCTTAAGGGCGCCGGCGCTTATCGGCTGCAAGTTCGTATCAGTCCTAGGCTACCCTTACCAGACGCGGTGAAATGGTTAACTTGGATCTATACCAATAACTATTACGTACTTTAAAGTTTACGTTACGAATTGCGGTATCTGAATTGTTACAGAATCTAACAGGTCCGTCTGACATGCTAATCGCTCATGGTCTAAAAACTGTCGTTCAGCTGCGCGCTCTGCTTCGATTTCTGTTCTTGGCGTTAAGTTTTCTAATCCCTGGACAATAATAACTCGGCACGTGGTGCATGAACCGTTTGCACCACATGCTTGGTTGATGCTTACTTTATTTGCATTCAAAACATCTAATAAATTTTCATTCGTTCTGAACGCAATTGAATTTGTTTCTCCGACAATATGTAGTGTTTTTGTTGATACAGACACATTTTGTTTGTATCAAATTTAGTATGAGATTCATAGCTTTTGACTTAGAAACAACAGGAACAGTACCCGGCGTCGATCAGATCGTCGAAATCGGAGCTGTGCGCTTTAACAATGGCGCTGTCGAAAGTGTTTTTTCTACCCTAGTAGACCCGCAAAAACCTATTCCACCGGGCGCAACAGCTGTAAATGGAATTACCGACGACATGGTTCGGGGTAAACCACGCATTGATTCTTTACTACAGTCATTTTCTGAATTTTGCGAAGATTCTATTTTAGTTGCTCACAATGCTCCGTTTGATGCTGGCTTCTTAACGATGGATATCAAGCGGTACGAAGCCGCAGCACCTAAAGGCCTGATTATTGATACTTTGACCATAAGCCGTAAAGTATTTCCTGGTCTGCCGAACTACAAATTAGGAACATTGGTCCAACACTTAAAGATACCATCAACCGGTTTTCACCGCGCTGAAGAGGACGCGACATACTGCGGAAATGTTTTTTTAGAAATGCTTAAGCGAATTTCTGTCGCTGGAAAAATGCCACAAGTCGAAAATTTAATCGCATTAACTGGCAAGTGCGAACTGCGCTTTCCGCAGATCGCACGCCAGCCAAAACAAATGGGCTTTGTATTTTAATTAAATATTCTTCGCATCGTGCGCTAATGGGTAGCGCCTACCCCGTCCAAATGAGTGTTCGGAAACTTTCAAAATAGGCGCTGCTTGCCAACGCTTAAATTCAGTCTTCATTAAAATTTCAGCTAGCCATTTTTCTGTTTTAGTTTTTACCTTTGCTTTTTTCTCGACAAGATTTACGACAGCTTTATCTAGTATATCGTATTCCGGTAATGAATCCTGATCCTTTTGATTGGGTCGCAGTTCAGCAGAGGGTGGCCTTGTAATTATACCTTTAGGAATCATTTCCATTTCGGAATTATAAAGGGCTGCCAATTGGTAAATTTGCTTTTTTGTTAAATCGCCAAGCGGCGCTAGGCCGCCGCACATGTCCCCGTACAAGGTTGCGTACCCCGTTGCGTATTCGGACTTGTTGCCCGTAGTTAAAAGTAAACTACCTGTAAAGTTAGAATAGGCCATTAAAACTAAGCCGCGCAGTCGCGATTGCAAATTTTCATGCATTAACTGAAATTCTTTAACTGCAAATTCGGCATCCAGAATTGTTTTTACAAGTTCAAACATGCTTTGGATAGAAATAGTCTTTAAATTTATTTTCAAATTTTTTGCTAAGGTGTCAGCCAAAGTGAAACTTTCTTTTACATTGAACTGCGTTGGTAGTGCAAATAGCTGAACATTCTGGGGTCCAAGTGCATCGGCAGCTAAACATGCCAACACGGCAGAATCAATCCCGCCCGACAATCCAAAGTGAACTTTAGAAAGTCTGTTCTTTCGTAGGAAATCTTGGATTCCCAACACAAGCGCTTTTCGTAAAAGCTCAGTAGACGTTTCGGGCCGCTGATTTTCCGTGGCATTCCAGTCGACCAACGTATTTAGATCAAAAACATTTAGGTCTTCAGCAAACGCACGACACGACAATTTTTTTTCGCCCTTTGGGGTCATTAAAAAACTTTGGCCATCATAGATTATTTCATCTTGTGATCCGACCATATTAACATAGACCAGTGGCGCTTTGAAATACTGTGCGGTTTTTTGTACAACATATTCACGCTGTTTGATCTTATCGGTAAAGAAAGGTGATGCGCTCATGTTGATAATTAAATCGATTTTCTTTTTTTGAATTTTCGTAATTGGATTTTTTGCATAATAAGACTTTGATTTTTTATCTTCCCAAGCCCAAATATCTTCACAGATGGTTAGAAAAAACTTTTTATTTTTTATACTAAAATAATTATTTTTTATGCTTCCTTTTTCAATAAAGCGGGCTTCATCGAAAACGTCGCCCGTAGGAAGCAGCTCTTTGTGAAAGGTTTTAACAACCTTGTTTTTCTGACATAAAAATGCAGCATTGAAGTAGGGCCGCCCCTTTTTATTCGAGTTTTTTGCAAAGCCGCCAACGAGCACGAAAATGTCTTTAGGAATTTTTTTAATCAGGTCGTGAAGTTCTTTTAGTTGTTGATCGACTAATGTTTCACGCTCGAGCAAATCAAATGGGTGATAGCCGAACAGACTTGCTTCTGGAAAAATGACCAGTTCGGCTTTTTTTTCTTTAGCGCGCTGAATGTAATCTAAAATTTTTATTTTGTTTTTTTCAAAGCCAGCAAGACTTGAATTAATTTGAGCTAGGGCAATTCTCATTTGATTCCTCGTTAGAGGATATCAGTATACGGCCAGTGAAGCCATCTTGGTAGCCATGTTTATGTAAAATTGCTGTTTCAGGAAATTTCCAGCAGTAATATCCACTTCCGTTATCGAAATCAGCCAACCATAAACCCTTAGGTTTTCCGCCCAAGCGTTCTAGTTTGTTTTGCCATTTTTCGATGATCGAATTGATTTGGTCTTGAATTTCATAGGCCCTGGGCGATTTTTTATCTGGTAACGCTTCGATACACAACATCAAGTATCGCACGTCCCGAGCGGACTCTTCAGTGACTCGGTAAATTAGCGGTAATATTTCTTGAGCTTGCGATAAGGTGAAAAAACGGACCTGATCGTGCTTTACAATTTCTATCAACTGGAACCTCGGATAAGGCTTTATTTTCGATTTTAGGTAAACATTCAATCACCAACTGGCCAATTGTATATTATTTAGATCGTGCGTGGCGTTGGTGATTTGGGCTACTTTTCTTTTGAATTCATGAAACTCATGACCTGGCTGCCAAAAAAAATGAAAATTGAGATTAGGATTCCAGCAATTATTATCCATTTTAAAAAATAGCCGAAGTTAAAGCCTTCACCGTCGTCTTCAACGGCAGCAATTGCTCTTTTCTCGGGCGGAGCAAATACACTTCGCCTTGGACCACGGCGGTTTTCATCAACAATTTCCTGAATTATTTTCGCAGTAGGGGCGCGATTGGCTTTTGCCTTCTGCGCATCGGCTAGCTTTCCATTAATAGCTTTGTAGCGAACTTTTTCGTAGTTAACCTCTGATGAACCGATGTTCGAGGATCGCGAGCCACCAAAGCCGGCCTCGTCGCCTTGGTCCTCTATCACTCGCACTTTGTCGTCACCCGCGTTCCGGCTACTGCTGTCTGCAGTGCCGGCTCTGGATTGACTAGATGCACGTTGAACTTTTCCGTTCGCATAACTTGATGATGAATTTAAATTTGCATTTTCTGTAGCTGAGTTGGTTGGTCTGCTGACAGGTGTTTTGTCTTTGCTGTTAGCTGTAGCACTCTGTGAAGAATTTCTAGAGCTTGCGCCGTTTCGACTTGAGCCCGAACTACTGGCGCTTGGATTTGGACTGATGCCATCAGCTAAATTGAAATTTTTAAAACTGGAATCACAAACTTTTCCGCCGCCGGTGCCACCATCTTTGTTTTTCTTTAATTCGTCGGCTTCAACTCCCTGTGCGGGAAGCTCGCCGTATTCCATTAAACAAGAAATGTAGGCGCCCATGTAACTGTACATAAAGTCATCCACTGCTTTAAACATTCCTTTTACTGCAGCTAGCATGGTTAACGTGATCACAAGAATAAGTACGTACTCGACCACGGCCTGGCCTTTTTCATTCCCGAAGCCCTGAAAACTTCGCCTTAATTTCGTTGTACGGATTGCTTGTTTCACTCGACAACTTATCGGATGATTAATTAAAGAAACGAACGTTCTAGGAGCAAGTTGGCTAATTTTATCTACTACTTAATAACAAGCCTGTGTCTTAATTTGAGTCACGGCCAAGTGCCAACCGAGCCAGCTCCATCTGGTCCAACTACAATTCCATGGCCGGTGGTAACGCCACCTGCTCCGCCGCCAGACCCAAAGACCAGTCCAACAACTCAATCACCAACAGTTGTAACCCCAAGTGCAACCCCAAATGTTACAGGTCCAGCAGCTTCGGCTGGGTCTAGTTCTGCTCCTGCAGCACTAAATTCAATAACAAATTCAGTGCAACCCGCAGTTCCAGGAGCAAATCCGACTGGAAATCCGGCAGTACCAGCAGCCTCGGCCTCGGCGCCGGGAAAATACGCCGAGTTTCAATCAATTTGTCGAACGAAAGATTATGAAACACCAGCTTACTACAGCGAAGAACTAAAAAATTTACGCTTATCTATGATCAAAGCAAAAATGAAAGACAAACCCCAATTAATTTCATTACATCTGCGATTATTACAGGAACTGATAGATCAGCGTAAAATTGATCAGGTTCAACAAACACTTCAAGAAATAAAAGCGAAAAATATTTCACAGTCCGAGCGAAATATGGCTGAAGCCAGCATGGCTATTCTAAAAGGTGACAAAAAATCTGCACGTGATTTATTAAACAAAGTGTTAGCAGAAAATCCTAAAAATATTGACGCTTTGAAAATGCTAGCAGACGTTTTTGCGAAAGATTCTAATTATTACGAAACGACTGCAATTTATCTAGATCTAGCGAAAATTACTGGAAGAGATTATAACGAAGAGCTTTGCGAATCTTACACGTTAGATACCCATTACAGCGATGCCGAAGGTTATTGCTTTCGAGGAATTACTAAAAATAAAAGTGCTTACGCCAGCATTTTCTTAGGTGTCGGTGCGCGCGAACAGCAAAAAATGAAAGTCGCAAAGAAATATTTTTCAGATTCACTAAAAATGAAAGACACTGAGATGGGTTACGTTTGTCTTGGTGAAATTCAGGTGTCTGAAAAATTGTTTTCTACTGCAATTAGCACTTTTAAATTGGGCGTAGTAAAATTTCCTAAATCCGATCGTGCTCACGTAGCCCTTGCATGGGCCTTGTTCACCGACAAACAGCGGATGCAAGCGCTAGAGCAATTCCAAAAAGCATGCTCACTAAATCGTCGTGTGGTCGTTGAAGTCAGAAAAACCCTTAAAATTTTGATTGATGAAAAATCATCCGACGTTTCAAAGTACAGCCTGTTGCTGCAATCCTGCGAATCGCTCTAATTAAGCTAAAATTTCAAAATAGGCTTTTAATACGGGTTGCACATCAGGAATTAAGGTCATTTTTGTAAATGAATTTTTTGACATAAATTGATTCAAGTTTTCTGGCGACGAACTGGTACTAGTAAGTATTAAGTTCGCAGGGCTTGTTCGCACGGCTCTAAAATCGACGACGGCTATGTCGGCTTGCACTAACTTTTTCGCAGCATCAAATGCATGAGAAAAATACTGTGTTTCGATGACTAAAATATTTGTGCTTAAGTTTGGTTTTTGCTGGCTTAAATACGCATTTAAAATGCTGTCATTTACATTTTCAATTATGACAGAAGCCAACACATCTGAACGGTATAGGCTTAAACATTGATTGTAGACAAACTGTGCTGAAATCAAATCTTTGCAGGATAAAATTAGTAAAGCTTGATTGCCGACTGGGCTAACTTCGAAAACGCGCACAGCTTGTTCGTCAGCAAATGAATTTATCATTTGATAAGCCGCACCTAATTTTGTTAAGTCAAATATAAGAAAATGACCTAACGTGCTTAAATTGCTAGTCAACGATTTCTCCGATCAAGTCATATTCCATGCTGTCAGTGATGCGCACTTTTACGAACTGGCCAATCTTTGCTTGGCCGTCATTAATTAAAACAACGCCGTCAATTTCAGGAGCTTGTTGCGACATTCGTCCTTGCAGTAGCAGCTCAGTTTCTTCACTGTGCCCCTCAACAACAACTTCTAATGTTTTACCAATAAAAGCCTTATGTTTTTCCCGTGAAATATTTTGCTGAATTTCCATCAAGGCATCATGTCTGAAATCTTTAATTTTTTCTTCCACTTGATTAGCCATTTTTCCGCCCGGAGTGTTTTCCTCGGGCGAATACTTAAAGCATCCTACACGGTCAAATTTTTGTTCGGCCACAAACTTTAATAAATCCTCAAACTGTTCAGCCGTTTCGCCTGGAAAGCCTACGATGAACTGTGTCCGGATAACTGCGTCCGGAATTTCCGTACGAATTTTTGTTAGCACACTGACGATTTCTTCTTTAGTCATTTTGCGATTCATGCTTTTTAGAACGTCGTTGTTTATGTGTTGTAAAGGCATATCAAAATAACGAACAAATTTAGGATTGGTTTTGATTAGCTCAATCATCTCGTCAGTAATTCCATCTGGATATAAATACAGCAATCGAATCCATCTGATACCGTCTACCGTAGCCAACTCACGCAGCAACTCTACTGGGTTTTCTTTTGCTTCAGCATCTTTTCTGCGGAGATCCCACCCATAATCAGTAAAATCATGGCTGATAATAATTAGTTCTTCTACGCCGCTAGCAGCTAACAGCTTGGCTTCGTTAACAATGTTCTTGATATGTCGTGACTGTAAGTTACCGCGAATTAGTGGAATGGCGCAAAATGCACACCGCTTCATGCAGCCTTCAGATATTTTTAAATACGCACGATGCTTGGGTTGCGAATTCACCCGAGGAGTTGATTCTTCTTGAAGATACGTTGGCAGGTTAAAGAATGTCTTTCCCTTGTCGCCTTGCTCATGCTTTTTTAAAATTTTAGCTATGTTTTGAAATTCACCAGATCCCACAAAAAGGTCTGCCTCTGGTAAACCCTCAACAAGATCGTTTTTATAACGTTGGGTTAAACATCCTGCTACAACAATTTTTTTAATTTTACCGTCTTGTTTTAGTTGAGCCATATCCAAAATGCGCTGGACGGATTCTTTTTTTGAATCTTCAACAAAGCCGCACGTATTCACAACCACCGTGTCTGCGCCTTCGGCATCACCCACCACGTCGTAACCATCCTTAATTAATGTTCCGGCCATGATCTCGCTATCGACCAAGTTCTTAGGGCAGCCTAAGCTTATGAAGTGTACCTTTTTTTTAGTTGCCGTTGGTGATTCTATACCTAGTTCGATTTTTTTCATTGCGTAACCACCTGATCTGAAGCTTTTGCTTTATATTCGAATGTACTTTTAGAAATTTTTTTCTTTAAACTTAAATCTTTAAAAAGTATCGAGGTCATCGTATCAACATCATCTGTAAATACTATCGACAGAATTTTTTTCTGTGGAACATTCAGTTCTAGTTTAAAGTTTTTTAAGTTTTCCATCTTTGGCTTAAGATCTAAAACCAACAAATCGCCTTTAAGTTCTGATTTTGCAATTTTAAATTCCTTAAAAAAGGTTTTGGAATTCGAAAACAGATCCACTAGACTTTGTAAAAACACTGGGGTTTTTTTGGTAATTACAGTTACTTTGCGGATCCCATCTTTATCAAAGTCTTGATCTGGATGATCAACTAACGTTAG
>JAYTMU010000110.1:0-4170 GCA_043728195.1 Bdellovibrionales bacterium
GTTGGCAAGGCCATGATCGGCGCTTTGTTATTGGCAAGTCAGTTAAAGGATCGTCAAAAAGTAGGCCTGTTATTTCGTGGTAACGGCGCACTAAAAAGTATTTACGCTGAAGCTGATTTTGAAGGACATGTTCGCGCCTATACGCCAAATCCAGAATATCAGCCGCCCAGTTACGAGCACGGGCTAACCTTAGCAGACGCTTTAGGAAAAGGTACATTGTCAGTTTCTAGGCATCAGCCATTTCAGAAACAGCCGTTCCACGGCACTGTTGAATTAGTCAGTTCAGAAATCGGTGATGACATAGCTCATTACTTACATCAATCGCACCAAATTCGCTCGATCGTTGCGTTAGGAATTTATTTGGATCAACTTGGAAAAGTTGTAAAAGCTGGCGGCGTTATCATCGAGGTCATGCCGGGTGTTGAAGATACGATCGTCGAACTTTTAGAAAAAAATGCGCTGACTAAAAACCCGAATATTTCAAGCATCCTGCGTGATGGCGGTACAACTATCGATTTGGTTAAGCCATACTTAGAAGGAATGGAATTTACAAATTTGGATCATCCACACATTGCCAAATATTTTTGTCCATGTACGAAAGACCGTGTTATCGCCGCACTTGAAGTACTAGGCGAGGCCGATTTGCAAGACATGATCGATAAAAAAGAACAGCCCGAAATTACCTGTCAAATGTGTGGCAAACCCTATCATTTTTCACTGGATGAAGTGGTTGAAATTCGTGCCGAGCTTCGAAAAAATAATATGCATTAGTTAAGAAAAATTTAGTTTGAAATGCTAAAATATTTTTACAATGGGGCAAAATTTTATTTAATTCTTGTTAAGTCACAGGGTTGTTGTGCTAACTAATTTACACAAGCAAAAACTCTTAACAAAGGATATTATATGATTCGTGCTGCAATTGCTTTCTTCGCTCTAGCAGTGATTTCATTCATCATCTCTTTAGTGACTGGTAAAAAGCCAAATTTACCCTAAGTTCTTGAAAACTTGTATTTAACATTCAACAACAGGAGATAAGATGAAAAAATTGATACCAAAGTCGATAACTCGACAGCTTTAAACGGTGAAACCAAACTAGGCATTAAAGACGGCAAAATGGAATGTGCTGGCAAAAAAATGAAGCACAAAGGTCAAAACATGATGGACAAAGCAGGAACTACAGGAACTGAAGTTAAAAACGAATTAACTAAGTAATAACTACGTAACTGTAAAAACGCATTCACAAAGGAGATTTAAATGTCTGTAAACGAAAACACTGTAAATGGTAAATGGTTAGAGATTAAAGGCGAAGTGCAAAAAGCATGGGGCCAGAGCTAACAGACGACGAATTAACGCAAACTAAGGGCGACATGAGAGCTATTGGTGGCTTAATTCAACAAAAGTACGGAAACGAAAAAGAAACATATTCAGAAAAACTAAAAAATATTTTTCGCCGTTTCGAAACTCAGAAAGATTCAGCTGTTGAATCTGTAAAAGACTCTTTAAAGAACTAATTTCTTTGGTCAGGGGACTAAGACTTCCCCTAACTTTTTTCTTTACTACCTACTGCGAAGTTACTTAGTAATTATAAAGTGGGATGCCACATCCAACCAGAATTCAATCGTCATCGTCAGTAAAAATTAATTTGGTTTTCACTGGGTGGCTCGATCTCATCGGGGGCCCAGTCATTTTTGAAAAAGGCCATCAAATCAGTTTGTAACTGGGCACGGTCACCCGTAATTGCTGATGCAGTAGTATTCGCCAATGACTTTCGCCGGCCAGCCACGATTTGGAATTTTTCGATATGGCGCCGGCTGAGATGTCCGCTTAGCCAGAAATCATCGTCATAGTAAGCGCGTGCAGGAGCGCCATCTTTATTTTTCAGCGCCTTGACATCAACAAATTTGGGTCGTAGCGAGTAACCACCGCAACCCTCGACAATTGCAACTTTTTTCATACCACTTTTAATTGCCTTGTCGGATGGCCGAGATTCAGACTTAAAATCTGCAGGAAGTCTAAGACCATTGATGCAGTAGCAACTTTTGCTTCCGCCTGCTTTATCTGCCTCGAGCAGGCATTTTAATAAATTTTTTGAATAGTACATGTCGTCGTCGCATATGATCAGCAATTGGTCTACATTTTCGAAGCGTTCAAGTGTTGGCAAATATTTTGTTGCTGGACCACAATCTTTTTCGATCCAAAAGATCTTTACAGTTTTTAAATCGCGCAAAAACGCAGGAAGGGCCTTTGTTTTAAAAAGATTCTCACCTAGGTTGATATGAATTTCTTTTGGCGGAACAGATTGCTTTAGAAGGCTTACCAGTGTTCCTTTGATAAGCTCAAGCCGTTGGGGAACGCTTGTGAAAGACACAATCGGATGCGTCTCACGATTTTTCCGCGAAACGCATTCGTCTAATTTTTTCAAATCAGTTAGTTCGACTAAAAAGGTTCGCAGTTGTTTGCTTAGGCTCATTTATTCTTTGGGTTTCTGCGCTCGTGCTTTTTTCGATGTTAAGTCCGTGTTGCAAATAGCTGCTTTTTCTTCGTACTCGTCCTGACGCTTATTTAATAAATTTTTGTAACCCTTAAAGCGCACGATGCGGTCGTGAAGAAATTCTTCGGAAATACCCACTAATTTCTTTTCTTCATCTAGGCCAATCGTCATGTCGTCTTCTTTGTCAGTTATACGCTCTAAAGGCTCAGTCCACTGCATTTTGCCATCGCCACCGTTCCGTGGGTCAGATAACTGCATTTTGCATTCACGTAGCACCCCGTACAGCCCCAGGGAGCCGTACTTACGGTTACCATAGACGCGGTCTTCAAGCTCGTAAACTTCGTATTGAATCTTGCGTAACTCTTCGTTCATCTCAACTTTACGTTGCACGACCATATTGCCGTCTTTAATGCCTAGTTTGGTTTCACCGTTTAAAGCTGTCGAGTTATCGACTTTGGTATCAATTTTTTCAGCCTTATTTTTATTGGTTGCACATGAACTTAGAACTAAACTTGCTAGGAATGAAATCAGAATGATTTGCACTTTCATTTTTCCTCCATCTACCGCAGTAGAAATTTGTTTACCAAAGGGTAGCTTAAAATAAAAGTTAAGAAAGCTTTAAAAAAGCTGCGTTGTTTTTAAGAATCAGTTCCGCTGCCTTAGGAATACCTGCGATTTTTTTGCTAATTTTGCTCGCACATTTTTGCGTGCGCAGCTGGAGACCGGGGTGTTAGCCCCTACCAGCGAAGGAATTTTGTGATGTGATTGGTTTCGCTTAAAGGGTACCACGATTGTGGTGAAGCGAAGGCTTGTCTTGCATTGATACAATAGCAAACGCTCTGCCAAGTGTGTTTGCTTAGTGATTTCAATAACATAAACCCAATGGTGCCACGTTGGAACTAAACTCATGATTTTACAGCGGGGAAAAAGGGGCGAAACAGCACGGGAGTCCCGCTAATACGAAGTATTATCAAAAGTTTACTGCAGATTTTACCTGTGCGCGGCGTGAAATGTCGGTGTTACACCGAAGTCTTATTTTGAAACACTTAAAACAAATATACCGCTTTTCAAGTGGTCATTTTTTTGAAATGAAAGACTGCGATGACCAAACTTTCGAAATCTATTCCTATGTGTTTTTTGCTGATAGTAGCTTTAACACTGGCGTCGTGTTCGCCAAAAAAACAAGATGACTGTGGATTTGTGCAAAACGCCTACGGTCAGCGGATTTCGTGGAAGTCAAAAAAACCAGTGCTGTTGATCATACACAGCTCACTGCCGGTGGAATTACGCCCCGCTGTTTACCGCGCAGCCGCAACATGGGAAGTTCAAGCAGGTCGAAAAGTATTTGAAATCTCTGAAGATTCTTCAAAATTAAATGCTGGCCCCGGGCGCGATCAAAAAAATGGTATTTACTTCCACCCTAAATGGGAGTCAGATAGATCATCAGAGCAGGGTCGAACCTCGGTCTACTGGGCGGGTGACGAGATTCAAGAAGCAGATATTAGAATCAACGCAGCTGATTTTAGTTATTACGATAAAAACCCAACGGTTTTAATTGGATCGTATGCACGCGTGAATAAACCCGAGGCGGTAACCACGGGCTACAGTTTCGAATCTTTAGTGCTTCACGAGATGGGACATTTTTTAGGTCTCAAGCACCGCGAAGATGCAGGCACTGT
>JAYTMU010000111.1:0-6654 GCA_043728195.1 Bdellovibrionales bacterium
CTACCAGCACCTGTGTAGTACATGTCTTTGCTTGTTCCACCCGTTTTAGCAGCTGTGATCGTTGAAAAATCGATATCACCAGGATCCGTGCTTTCGCCAGCATTGCTACCAGCAGATTTATCCTTATCTTTGTCTTTAGTTTCGCCACCGATAGTTGGCGGGACTCGTTTACCATCGTCTGGCAAAAGCTCGTTATCGGGGTTGTTATTCACGTCCGGAAGGCTTTTGTTTAAATCAGGAGTTGGTACTGGCGGCGCTGATTCTGACGGCGCAGCTGGTGCCGCAGGTGCATTAGGCGCTGCAGGAGTGTTTAACTCTTTACTTTTGCCACAGCCCGATAACGCGACCAGTACGGCCAAAGAAAGAAGGGATGTTTTTGCGCTAAACTTTGTCATAAGAGCCTCCGCGGCCGAAAAAATTTTTTGTTCTTGCATTTGGAATAAAGCAAGCCACCGGCCAACACGGACGCAGCACTTTTGGCTGCGGCTACTGGATAAAGTGCTTATAAAACTTAAAAAATTCAGAGCTAGCAGAAAATTTTTCATTGTTGTACATTTGATCGCTATGCTGAACACGCGCCAAGATTCTGACTTATTTTACAATTTAGACCCTAACTTAATCCTGCTCAGTGCCGAGAAAAATGGGTACAACGTCACCGGCGAATTAATCCAGTTAAACTCGTACGAAAACCGCGTTTTTGAAATTAAATTAGAAAACAGAGATTCAATTATTGCAAAATATTACCGCCCCGGCCGCTGGAGCACCGAAACAATACTTGATGAACACGAATTTACCGCTGAACTGAAGCGCGAATCTTTAGAAGTCGCTGAAGCTTTAATATTAAAAAATAATTCCACCTTAGATCAAATTCAAAATATCAACTACGCGTTTTTCAATAAGGTCCGCGGCCGCTTAGTCCAAGAATTTAGGCCCGAGCATTACAAAAAATTGGGCCGCTGGATCGCGCGCCTACATAACATTGGTCGTAGGAAAGATGCCGTCCACCGCGCGTTTCTAGGGCCTACAGAAGATAATAAATGGCAACTGCTAGAACAATTACTAAAAATGGTTTCGCCCGAGGTCAGCGGTCGCTACGAAAAAGCCGCCTACGACATTTTTGAAAACTTAGATGACCAATTACAAGATGTACCATTCATCCGCACCCACGGCGACTTACACCGCGGAAATATTTTAGAAGCAGCTGACGAAAGTTTCGTTGTGGTTGATTTTGACGACATGATCAACGGCCCTGTTATACAGGATTTTTGGATGTTGCTACCATCAGCAGAAACTACCGGTAGTATTGAGTATGAAAATTTAGTGGCGGGGTATTCTGAGTTAAGTAGTTTTCCTAGCGAACAGCTGGAATTGATTCCACTTTTGCGTGGGTACAGAATTATTAATTATGCGATTTGGATTATGAATCGGTGGAAAGATCCCAGTTTTCCGAAACTGTTTCCAGACTTTGGTTCTTATAGCTACTGGGCCGAAGAAACAGAAAGTCTGGAAAAAATTCTTTTTATGTAATTTGGATTATGTGGTTGGGATTAAGTTCCTGACTCTTCTTCCATTGCCTTGATGTTTTGTTCTTCGCGTTGCTTACGTGCTTTTTCGGCAGCGTCTTGGTCAGCTTTTGTAACGTCTTCCATTTCTTTTTCTATTAAAACCTTAATTTCTGGTTTTTTAGTTTTTGCTTGAAGCTCTTCAAGTGCTTTTTTTACAGCTACTTTCATTTCCTCATCCGTAAGCGGTTTCTTATTATCTTTTTTAACTTTTTCAATAATTTCTTTTTTTGCTTTTTCTTCCACCGCTTTATCCGCTTTTGCATCCGCAGCTTTTTTGTCTTTAGCGTCTTTGTCAGATTTTTTCTGATCTTCAACTGATTTGGCTGCCTCAGCTTTTTCAGTTTCTTTTACTTTAGCTTTCTCACGCTGTTCTTTTGTTTGTAATAATGCGCCCATGGCATCACGGAATCCTGCTGATAATAATTTTTTAGCTGGCAGTACACACAAAATAGCATAGTCGCTATCGCCACTTAACATCATAATTTTGTAGCGAGTTTTCGTACCTACCTGCCCATCTTTCTCAAATCCAATCGAGTTTAAAGTTACATCAAGATCTTCAATTTTGCCGCTTGATTTATCCATGTAACAAACCGTAATTGTGGGAGCAGCAATAGCTTTCTTTTTTTCTTGCTCGCCTACTAATACTCTTCCGTTCTTGAAAAATGTTTCATCCATATCCGCGCTGTCTAGAGCCTTGTTTAATTCTGCAGAAACGTAATATTTTGCATTTTTCGTAACGACAGAGTGTGGATGATTAGTCTCGATCTCTTCATCATGCTTTTTAGTTCGGTCACTTTCAACACCATCGAATTTGCGAATTTTAGCAATTTTACCGTTTGCGCTTTTTTCAAGGTTATCAAAAATTAAATCGACTCGCTTGCCGCCACTTTCATTAAAACACCCGTCTAATTTTTTAACTTCCTGCTTTTTTTCTTTCGCAACTTTTTCTTGATCTTCACGCATTTTTTTAATTTCAGGCATGAGATTTTCAGTTTTACTTTCAATGTGTTTGCGTAGCTTTTTAAATTCAACGATCTGATCTTCTGTTAGTTCGTCAGTTACTTTAGCGTTTTCTAAATTTTTGACATCTTCCGAATCCATTAAAGTTATCCAAGCCGAATATTCTTTTGCGAATTCCGGAGAACACTTTACAACAACAACTGCCTTTGCAGCTTCCGCGGCTTTGTCCGCTGGCGTTTGCGGTGTCCCGGCAGTGCCTTTGACTCCGCGGCCTGTTGGTGCCTTTTGGCAATTCACCAAGATAAATGATGAAGCGATAATTCCGCAGATCAATGTTTTTGAAAATGTATTTTTCATAAAGTTCTCCTACATAGGTCCCTATTCCAAAAAGGAAGCCAAACGCATTTTAGAAAGCGGCTACCGCTTAAAATGGCCGCTAGGATAAATCGCATTTTTCATTCTCAGTCTGAGACACACCTCAAAGGTAAAACTGTCGAACGTTTAGATACCCTTTGCAAATTTTTGCTCTGTAAATGCCATTAAACCTAGCAAGAAAATGCGGTTGTTCCTTTGAATACGAATTTCCCTTAATTAAGACGGTAATTGTGGGTAGCTCATCGCATTAAGGACTGAATGAATTCGGCGGATCAGCTAAACCCACAGGTGGCTAGGTCCCATACGCTAGATTTTTTAGTGAATTCCGCTAGGTCCGGAAGGAAGCAACGGTGTCTAACGAACTAGGTGATATGGGGCGCCTAGCCACTATACTTAGCCATTATCCTAGTTATATTATAGCTACTTTTTCAGGGGAACATTCTGTCTTATCAAGTGATCGCGCGAAAATATCGGCCCCAATCTTTCGATCAAATGGTCGGCCAATCGCACATTACCCAAACGCTAACAAATGCCTTAAAAAATAACCGTTTGCCGCATGCACTGCTTTTTACGGGTCCGCGCGGAACAGGCAAGACGTCTTCGGCACGTATTTTGGCAAAAGCAATTCGCTGTCCAATTGCAGTCGAATTTGTTCCGTGTCATACGTGCCAAAGTTGTATTGAAATTGCCACCAGTCGTTCTATAGACGTGATCGAAATCGACGGAGCTTCCAATAACGGCGTCGACGCCATTCGTGACCTGCGCGATAACGTCATGTTTGCGCCAGCAGTTGGTAAATACAAAGTATTTATTATTGATGAAGTTCACATGTTATCGACAAACGCGTTCAACGCGCTTTTAAAAACGTTGGAAGAGCCTCCTCCGCACGTTGTTTTTATTTTAGCTACAACCGAAGTGCATAAAATTCCGCAGACGATCTTGTCACGCTGCCAGCGTTTTGATTTTCGGCGCATTTCGTTAAAGCAAATTGCTGATCATCTTAAAAAAATCTGCGGCGAAGAAAAGTGTGCGGCAGATCCGGCAGCACTTTGGCTTATTGCACGTCAGGGCGATGGATCTATGCGTGATAGCTTAAGTTTACTGGATCAAGTGGTCAGTTTTACAGATGGCAAACTGACCGAGGCCGAAGTTAGTAAAGTGTTAGGTCTTACAGAGCGTTCTTTGGTTTATGAGATTTTTCAGAATATTATAAACCGTGATCCGTGTGCGATGATTGGTTCAATCCAAAAGCTTTCGCAGTCGGCGCAAAATCCAAATTTATTTTTAGAAGACTTAGCTAAAACAATTCGCCACAGCTTGATTTTAAAATCTGACGCTACGGCGCGGCTGTTAATTGATTTGCCAGATGATGAAATTGAAATGTTAGTTAAACAAATAGAACCTGTTACTGATCCCGATTTGCATTTGCTATTTGATATGACGGTAAAAAGCCTTAGTGATATTTCGCGCGCACAAGATCCACAGACTGTTTTTGAAATTGCGCTACTGCGGTTGGCACAGGCACCTTCACTACATGATTTAAAAACTCTTTTGGCGAATGCCACCGCAGCCGGAGGCTCTTCGCCCCCAAAGCGCTCTGAGGAGAAACCGGCTGTTGTTGCTACAAAGGCTGCGGTTGAAACTCCTCGTGCACCGGCTAGCCCGGTAAGTGTTGTTAAACCCGTGGTCGTTGAAAAATCAGTGCCAAAAGTTTGGCCGCTGCTAGATGCGGACCACTGGCTTTTGTTTGTAGAATCAGTAAAGCAAACAGACGCCTTGATGGCCTCAAAAATTGAAAATTTAGTTTTTGTGGGCTGCCAAAACAAAAAAGTTTTACTGCAACCGCAGTTGCAGTTTGCGTTTATCGCGACCCAGTTGCAAAGCGCGGACGTGCGCCAAAAATTACAAGGATTGATTGATTCACAGTTTGGACAGGGCTACACTTTTGAGGTGCTTAAAGCCCATTCTGACGTGCAAGGCGATAGCGCCCAGACTATGTCAGTGAAAAAGCAAGTTTTAGCGGACGAGAAAAAGAAAGAATCTTGGCAGTTGGACCCGCGGGTTAAAAAAGCCCAAGAAGTTTTTAAAGGCCAAATTAAAATTGTTAAGAACGATTAGAATAAAGGAGTAAATATGTTTAAAGGTGCAAATGGAATGGCTGGCTTGATGAAACAAGCTAATCAAATGCAAATGAAAATGAAAAAGCTTCAAGAAGAATTAGCAACCCGCGAATTTGATGGCACCTCTGGCGGTGGCGCGGTTAAAGCTAAAGTAAATGGTGATAACAAAGTTTTAGCTTTAACGATCGATCCTGAAGTCATGAAGGGGGACGATGTTGAAATGTTACAAGATCTGGTTACCTCTGCAATTAACGATGCTCTGAAAGTTGCTAAAGAAACGTCTTCACAAGAGATGTCTAAAGTAACTGGCGGAATGAATATTCCAGGATTTTGATGCTACACATTCCCGCTTTAGAAAAATTAGTCCATGAATTAAGTCGCTTACCAGGGATTGGTCCAAAGACCGCCCAGCGATTGGCCTATTTTATTTTAAAGTCGAATGAATCGTATCCAGTACAACTTTCTGAATCTATAAAACGCGTGCAGGCCGAAGTTCACACCTGCCCGTCGTGTTTTAACTACACGGACCGCGATGTCTGCCGCTACTGCACAGATCCGCACCGTCATAATGAAACAATCTGCTTGGTTGAAGAACCATCAGATATCATGCGCATAGAATCTTCAGGCGCTTTTCGTGGCCGTTATCATGTCCTACACGGAGTCATTTCACCGCTTGAAGGTATCACTGCTAAAAATTTGAAAATTCAAGAGCTAGTGCAAAAAATAGATGCCGGCATAAACGGCGACGCACCCGCAATTAAAGAAGTTATCTTTGCGTTTGATGCTGACCTTGAAGGTGACACGACGTCTTTATACTTAGCAAAAATTCTGCAAGGTAAGGGCGTAAAAATTTCTAGAATTGCTCATGGTATTCCTATGGGTTCAGATATTGATTTTATCGATGATCGCACCATGAGCCGTGCGATGGAAAACCGGGTCGAGCTATAAATGTCATTTATTAATTACAACGCCAAAGAAATTCACTGCAAGATTGTTTACTACGGCCCATCGCTGGGTGGTAAGACGACGAATATTCAGTGGGTTTACCAAAGCTTAGCAGCTGATCAAAAATCGAAACTTGTGGCTTTAAATACTGAAATTGAACGGACTTTATTTTTTGATTTTCTTCCACTTAATGTGGGTGAAATTCGGGGTTTTCAAACACGCTTTCATCTGTACACTGTTCCGGGCCAAGTTATTTACGATGCCTCACGAAAATTAATACTTAAAGGCTTAGACGGCGTGGTGTTTGTCGTTGATTCGCAAGCCGACCGTTTAGAAGAAAACATCGCTTCGATGAAAAACTTAGAAAAAAATTTAGAACAGCAAGGTTACAGCATTAAAGAAATTCCCTTGCTGATACAGTACAACAAACGTGATCTACCCAATTCATTACCTATTTCTGAACTTAGAAAACATATCAATAAACACAATGCCCCCGAAATTGAAGCCACAGCTTTTGAAGGACGCGGAGTTTTAGAAACTTTTAAACAAGTTTCTAAACATGTTATCCAAATCCTAAAAGGCGGAGCTTCCATTTAAATGGGCTTTGACATCGTCCAAGACATTGAAAAATTAAAAAAAGATAAAGATGTTGCCATACTTGCGCACTATTACGAAGACGGTCCCATTCA
>JAYTMU010000112.1:0-5738 GCA_043728195.1 Bdellovibrionales bacterium
CGACCGGATGAAGACGGTTTAGTCGAAAAAACGATCTCGCTGATCAAAAATCCACTGGATGATAACAATGCTTGGGAACCTACTGTTGATGCCTTAGTCGATAAAAGCATCGCAATTATGACATCAAAAGATTCAAATCCTACGGATCAATTAACGGCAGGATTTATTCTGGAAAATCTTATCGCCGAATTGAAGCCTGAGTTTACAAAACAATACGAAAGTGCAGGATTCGAAACGCGAACGATAGAACGAATTGCTAAGGCAGAAATCGAGTTCTCGGCAGCGGCCGTTCAAGAGAGAAACTTAAGTCTTATGCGAGGCACCGCTGGTCCATCCAAAGTAGCGCAGCAAATACTTATGTACCGCTCGGACGTGCTAAAAGCCAAACCTAAAATAAAAAACAAAAAATAACTTAAAACTACCAGGCCCATGGTCTGGTTTTAGTTCCATTCCAAAAAATCGTCTCATATTGACTCAAGCAAATTCATAATTCCTCCGAAATGTTTCATAGGTGCCAAGGCTGGCGCCTAAAAGACCGATAAGAAACAGACGGAGGAAACATGTTTATACAAGGTAATTTACAAGCCGTATTCGACGCGCTTTATACCATCGGAGCGATAGATCCTGTTCTAGGAATGGACTGGGAAGTGATCACCGATGAAATGGCAAAAAACCCAAACCATGTTTACCAAGTCTGTCAGTCGGTGAACGCCTGCCAAGGCAATCAAGAAAAATTAATTACTACATTTAATAGCATGGATGAAAAATCGTTGCATTTCGTTGCATTGGAGGTTGCTCGTGAATTCAGTGAATTTCAAGATCGTAAAGAGCTTCACTAGAGGTTTTCTTTTTTCATTCTTCTTTTTCGCACAAGTGAAAATTCACGCTTGGGAAATAGATCTATCGCGCCGGCAAACAAATCCAACGCGAATTGAAAATCAGCGCATGCCATCATCAAATCCAACGACTAAAAAGGTCGAAAGATCTACAGACGCTGAAATCTTAGAGGCTTTAAAAAATGTTGTTAGTACTGTCGACGTTTCCAGAGACATCGTGATCGTCAACACCGAAGCGGGTTTCGTTCCTGATGTGGTCCAAGTGAAAAAAGGCGAAGCATATAAAATTCACATCGTGAATTTAAACATGCGCGAAAAAAATACCAGCTTTTTGATGGATTCTTTCACGCAGTCGCACAACACCATGTTTGGAAATTTAAAAACGTTTGTGATTGAACCTAAAGTTGAAGGCGTTTTTTCGTACCAGTGTCCAGAAACAGGCGTGCAGGGAAAACTGGTTGTGGTTCCAGATACAACAACCAGAAAAATCGCATCAGAAAAATAAAGAAGGCCCTATGTCCTCAGAAAACTCAAATTTCAAAGAAGTCATCGCCAGGGCACTTGCACCCGTGGAAGAATTTTTGAATGACCCACGAGTGTCCGAGGTACTTATCAATGGACCTCATCAAATATTCGTCGAGCGCCGTGGAAAATTAGAATTAACCACGGCTAGGTTTCCAGACGAAGATAACTTGCAAGCGGCCATAAATAGCATTGCACAATCTGTTGGTCGCCGAATCAGTAAGGACGAGCCAAGGTTAGACGCGCGACTTCCAATCATTGAAGGTCATCCAGCAAGTGGTTCTAGAATCGCAGCCGTCATGCCACCAATCTCTAGACAGGGAACTGTCATAAGTATTCGTAAATTCACAGCCAGTAAAATTTCTCCGGCTGATTACATAAAGTATGGAACCATTTCACCAGACGCTTGGATGTTTATCGATTTGTGTATGTTTTTAGGAAAAAATATTATTGTTAGTGGTGGTACGGGCTCTGGTAAGACGACGCTGTTGGGACTACTTTGTACGCGCATTCCGAAAGGTCAGCGCGTTTTAGTAATTGAAGATTCTTCCGAATTACAAATTGATTACGAACATGTTGTTCGCTTCGAAACACGCCAAGCAGACCAGCAGGGTAAAGGCGAAGTAAACATAAAAGATATTTTAAAAAGTGCTCTGCGCTTACGACCTGATCGCATTATCGTGGGTGAAGTTCGTTCAAGTGAAGCCTTAGAGTTAATCAACGCGATGAATACTGGCCACAAAGGCAGCATGGGCACCGTGCATGCGAATACTCCGGAAGATGCCATTGTTCGACTAGAAGCATTAGCCGCAGGTAGTGATGCAAAGATCAGTGAAAAAGCACTGACGTCACAAGTCGCTTCAGCAATTGAAATCATTGTGCAAATTTCCAGATACTCTGACGGTTCGCGAAAAATTGGCGCTATATCCGAAATCCGCGGCATCGATAAGGACGGAAAATATATTGTTGTTCCAATTTTTGAAATTACGAAACTATCAAGACGCTCAGATGGCACTTTAGAGGGCGGAATTGAAGCCACAGGGAATATGCCTTCTTTTTACCAAGAAATTTTAGATAACAAAATAAACTTTCCACCCACGAAGTTTCAGAAACCCATCAAAGCCGCTTAAATCCGTGGCATAGGTAAATTTAAGCGCTTGCGACCATAAAGCCATTCTACTACAGTCGGGGCCGTGCATTTCAGCTGTAAAGTAACCCATGCTATTTTAACGTATTTAGAATCAGAGAAAATTGATTTGTCTGGTTATTTTTCGGAAACAGATATTCCGTGGGAACTTCTCCGGGATCCATCGTACTGGATGCGCGCCCCTGACATGGAAGCATTTTTAGAACGCCTTGCTTTAAGCCCTGCCGTTTTAATTCAAGCCGGTCACACCACGCCAAAAAATAAAGTATGGGGCGTGCTTGATAGCGTGCTTCGGATGATGCCGCAACCACAAGAAATATTTCATCAGCCCGAAAAATTTTTAGGCTATTTTATTTCTCCAGAACCTCCGATAGAAAATTTAGCACGATCGGCTAAGGGTTTAACATTTGATATCCCACTTCCTGCCGAGCAGTATCCGCTAGTAACTACTTATCTAAAAGCGGCGTTTGAATCGTTGCCAATTTATGTTGGTCAGTCGCCAGCAATATGTGAATGGTCAGATATTCATTTACGAATTGATTGGTCCACCGAGCAAACAAGTATATTAGATAACGAATCAAGGCAGATATCCCCGGCGCTGATGCAAGATGTGATTCGGCAATTGCAAGATAGCAGTAAAGATTTAGAAGAAAAAAATCGCGAATTACAACGACGTAACGAAGAACTTCAGCGTTTTGGAACACAAACGAATGCGAATTTGCCAGACGAACAGCGCGCGATGATCCGCGAAGATTTTTCAGAATTTGAATTCATGAGAAAACCCGTCCACCAAGTTGCGCAAAATATTTCTAGGTTACATGATTATATGGTTCGGGCCCACCAGTTAGTTACGTTATTAACTGCAGGTCAGAAGCAAACACCCGGAATAAAAGAAGCGTTTCGCCGCGTCGACTGGGACATCGTTAAAAATCAATACCCACAAATTATCCGTGAAAGTTTAGATACTTTAAAAAAAATGAAAGAGGAAACTCATGTCTAATATCGCAAGTATTCATGCCCGAGAAATTTTAGATAGCCGTGGTAACCCGACAATTGAAGTTGAAGCCCGCACCGTCGACGGAAATTTAGGAAGGGCTGCAGTTCCTTCTGGCGCCAGCACCGGCGCACACGAGGCTTACGAGCTTCGTGACAATGATAAAAAAAGATATTTAGGAAAAGGCGTGCTAAAAGCCATCGCCCATGTCCGTGAAAAAATAGCCCCGGAAGTTGTTGGTTTAAATGTGTTCGAACAAGTATACATAGATAAGATTCTTCGCGACATTGACGGCACTGAAAACAAATCGAATTTGGGCGCCAACGCAATTCTTGGAGTTTCCTTAGCCTGCGCAAAAGCTGCGGCATTAGATGCAGGACTTCCGCTGTACCGCTACGTTGGTGGATCGCAAGCATGTAAGTTGCCAGTTCCATTAATGAATGTGTTAAATGGCGGAGCACATGCCGATAACGGTTTAGATATTCAAGAATTTATGATTGTGCCAACAGTTAATAACTCATTTTCAGATTCGCTACGTGCAGGATCAGAAATTTTCCATACGCTGAAAAAAATCTTAGGTAAAAAAGGCTTATCAACAGCTGTTGGTGACGAGGGCGGCTTTGCTCCGGTGTTAAAATCAAATGAAGAGGCCCTTGAGCTTTTAATGCAAGCCATATTAGAAGCTGGTTACGAAGCAGGACAAAATGTATTTCTGGCTTTAGATGTTGCAGCGACTGAAATGTACGATGGATCAAAATACGCCTGGGAGAAACAAAAAATTTCTGGCCAAGAGTTGCAAAGCATTTATATGAAATGGACCAACAAATTTCCGATGATCAGCATCGAGGACGGTTTTTCAGAAGACGATTGGGATTCTTGGATTAGTGCTACTGGTGAAATGGGTAAACGAGTTCAACTTGTCGGCGATGATTTATTTGTTACAAATCCGAAGCGCCTTCGCATGGGTATCGAAAAAAAGGCGGCTAATGCTTTGCTGGTGAAAGTAAATCAAATTGGAACATTAACTGAAACTGCCGAAGCAGTAAGTCTTGCGCAGCGAAATAACATGCGCACAGTGATGTCCCACCGAAGTGGCGAAACAGAAGATGTGATCATTGCTGATTTAGCAGTGGCATTGGGTTGTCACCAAATTAAAACCGGCAGCCTTTGTCGTAGCGAACGAACTGCAAAATACAATCAGTTGCTTCGCATTGAAGAAGACTTAGGCGAAATGGGAATATACTGGGACAAAGCCGGCTTTAGATAACCCGATTTATTTCGTAAGTTTTTTTGATTCCGCCCATTTCCACTTCGGCCGTATCGCCTTCGGATAAGCCTTGAATTGCTTTACCAAGCGGGCTTGCAGGAGTCATAACTTGAATTTGTTTTTTATCAACGACGACAGATATTCCGCCGCCTTGGGGTAAGTAAAAAAAGAAATTTTCTTTTTCACCACAAATGGTTTCGATATAAGCCCCTATTGAAACTTTATCTTGCGCTCGAATTCGTAAATTTTGGCAAAACAGCAATAATTCTGATGTATCTGAAACCCGCTGTGCTTGCGCGCCCGCAAGATACGAAGCTTCTAAGGCGCGTGTATCGTATTTGTTTTCGGGCTTGGACTCTTCGTGGGTGGCATCTTCGTAAGTCGCAAGAGCTGCCCGTTTCAAAGTTTCAAAATCAGCTTGCAGCTGAGTAACTAAAGTTTGTAAAAGTTTTTCTTTATCCATGTAAGTCGCTATGATGACTGGATCAAAGTCCTGAGCGCAAGAAGTAAAATATTAATTTGCGCTGTAAAATTGTTAGTGATTGAATAGAAAAATGGATGATATTCGCCGACTTGGCTTTCAGTTCCGACAGCTATTAAATAAGCCAATAAAGGTCGCGATGATCTGCGTCGTCATTTTCATACTAACCTTATTTGTAAATGGAACTTTATGGCGGGTGTGGGGACTGCGTAACGACCAGAAAACAATCGCCGAACAAATAAAAAGCACCCAAAAACAAGCCACTTTTTTAGACGTCCAAATCAAGCAAGCCAAAGACCCATCCTTCATCGAGCGCCAAGCCCGCGACCGCCAAGACATGGTAAGCGACAACGATTTAGTCTTCGTATTCTCTGACTGAAAAGGTACCTGCTCACTTTATGTAAAGCAGCGCGTCTGAACATAACATAATGAAATTGTTTGTTATTTGTCTATTAGACCTTCGGTTTAGTGAAGTAATAAGCTTTTGACTT
>JAYTMU010000113.1:0-13342 GCA_043728195.1 Bdellovibrionales bacterium
TCTAAGGTTCCAGGATCAATCTCGAATTTAGGCATAGGCTTTAATTCCGTTTTAACTGGCTTCGGTATAACTGGAATGCAGCTAAAAAATAGCTGAGCGGTTACAATTAGTAAAACAATTCTAAATTTGGTCATGAAAAACTCCCCAAAAAGTTAAGTGATGAAATGGTAAAATAGCAGATCGGCAAATTAAATTCGCCTGTAATGATTCTGACGCCTGCGTAGAAATTACCTATTGTCGCCCTGTTTCCACGGGCTGATAAACAGGTAAATTAGTAGTCAGCTCGAAAAAGTTACCGTAGGCTTAGCCAATGGATAATTTTCTGTGGCGAAATATAGGGCTTATCAATTACGTAAGCTGGTTCATTGCTTTGATGGCGATGGCAATTAGTCTTATTTTCAGCGAACTTCTGAAGTATCCACCATGCACCCTGTGCTGGTACCAACGTATTTTTATGTATCCACTTGTGTTTATAATTCCTGTTGGAATTGTGCTGAAAGACGACAAGATATTTCGTTACGTTTTGCTGCTAAGCGGGGTGGGGTTACTAATAGCTTTCTACCATTCACTTATTTATCATGGCGTGATCGAGGAAGCGTTACAGCTTTGCAACGCAGCCCTTAGTTGCAAAACAAAACAATTCGAATTATTTAATCTTTTAAGCATTCCAGTTATGTCACTATTCAGTTTTTTAACCATATTTATTTTAAATATTAAAGGAGTTTTTTATGTCAAAAGAGATTAGAAATTTGGGAATTGTTTTGTGTCTGGTACTAGTTGCTAGCTTTTTAATTTATAAATTCGTCGTGCAATCAGAAGCCCTACCGGTCAATACGCAAGTGCAGGCACCGACGTCTTCGGTTATTCCAATGGTTAGCAACGTAAATGCAGCGCATAGTTTTTCTTACGGTCCTGCTGATGCTAAGGTAACTGTGGTTGAATTTTTTGATCCCGAGTGCGAATCGTGTGCGAAAGTTGCCCCGTATATAAAAAATGAAATAAAAAATTTCGAGGGTCGGGTGCGCTGGATTTTTCGCTACATGCCGTACCATTTTAACTCACGAACTGCCATTAAAGTACTTGAGGCTGCACGTAAGCAAAATCTTTTTTTAGAAGTTCAGAACATACTGTTTGAAAAACAAAATATCTGGGGAGAACAACGCGTTTCAACCGAAAAACAAATTCTAGAAATTATTGCAGGCGTTAAGGGCCTTGACATCGAACGCATCAAAAAAGATATGACCGATCCTGAATTTGAAAAAATAATTAACCTGGACGAAGCTGAAGGTCAGCGCGCTGGCGTCAAAGGAACCCCTACTTTTTTTGTTAATGGTGTAGTCCTTGAGCAGCTTGATCTGGATAACTTACTAAAACGTATTAACCAGCAACTATAAAACAGCCTAGCAGGCCGTTTTAGTTGTCCCCAGCGCCGGCGTAAATCCAATCATAGATTTTCTGTACTTCGGTAGCGCTTAATGGAGCCCCCACCTTCCCTGGGTGAACTTAGAAATACCTGAGCGGGGATCGTGCCGTCTGCAATAGTTTTTGGAAAGTAAATTTGACTGTGTAAATCTTCGGGCTTATTGCCTTGGCCTTGCCAGTCATCACTAATGCCAACTCCGCCAGTGAAGCCGCGCTTACCATCAACGACTAGTAATTTGCGGTGTGTACGATTATTCATTCTAAAAATATTGTACCATTTCAGCGGATGATAATATTCAATATCGGCCCCAGCGGAACGCAATTGATCCAAGTAATTTTTTTCCAATTTCACCAGACCAGTATATGTAGGACTCGAAAGTAATTGATTGTTTTGCTGAGCGAATAGCTTCAAGCATTGCGGGAAAAATCTCTTCGCCGTTTTGAAAAGCCCGCACTGTGTTGCCACTAACAATCGGCGTGCTTAAAAGATGTCCCATGGTCTGCGAAAACTGCGGATCTGTTATGGCATAATCAATTTGAATTTTTTGATCTAGGCGAACTTGATGCGGTCGCAAATTTAGGATCAGTATACATAAAATTACAGTGCTAAGTAACTTCCAGTGCTGCTTCATGTATTTCATTCGCTGAATCATGGCATCTGATAAGCCGGCTAACAAGCTAACTTTTATCAACAAATGACCGTAAAATAGTCGCATTAAACAAAATCAATATCTTTTCTAGGTTCGGCTGTGTGCTGTTCAAGCTCAACGACAAATGTTGTGTGGTTTGCTGATTTATCTAAGAACAGTTTTCCGTGATGATGCTCAATGATACCTTTGGAAATACTTAATCCTAAGCCGGTACCATGGCCAACTTTTTTGCTGGTATAAAAAGGTTCAAATATTTTCTGCATGCGACTGGCTTCAATTCCTAAACCAGAATCAGTAATTAAAATTTGAATTTTTCCAACAGTTGTCTTAAAGCTAATTTCTAACCATTTTTCTGAAGAATCAATTGCTGCATCGAAACCATTATTAAGCAAATTTAAAAGAACTTGCGCAATTTGCTCTGACCGACCCCAAAAATAAAGCTTGGGATCAATATGCTCTGGCAAAATAAGTTCAACTCCATGACTGTTGAAGCGTTCACGACAAAATTCTAATGTGTCTTCAATCACATCTTTTAGGCAGCATGTTTCGAAAGGCTCTTTACTGGTTTCCCGCGCAAAAGCACTAAGGCCCCTGATAATTTTAGCAATTCGCTGTGTTGTTACTGTTAGTTGATTTAAGTGATGCTTTGCTCTTGGAACATTAATTGTAGCTGAATCCAAATGAGCGGCCAATAAGTCAGCGTTACCTAAAATAATGGATAAAGGATTATTAATTTCATGTGCTATTCCACTAGCCATTTCGCCCAGTGACGACATGCGCGATGACGCTAGAAGTACGTTGTTTTTTTCAACGGAATCGGTCATGTCTTGAATAATTCCAAGATAGCCTATGACCACGCCAAGCTCGTTAACCAATGTAACGGCCTTCGTCCATACATTTAATGTGGTTAAGTCAGGCTGTAGGAATCTGAAGTGGCAGTCGAAATCGCCGCCGCGAATTAATTCTTTCCAACTTTGCAAAACAATTTCGAAATCTTCTTGATGGATCGCTTCCATCCATTGATCACCAATTGCGAGTTCGCAGCTTCGTCCTGTAAGTTTTCCCCACATCGGATTAACATAAGTGCACTTGCCTTTTGCATCGGTTAAGAAAATTCCAACTGGTGATGTGTCCGTTAGTAATTTCCAGATACGATTTTGTGCCACTATTTCTATGGTCTGCGCCTTAGCAAGAGCTTGTGCCCGCAAAGTTAAATTTTGCAACGTCGATAGCATCATGGCTAGCAGAAGGGATATAACTGACCCCAGAAAACTGATCAAAGCAAAAACTAAACTTGAAGTTGGCTGAAAGGCAGATGCCTTTCGCCACGTGTAGGTTATGGGTTGGCCACCAAGCTTTGATTGCTTCACTATTTTTGGCTGCGAATTTAAGGTTTCGGACTTGGATTCAAATACGATTTGTGGCGCTTGCTTGGGATCGTCAAATTCATAACTTGCCGTTAAATGAACTTCATCGGAAAATTTATCGATAGCACTTGCAATGAACTTGTCAAAAATTATCGGAGCATAAATGACTCCTTTAAATGCTGCCTTTCGCTGGTTAGGTGTCGCTATAGGTGCACCGTTATTATAAAGCGGAGTAAACAACAGAAACGCTGGACGCGCAGTTTTATCCACTGTCAGGTGAATATGGCCAGATGCCGATGCACGACCGGTATCGCGGGCCCTGATAAGCGCTTCATAGCGGTTTTTTTCAGACGATAAGTTTAAACCCACGACCTTTTTTTTCGTAGCATAAGGTTCAACATACGTAATAATAACATTTACGTCTGGGTCAGTAACAATGTGAGATTTTTTACGTCGTGTCACCACCTTAAACTCTATATCAGGAACTTCATTTTCAATGTGATGCCTTTTTAAGAATGCTTTTTTATCTAACGTGTCGGTTGCAAACGCTACGGATATTGTTTCTATGCTTGCATAATCTTCGTTAAGAATAAAGCGCTCAATAAATGTAGCCCATTCACTTTTTGAAACAAATTTAGACGCATTAAAAAGTCCTGCTCCGCTGTCAAGCAGGCTGATGTAATCTTTCAAGCGTGATTGTATTGCAAGCTCGGCCTGTTCGGATTTTATGATGAATCGATTGCGATCGATTTCGGTGTTAGAGTTGAAAAAAGAGTAGAAGCTTAAGCCGGAAAGGATCCAGCCGGAAAGTAGCGCAATGACTGTACGTTGGTGGAGGCTCTCTTGGCGAAGACTTCCCAGGCCTAAAGCGGTTATTCCTAAACCCATCAAGAATAATTGCAAGTGCACCAAATTGTCATTAATGCTGTTTCCAATAAATGGCCCCGAGCCATCGATTGTAGCCAATATCGCCCAGACGCAAGTTAAAAGAGATAAAACATGAGTCCAAAACGAGTCCATCCAAATCGCAGCTAGTAGTAGCGGCAAAAATATAACGAATAAAAAGCCAGGCCCAAAGCTAGTTTCAAATACAAAGAAATTTAAAAGTGCAGTGAAGGCGAACAGGAAAATAAGCTTCATTATATTTTTTCGAATTGCAGCAATTGGTGCTAAGCGCACAATATAAAGTTTGTAGGCAAACGGTATTAAAAACAGGCTGCCGATGACGTCACCAATCCACCACGTCGTCCAATTTTTAAACGCCGTATCGATTTCGATAAGATGATAAGACAGTAGCGCGAAAGTTCCGAAAGTTGCACTAATAGTTGTCGCAACTGCAATTGTGAAAATCACAAATATGGCACGACTGTGTAGGCCGTACTCTTCTTTATATTTTAATAAAAATCTAAAAAGCCAAACGCCGGCGACGGCCTCCGTGGTATTTCCAATTGCTATAATTAAGCAGGGGGCGAAGGCGAAGCCGTTGTCGTAGTTGGCAAAGAAGGATCCAATTAAGGTTCCAAGGGCTGCTGGCCACCCCCCAAGAAAAACAGTCCACGCCGCAATACCAGTTGCTGGCCAAACAGGTGACGAAAATTTATTTATTGTTGCTGTATGTAAACCTACACGGGCAGCAATGTAATACAGTATGCCCGCAACAGCAAAATAGGCTAAGGACTTTGCGACTGAACGAAAATTTAGTTTTTCAAATAAACGCATACTGAATTTGAACCCTTTTTTTTTAAGATTTGCTAGTATATTAACTTTTTTTCAAAATATCCTAAGAATTTTTAATTAGTAGGTCATAATTACATGAAAGCGTTGGGCTTTGTTAAGGTGCTGTAAAGTTTTACGGTTTAGTCTTATGGGGCGAGCACGTTTGGCTTAAGCGTTGCTGGCCTTGTTCGTATGGTTACCAGAAATCCGTGGCAGGAAATTAAATTCATTTTAATAAATCCATCAAAGTGGCTAATAGTCACATTGACTACTGTGTTTACAGTCGTGACTTTCGCAGAGACCGAATCGTTTACAGGTGTCAAAGAAAACTTGCAGCATCTTGAAATTGGCATGCGCACGGACCATAAGTCCCTGTTAAAGATAGGCGTCGAGACCGCTACGCTTGATTCCACGGATGCGAATGAAGCGGCTTTATCGCAGTTTATTGCCCAGAGAACAAAAACAGCTAGTTCGACTGTAGTCCTATCGACAGATGACGCGTCGTTGTTGCAAAAGTCATTAGAAAATAATCAGCTAGTTGGTGAGAATTTTTTAGCCGCGCCGCTAAATTTGCAGGCTTTGGCGGATCCGGTCGAATCGAAGCGAAGTCCTTTCCTTAAGTTAATTAAAAACCAAGTTCAAGGCACTATAAAGTCGGCTAAAAATGATAAAATCGGAATTTTAATTTTAACATACACAACAGCTGCCGAAACGTTATTTTGGATTCATAGCACTCAGCTAAGTCAGTTCGAACGCAGCAGCAATGCCATATACTCGGTCGCATTAGCTTTGGTATTTGGGTTAAATAAAGATGCTTGGTCGCTGACGACTAGGCCCATTCAAAAGTTTTTTCGCCAGATATTAAAGCCCGCAAATTCAAGCCCCAGAAACACGAAAGAATTTGCGGCGCGATTTTTAGGAAATTTGACCTTAGCAACGGTTGTGACAGCGGCACGAATTCCGCTATTATCACTTGATGATATGATATCAAAAGGTATTCAGCTGCAGTATTTCACTATGCCGCTGTTACTAACCGTAGTTAGCACCACGGCTTTATTTACGTGGTCAGAACATTTGGCAATGGTTGACGAAACAACACACCCAATTACAAAATTTATTTTTCGGCGGACTGCCGAAATGAGATCAATCCTACTTGGGACCTTTGCTGCCACAGCAGCACTGTTATTGCCCAGTCAATACGGCCTGACCCCGTGGATCACTTTGGCTGGTGTCGGTGTTGCCGGATCGTTACTTTACTTTAATACAGATTCAATTTCGAAGTGGCTTGAAACCAATCCGTTTCTGGTGAAATTAAAAAATCGGTTTTCATTACAATGTCGCAATTTATTTGCGATTAATGGACCGTGAAGTTACTTCAAAAGTGGAATTTTAAAAATGAACGATGATGCTGATAGTTCGCGGTCCAAATAAAGTGACCCGTGATGTGAAAGTGCGATACCTGAAGCAACGCTTAAGCCTAAACCGGTCCCGCCGCCAATTTTTTTTGTGGTGAAGAACGGCTGCATAATTTTTAAATCCAGCTCGCGGGGAACGCCGGGGCCGTTATCTGAAACGTGGATGGTTACGAACGCATCCATCTGCGACAGCACAATCTGAATCTTAGCACCCGGCACCTTGTGACACGCATCGAATGCGTTATTCAACAGGTTAATCACTGCATGTACTATTTGATTTTTCTGACAGTTAACAAATAAAGGTATTTCCGAAATTTTTGAGATTAAGGTTACGCCTTTGATTGTAAATTTCTCAGAACACAGTTTTAAGGCTTGGGTAATTACTTCGCGTATATCGATAGCTTGGAAGTCGTCACTGCTGCCTTCGCGCGAAAATTGCCGAAGACCTAAGATGATATCTGCAATTCGAAACGTGGTGCTTTCAATTTTTTCAATAATATCGATTAATCGTTTTTCAGAATTCATCAAAATTAGTTTTGATCGTAGCATTTCGGCATAGCCTGCAATAACAGATAGGGGCGTATTAATTTCGTGGGCGATACCGCCAGCCATTTCGCCTAGCGCTGCCATCTTTGACGACTGAACCATAGTTTTTGTTAAATTTAGCACCTCAGATTTATATTTAAAGACGGCGCGGGTAGAAATGCCGATTAAAGCAAATAAAGTCAGATTAGCCGAATGAAAATGGATAAGTTCTAGTGGTGATAGCGGGCTAAAAAATCCTGCAACGAGGGGTGAAATCAACGAAACTGCTGCGGTAATCAGATACGAGTTCCACGTAAAGGCGCAGCTACAAAAAATTGCGGCTACAACAAAATAGGACCAGCGATGAAAGCTAGACCAGTCGTGCAAATCGAGCAAATAAAGGTAAACCCCAAGGTAAGAAACCATCAGTAATATAAAAAAATAGTTTAAATTTAGCTTTGGTTTTAAATATGTCGAAGCCAACGCTGCAATGGAAACTGCTGCAGTGACGAAGCGGCCAGATAAAAAATCCATATGAATTGGGCTTAAAGTTACCATAAAGCCGTAGAAAATAAAACTACAGGCAAAAGCGCTAGCATAAAGTATTCTGGCTTTTATCAAATCTCCGGAAGCTGATAAATCTTCAAAAATATTAGCCATTAGTGCCCCGTCGCAAGCTCGACCACCTGATTGAAAACCAAATGATTTGGTTTCGAATCTTTACTGTCCTGTGCAAAATAACCAACGCGCTCGAACTGGTACCGCCGTTCAAGGTTAGAATCTTTCATGCCCAGTTCCAGTTTCGCATTTGTAATAACTTTAAGTGAATTTGGATTTAAGTTAGATTTAAAGGTCTTGTCATCACTTACATTTTCAGGATCGGCAACCGAAAAAAGTCGTCCATAAATTCGAACTTCAGCGGTGATGCATTCGCTAGCCGACACCCAGTGCACGATACCCTTTATTTTTCGACCATCCACCGTGGGCTTTCCGCCCAAAGTTACGGCGTCATATTCGCAGCGTAGCTCAGTTATGGTACCTGAACTGTCTTTGATAACTTCTTTACACTTAATGACGTAGGCATTTCGTAAGCGAACTTCTTTTCCTGGTGCCAGTCGAAAGAAATCAGCTGTTGGGTTTTCCATAAAATCAGCCGCATCAATAAAAATTTCTTTCGTAAATGCAAGGGTTCGCTTTCCTAATTCAGGTTTTTTAGGATGCTGGGCGGTTTGGATGTGTTCAACGTGCCCAGTTGGTAAATTATCGATGACCACCTTTATCGGGTTCAGTACGGCCATCGCACGGTACGCGATTTCATCTAACGTATCGCGAACGCAACCTTCAAGAATTTCAAAATCAATAAGGCTTTCAGCTTTCGCGACGCCAATGCGCTTTGCAAAAAGTTGTAAGCACTCGGGGGTGTATCCGCGGCGGCGCATACCTGATATGGTTGGCATGCGGGGATCGTCCCAACCCATAACCAGGTTTTCTTTCACTAGCTGTAAAAGTTTTCGTTTACTCATAACTAAATAGGTCATATTCATACGTGCAAATTCATATTGTTTTGGTTTGGCCGGTACAGAAACATTTTCGATACACCAGTCATAGAAAGGTCGATGATCCTGAAATTCTAATGTACAAATAGAATGCGTGATATGTTCGATGGCATCTGAAAGAGGATGAGCATAATCGTACATCGGATAAATAGACCAGGCGTCGCCAGAGCGGTGATGATGTGCTTTACGAATTCGGTACAAAAGTGGGTCACGCATATTCATATTGGATGATTTCATGTCTATTTTGGCCCGTAAGACGTGGCTGCCATCAGCAAACTCGCCGGATTTCATGCGGCGAAATAAATCCAAATTTTCTTGGGTTGAACGCTCGCGAAAGGGGCTGTCTTTGCCGGGTCGATTGAAGTCGCCGCGATATTCACGAAGTTGTTCTTCGTTTAAGCTGCAGACGTATGCTTTATTATTTTGAATAAGTTCTTCGGCCCACAGGTATAATTGCTGAAAATAATCAGAAGCAAAATAGAGGTGATTTTTCCAGTCGGCGCCCAACCATTTAACATCGGCTTTAATAGATTCCACGTATTCGACATCTTCTGTTTCTGGATTCGTGTCATCAAAGCGCAGGTGGCATCTGCCGTTATAGTCGTCGGCTAAGCCAAAGTTTAAACAGATCGATTTTGCGTGCCCCAGGTGAAGGTAGCCGTTTGGCTCAGGAGGAAAACGGGTTACCACACCGCTCGGAAGTCGTTTGGCTTCGATGTCTTTTTCGATAATTTGTTTTAGAAAATTGGCGGCATCAGTCGACATAAAAAACCTCACGCGGTAAGATCATAATTTGACTTACTACGTGGGTTTACGGCAAGTGATTTAATAAAAAAATTTGAAAGCTATTTGATTACAGTTGTGTCTTCTGTAGCTTCCATATTATAGTTCATCGGTAAACTGCGTGCTTGCCGGATAAGTGTTTGGCAGTCTGCGCTATTTTCTTCGGCTTCACATTTATTAACAACATCATTATCGCAATATCCCTTATTTTTATAAAGCATCTGGCATGAATTCATCATCTTACTGACTTCATTTACATCCAATTTCACGTCATCAGCGTAAGCGGCAGTGCTAGAAATAACTCCTGCAAAGGCTAAGCTTCCCAATACGGCAATAATATTTTCTTTCATATAAGCTCCTTGTTGCTAGTGTTTTATGTTGCGATTTCTTAAACATTTTCAAAATCACTCATTATTTAACAAGCAGAAATTGTGCCGAACGTTAGTTACGCGTTAACTGAGTTCTTTTTGCCGTTATTTGGTCTACGTCTTGCTCAGGCTACATGTAACGGTCGTTTCCGAAATAAGACGGGGATTATTGTCTCGTCTTTCAACTCATCACGTAAAAGGAGATTTCATGAAAACAGCAAACAAAGGAATGTGCTTAGTTATAGGTCTTTCGTTAGCAGCGTTACCGGCATTAGCAGGTGACGCGAAATACGAAGGCTTCCGCACGAAGCAGGACATTGTTCGCGGAAATTCACGCGCAACTACAAGTACAACTGCCGAGGCCCTGACCTTTCGCACAAATCAAGATATCGTCGCTAACACACCTGTTGTATCCGAAGAAAGCCGTAATTTTGAAGCGCAAAACACGCAGACTGTTATGGACCGTAATCTGGCTGTAGCACCAGTTGGCGCAGCAATAACAGTACTGCCAGCATTTACCGAAGATCAAGCCGCTGAGTTTCTGAAAACCGCAAATGACGCCGAAATAAATGCCGCGCAGTTAGCACAGCGACGCGCAAGTAATCAAAAAGTAAAAAATTTCGCCGCCATGATGGAAACTGAACACAAGAAAAATAAGCGCGACGGACGCAAGTTACTTGGTAAGCTGGATGTCGGCACCGATCGCAGCGAACCCGCACGCGTGCTAAAGCAAGAATCAAGTGCAAGTATTGAAGAACTTAAAAAGTTAAGAGGTAGCGAATTTGACCAGGCCTACATGGCAAATCAGGTCGAGATGCACCGAGCCCTATTGACTGACATCGACCAACGTTTAATTCCGGCATCTGAGCAGCCCGAGTTACAGCAATTCTTGCGCGAGACTCGTGGTCACGTGAAGCATCACCTTTCGCAAGCCGAAGAAATTCAGAACTCATTGGGCACAGCTGTTAGATAGTTTCTGTTTGCTAGAGCGCCGTTCCAGCCAGGTTTGTCACGCATTGTAAAACCTGGCTGAAACACGTTGCAAAATTCAGCTAAGCATTAAACACTTATAGCAATGAACCCTAGTGAATTTTGGCGTAAATGTAGCACGTGTAAAAAGTCGATTGCTTTCAATACCAATTATTACGAGTGTAGCGTTTCAACGTGTACGGGCCAGCGCACCGGTTACGTTTTCTGCTCTGTTCCCTGTTGGGAAGTTCATTTGCCAGGAGCAAAACACCGTAACGCCGGCGCCATTGAAAAAAGATCACCAACACAGTCTCAGTATCAAGCACAGGCTACTGATACAGCCGCGGCCGTAGCAGCACCAAAACGAATAATGGTGCAAACGCCAGGCGTGCAGCCAACCAGCACCGCAAAATCGTCAATGAGTTTTGAAATTCTTGTGGTAGTTTCAAAGATGAAGCAGTTTATTAAAGATGTTAGCGACATGAATACCGCGGAAGATGTGAACCAAATTTTATCAGATAAAGTTCGGCACGAATGCGAAAAAGCCATAGCTCAGGCGCGTGCTGATGGTCGGAAAACGGTGATGGCTCGCGATTTTAAAACGTAAGTTGCCTGAAGTTCATAACGCAACGCTCAGAAAGTTTTGCCTACAATATAAGTTTTAACATAAGAAAATCTTATACCATTAAAAATTCTTAATTATTCTTTAACTTCTTTTTGCGCTAGCTTTCTTCTGAGTTCCATTTTGGCACCCAAGCTCAATAACAGATTATTTCACTTTTCTTAAATTTGCTAACTACATGAAAACTCTTTCAAAAAATAATTTTGAATTTAGTGCCAAATTGGGTTTCAATTTTTTTTACAGGTTCACTTATAAGTGAACTTGTAAAATAAACCTAAGGAAAGAGGGATTATGAACACAGCATGGATATTAGCATCGGTAATGTTAGTCGCAGGGCTTGCGAATGCGGACGCTCAAAAAAGTCGTCGTTATTTGGTAACTTTTAAAAGTAAGCAAGGCTTCAGCGCCATGACTAACCACTGGTCACAATCTGAGAAATCTAGAAATCTGCAAAAGCCACTACAAAATATAAATGCAGTTGTTTTAAAATCGCCTTCACTTCATACGGTTCAGTCCTTAAAAAATCATCCCGAAGTTGCTGCAGTCCAAGCCGAATACTTTTTGCCATCTCCTAAGCCAGTTAACGGATTTAATCCTGGCAAGTCTGTGGCATCTGCACGCACCCCATCTCAATTTGTGAAATATTTTAATAGGGTTGATTCTTCCAGCGATGAAGCCACGCCAATTTTCCATGAAGGTTTAAAAACGCCGTGGGGAATTACGGCTGTCAACGCAGGAGCTGCATGGGTTGAATCTAAGGCCGGCGCCAACGCGCGTGTTTTAGTCCTTGATACCGGCATTGACCCTGATCATCAGGATTTAAAAGCAAATTTCGAACAGGGAAAAAACTTTTTTGAAAATGAAATTGGTGAAGTTGATGCAACTGATTTTTTAGATAAAGAAGGTCACGGAACTCACGTCGCAGGAACCATCGCAGCATCCTACAACGAAAAAAGCGGATTCACTGGTGTGGCTCCGAAAACAAAAATATTAATGGGCCGAGTTTGCGGTAAAGAAGGCTGCAGCAGCATTGCAATTTCTGAAGGTATCGACTGGGGCATAGCGCAAAAAGTAGATGTGATCAGTATGTCTTTGGGTGGTCCATTCGGATCCGCGGATCAAGAGTTGGCTGTTGATATGGCAGAAAAGGCCGGCGTACTTGTCATAGCTGCGTCCGGGAATGATGGCAGTGGAATGGTTAGCTTTCCGGCGGCGTATTCTTCGGTTTACGCGGTTGGCGCCATCGGTAACGATTTTAAAAAAACGGTGTTTTCACAGTTTGGCCCAGAACTAGATATCGTAGCACCAGGTGCGGCAGTTGTTTCTGCAGTTCCGCGCGGCACTGGTCGCGATAGTGTTGTGAAAATTTCCATTGATGGCGTTTCGCATGAGGTAAAGTCATCGGCATTTTCAGGAACCAAGCTAGTTCGCATTCCGGTTGTTAAAAATTTAGTGCACGCAGGTCTTGGAAATCCGGAAGACTTTGCAGCGATCGATTTTAAAGGTAAATTTGCCTTAATCGGGCGCGGTGAAATTAGATTTTCTGAAAAAGTTGCCAATGCTATGGCTAGTGGTGCCGCAGGAGCTTTGATCTACAACAACGCCCCGGGCTTAATGCAAGGTTCGTTAAGTGAAGACGGATCCGAATTGGATTTTCCGGTGGTCATGGTTGAACAAACTGCCGGAGCTCAGCTGGTGGAAGCCTTAGCTAAGGGGGCAGTTGCTGCGGCTGAAATAACAACTATGGCTTCTGATTATGCAATGTTTGATGGAACGTCGATGGCAGCACCTCATGTGGCAGGTGTTGCAGCATTGGTACTTTCGGCAAATAAAAATTTAACGCCGGGACAAGTGCGTGCCATTTTAAGTTCTACAGCAGCGCCACTTGGACCGAACTTAGAAAATGAATACGGCGCCGGTAACATACAAGCTGACAAAGCAGTTGCTGC
>JAYTMU010000114.1:0-13421 GCA_043728195.1 Bdellovibrionales bacterium
TCTTTGGCTCCTGAAATACCTTCATCAGCGAATAGTTCATATTCTGTAATTTGATTTCTGTAGCACCAATCTTTAAGCGCACGAATTTGTGACTCAAGCCCTGTCTGTTGCGTGTCTGTACTGACACGGCAGTAAAGGGCATTAATTCTTTTTCTCTGTAACAAAGTAAAAACTCCTTTTAAGTATTTTAATTTAAAAAGAGGGACTCAATTTTTTTATTTGCGGCTGGGACCAACTAACTGTTGGTTCAACCAGCGAAACGAAATGCCACCATGTTGATGAGCAATGGCAGCTTCGCGGCCAACACAGCCAGTGGCTTCCACCAAAGTGCCAGCCATACCCAAGGCAATGGCTAACAAAAATATACTTCTAATAAATTGTACTACACCGATCATAACGACCTCCATTTTGTTTAGGTCATTGAAGTCTCGAATAGTCTGTGTGTGGTGTATCTAACCGCGAAGTTTTCAGTCTCCTACAGTCACCCCAAAGTCTGGAAACAGTCGTTGGAAGCTGAAATCAGAAAAAAAATCTGTCATCAACATGTCATCAACATGTCATCATATTTGGAAATCTGCTGAAATTTCATAACATGTGGACGCAATCGCTCATTTTTTCATTTGTGTGTTTTCAATTACTTACATGTGTTTGTTATCATTACTTATTTGACTATGACCTTAAGAAATTCCAAAAAACCCGAAGGGGAATTTGGGGTGAACTGCGTCCACCCCTGTAGTTACGATCACTTAGCTTGCCATTATTGCAACAGTTGAACCTCGCTCTTTTTAAGCTGATGAATTGTCGCCATTGCTGAATCAGACGGCAAGAAATTCATATGATCAGTTGCGCCCTTAACTTCTAAAGAACTCAATCTGATATAGTGCTGAAAGCTTTTAATTTCGCTCCAGCCACCCAGTTTCATTGTTGTTGCCACGCTAATGCCATGTTCTAAGCAGCTCACCGCAAAGCAAGCCCGAGTTGCATGGAAATTAATTTCGGGAAGTCCGATTGATTTACAAAAGCCTCGCGTAACACTTGCGGCCTCGCTACGCGTCCATGAGTTAATACGCGGAAAAACGAAGGAAGTGTTGCCAGTTTTCAGTTTTAATTCTTTCAATAATTTTTCAACCTGAGAATTAATAGGAACATCTCGCCAGTGACCAGTCTTTGTCGACTTTATTATTTTAAGTCTTGGCTGATATGATTTATTGATAGAAATAATCTTTCTTTCAAAATCGATATCTTTCCACTGCAAAGCAAATAACTCACCAGAGCGGCATCCTGTCGACATAGCAGTTGCCCACACAGGATAATATTCATGTTCGTATTCTTTAGCCTTGCGTAAAAATATGCGGATTTCATTTTGGTTTAGAATTGGCTGTTTTACTGTGGCCACCTTTGGAATGATTGCACCCTTAGCAGGGCTTAAAAAATTTATTGGCAGCTGATGATTTAAAACTGCCCATTTACATAAACCATTGATTGACCCTTTAATAGATTTTAAGCGTCCATAGGAAAGCCCAGCTTTTGTCATATCTGAAAATATCATTTCAACAGATAATTGCGTAAGCTTGTCGACTGGCGTATCCATCCATATTTTGGTGTGCATCAAAAGTGAATTGTAATTATCTTTTTTAGTCGTCGTCGGAATAGTGCAAGTCATTACATCTTTTTGAAACCAAATATTTAAAAGCTGACGCCACGTCATCTGATTTTTTTCGCGCTCTAAACGCAAAGATTCAGTTTGACGCTTTAGGGCCTTATACTCAGTGCTGGCCTCTTTTAAACTAACGGCGCCCAAATCAGATTCCTTCTGAGCACTGGCCTGTTTGCGAATTTTACTTTTCGATACTGCACGAATTTTGTAACACGTTTGACCATTAATTTCGTATGGAATAATTGCCATTTTAAGCTCCTTCCATCTCGATCAATAAGTCGATTTGATCTCGTTTAAAATACCAGCGACCACCAAATTTCTTTGGAAATAGCTGATTTTTGTAAACCATGTTGCGAATATTATTAGGCGTTGTTCCTAAGTAATCCGCAACTTTATCTGTTTTCATCCATCCTTGAATTGTCAAAGAACCATCTAAGTATTTAGAGCGAACTTGCGCTGTTGTCATCGGTTTCATACAGTTTCCCCCTGTGTCATATTGATTTGTTTAGTTTTAAAGTATGTTTCTAGTGTTTCGACGGAGCCGTGATACAAAATGGTGGTCAGATAAATGCGCTGCCACAAGCGAGACCTCGCTCGAGAACAAAGAATTCCAAAATACTGCAATACCTTTTCACGGCGCAATAAATTTATTCCAGCGTATACGTGGTCGTTCGTAAACCGCCAAACTAAAATTCCAAGATCACTTAAGCTTTTTTCTTTGTGTAAATCTTTTTTGGTTTTTGATTCTAAATTGTGAATTGGGCCGTCAATTTCAAAACCAATGCCCTTAAACGGGTATCCGCGTAATTGGTCTTTTCTTAGGACGCCAAAAGCTGGGGTAAAAAAATCGACTGCAATATTTCCAACCCAAACCTGACGGTACAGTTTAACTTTCCAAAGTTTTTTAAATTTTTCAAAAAACTTCTGTTCTGCAGGTGTGCTCATGCATTCAGGCGGTTTTTTCCGATTAAGCTCGCTAATGATTTGCTTGTAGTCACTTTTGAGTTTTTCTTTATTTCTAATTCGACGTAGCAGTTTATCAACGAGTTCGGAATTAGATTTGGTTCTTTCAATTCTGTATTGCGTGGAAAATAAAGTCAGACGGTTTTTGAAATTCTGCCTGACAGTTTCTTCTTGCTTGGCTTCTTCGATTAAAGTATTCATATGTAGTCCTTTGCTTTTAAGTAAAGCAATCCTAGTGGCTTAGTTGCGTCGAAACAGGTAAACCATAGAGATTGCTTAAGTTTTTATTTTTTTCTTTTAAAATTATCTCACGATCGATTTTTACTTTTTAAGTGATTCTAGCCATTTTTGAACTTCACTTAATTCGTAGCGTATCGTTCGTTCTGACATTTTTATGTGTCGCGGGCCTTTTCCAGTTATTCGCCATTGCTGCAAAGTTCTTGGTTTAAGTCCGAGAAGTTTTGAAACTTCAAGTTCGTTTATATAGCGTTCGTTTTGTGTAGTACTCATCTGTGCGTCCTCCTTTCTTGTAAGTTACAATCAAGGAAATACGCTCTGGTTCAGTTAGAGTAAATTAGATGGCATCCCGAAATAAAATCGGGATAGAAACTTTGAATGCAATAGGCCAAAATATGATTTTTTAATTGCAGATTAATATTTTATGGAGAGCAGAGTTTTTAAAACGCCGATTTGATTCATAATTGTTTTATAGTCTTTTTCTTTAACTGCGCCATGCTCATTCGTAAATACTAACTTCTCGCCTGCCTTACTGCTGTGTGAGCAGGCTTTATAAATGACATTTCCAAACATTAAGTATTGATATTCGTTAAAAGTCTCCGCAGTTGTTAGATCAATTGCAATATGCGTTGTTGCTGCGCTTGGATTCAAATTTAAAATATACCGAATCATTTGCTCTATAAGCTCATTTGATGATCTGAATTCCTTTTTATGAAAACGTCGATCCAATTCTTTCGATAAAATCGCCAACTTTAAATCATAAGCTCTTTTTTCTGATTCTGATTTTTCAGCCGATTGAATATTATGAATTAAAGCTTTTGCTAAATATAAATTATTGATAGTTTCTTGCTTTAGTTGGCTTGGTTTGCTTCCATAAATTTCTTTTAGGCGCTCAAGATCATCAACAGATAGTGAAACTTCTGGCACCAACAGCGAATCAGTTTCAACTTGAATGACCGCATTGCTTGGTAATGATTTTAAAAAGTACGTGTTTCTAAGGTCTTTATGAACCAAATACTCCGCTTCAAATTTGTTAATTTCAAGATCGTATTTAATATTTAAGTTATCTAAAGTTGGTTTTAACTGATTTAAAGCTCGCATAGGTAAGCGGAATACCACTCTAAGCATCTATTGTCATTTAAGTATCAATCTGTACAAGACGGACGAACATAGATTAACACTGAAAGGTCTAAATTGAGCGATGGCCTAACTTCTAAGCAGATTAAATTCATCAATGAATATTTTATTGATCACAATGCAACAGCGGCAGCTCGCAGGGCTGGCTATAGCTTTCATACGGCCAATGTGCAGGGCACTCAATTACTAAGTAATACTAAGGTGGCAACTGAAATTTCACAGCGGCAAAAGTCCGATTCCGCAAGGCTTAATGTTACGAAAGAAAAGTTGATTGCTGAACTTGCGCAAATTGCATTTTCTGACCCGACAGCCATTATTTCATGCTTACAGTCAGGTCAGTCTTTGAAAGGCACAAATCTAAAATTTTTAAAATCAATCTCCGTATCAAAAAATGGATGGAATATTGTCATGGCTGATAAGCTTTCAGCTATCGGACTTTTGATGAAATATTTAGGATTTGAACCAAAGTCCGACTCAGTTGATTCAGAGAGTGAAGAAAATTCTGAAACAGGGTTACAAAGAATTTTGCGAATCGTTAAAGAACGTGCAGATCGACAACGTGAAAAAGACAAAATTAACGTAGCTGGCGCTGATCAGTCCAGCCCTTTACGTCCCGAAAAAGAGTAATCGCTAATCGGTTCTGAAAATATGAAAGTCCTGTAAATGACAAACTTGTGGAAATTTTAGATTTGTGTTTTAAATCTTCAGAGGACACTGTGCTAATTTGACAAAGATCGACGACAACAGTCGACTCACCAAGATTTTCATTCGGTGGCAACGCTAAAAACCGCACAACCTTATTTGGCTTAACTGTGTTGGTGTAATAATTTACTGGTGGGTGTTCATTTACTTTTTTTAATATTGGCAAAGATTCACAAAAATTATCTTTCAAATAGCAAGGTAGCACGACTGCAAACAGTTCATTTTCAACAGTACAAGTCTGACTTGCTATTATCCAATGTGACGGCGTACCTAAAAACGAATTTTTAAGCTCTGGTGGTTTTATCAAATCACCTTGTCGCAAAAAATCAGCAGGCATTTCATAAAAGTTTTTAGACTCAAGTAAAACTGAGTTATACGAAATATCGCCGATGGGCGTGTTGATATTTTTTAGCTTTTGGGGTGCTTTTTCGGGAAAATAGTTCGCAAAAAAATTGCCTGAAGCGTGAAATCCCAACTGATCTTTAGCAAAGACGCCAACACGAAATGAAAACAGCTCGTTTGTTGCAACAAGCTGTTTAAAGTCATCCATATTTTTTAAGTTTTCAAAATTTTTCAAAGTCCAAGAAAGGTACTATGATTTTAGAAAATTAGAAATTATTTGATTGCTCATTGACTTGAAGCAGCTATTTTCAGGCTCTTCGATAATGAAAAACATTGGCGTGTTGCTGTGTTCATCTTCAGGCACAATAACTTCCTGTAGCAGACTGACCATTGCGGATTTCGGAACTTTAAGGTGCTGGGCTTTAACAACAAAATCATACAGCGCTATTAAGCGTTTAGATTTACTGCCTGTTTTTGATAGCTCATCTTCAGACATGCTTGACCAGTTTAGTAGAGTACGCTCTGTAACGTCTAATAGCGCCGCTACCATTGTTTTTGAAACAGCCATGTGTTCGGTTAAATAATCAATAAACGAAGCTCCTGTAAAGCTTTCTTGAGGTTTTTCCGCAGATGAACTCTTTTTCATAGGTTCTTTTCCTTTGCGCTCGTTAAGATTTTCTTTCTCCATAGTAACCTCCATTTTATCGGTCTGCTTCGGAAAAAACTTTAACTTATTTCCGAATTTATTACTATCTATTTCAGTAAATATGCCAATCTAATGTAAGCGACTTCTAGTAAATTCAATGGGTTAGGACTGTATCATGTTGAGACAGGTGTATTTAATTCAGTCAAGAGTCAATATACGCTAAAAATATGGGTTATATTCGATTACCCATAAAGTCCATCAAATAGAACGGGAAGCCATCGGGCGGAGCAATTTTTTTCAACGCAAGCTCAATAGTTTGCTTCATCTGCTTCTGCTCGTATTTTGGCCTCTGAAGCCATGAGTTTGCTACAATCAGATATATCATCCCGAATGAATCAACATTAACGTCAATAATGAGGGCTTCGTTTACACCCTTATTTCTGAGGAAATTTTTTAAAGATTCCGCAGCAGATTTTGCCAACTGAATCTTTTGTTGCTGTTCACGTTTATACTGTTCGCCTCTGAGAGCAGCATTTATCTGATTTTCCTCATCAGCTTTTTTTGAAATTTTAGAAAGGCCTACAAAAATTAAAATAATTATAATTCCAAAAACACTGAGCCAAATTTTTAATTTTCGATCAAAATACCAATCAAAAATAGATTGTTTTATGCTCGGCTTTACCAGCCGATGAAATTCAGCGCTGGAACCATCAATAGCGCCTTTTATTCTGCTGGTTTCATCATGTTTAATAAATATCCAACCAATGTGTTCCAAAAGTTTTATTATTTTTTTTAATTCTAAATCTCGTTGGTTTTTGGTTAAACCAACAATGAGAACTATTTTAACTTTAAAGGGCTTTTGCTGTTGTGATACAGCAATGTTGTTTGATTGATTATTCATAAAATTTGTTCAGGTAATTGTTCGATGACATTCTTAGATTTTATACAAATAGGCAGCTCAATTCGAGAACATTTTTTAATGAATCTATTTTTACTTTTGGAGCCAATCGAATCTAAAATAATTTCTGAGTAAGTATTTAGCGCGCTATAACTAATCCCATCAGACACTGCTTTTTCACATTTTTCTTGTGAATCAAAATACAATTCAAACGAATCTTGCACGATATCTGATGAATGTGGCCGATCTATATGCATCACTTTTGTTTTCCAAAGCGGAATCAATTTATCGTCACCAATATATCGGCTGTAACACTGAGTTGATTGAACAAACTTACTATTTTCGTTAGCCAGAATTCGAGCTTCTTCACAACTGCTCTTTTCAAGAAACTCGCCTGTGACATTCGCCCAATTTATCGATAGAGATGAAGCACACATAATACAGGATTTCGGCGTAGTCGTTACTTCATAGCCCCATCTGCTGCCAGCTTCGCATTGCTTTTGATAAATGGCCGCTGGCTTAAAATTCTTTTCTAATTCTTCAGTTTTATTAATTTGAGCATTTTTTTTATTTTCAACAGTATCTGACAGATGTCTGTCTGGGCATGATTTTTCAATCTGTAGGCGGCACTTTAAAACCGACTGCAAATTTGCTAAATTTTTATCGCATGAATCTATAGAAATTGAACATTTTTTGCTTTGCAAAATAGTTGGTAACGCCCAGTAAGTGTTTTTAAAGTTTGGTTTGTCTTCTAAGTATTTTTCGGCTTCATCATACTTTTCAGAATGAAGCAACTGCTGCACTGTTTGAAATGGATCGCTTGTATCAACTTGGTTTGATTGACATGAGACTAATGCTGGCAAGGCTAACAAAATGAAAATAGGTCTCATTTTTTCCTTCTTTCAATGCGGTGTAATGTCACGCGCACGTCACCCGAAAAAATTTCTTTTAGGATTTCTTCATTCGGAATCTCGAATGGATCTTGTTCGCCGTACAAAAGAAAATGTACCGATACTTCTAAGACTTGCGAAACCTTCCGAAGTTGGTCTGGGTTGACCGAACGACGACCGAGAGTCCAATTATGAAGGGTTTGTTTTGGTACGCCACAACGCCTAGATAATTCGGATAAAGTCATGCGACGTTTTTTACAAAGTGAGTTTAGGGTTGTGCTTAATTTCATGGAACCTCATTTTGAATTAAAAAATAAGGTTCTTTGACAGCAATCCCCAAACAGGGACGGCTGTCCCCAAATAGCACCACAATTCAGGGATTAAAGGCCTGAGCTGTCCGTACTTAGGGTCAATTCAATTTTGGATAAAATGAAACTCAAAAAATTTTATGTCTGAAAACTTAAACCTAGTTAAACCTAAAGTTGAACCTGGCAAAGTTTTTCATCGTGTTGTTTTGTGTTTCACAGATTGCGAGAAGAAATCTATTCGATCTGAGATATGTTTATTGTTTTTAGTTACTTAGAAAATCCAAAACCCGAAGGGGAATTTGGGGTGACCAACGGGGCTTGAACCCGCGACCCTGGGAATCACAATCCCATGCTCTACCAACTGAGCTATGGCCACCACATTGATTAAAAAACGTACTAATCTATAATCAGTCTACGATTTAAAATCAAGGGTTAACGTCCGATTGACCATTTTTTAAGTTAAAACTAAGCTGAAAAGCATGGAAGAGATCGAAAAGTTTTTTAAATGCCCTTACTGCCTTGAAAAGATCTCGATGATTCTGGATATTTCAGTCGCAGGACAGCAGCTCTATATCGAAGATTGCGAGGTCTGCTGCCAGCCGATTCAAGTGCAGTATTCTAGTGAAAACGAAAAAGTAAAAGGCTTTGTAGCAAACAAAACCCAGTAATTTAACCATTCATATACTATTTAATTAAAGCGATCTTTAAATCTTTTAGTTTGCTGTCAGCAGGCTTGCCAAACCAAATCGATAATATATTTTCAGCCAAAGCGGGTGATCCGTTAAACGTTTTAATTTGCACAGGATCTTCTAACAATAAAGAAACCTGGTTGGCATTCCACACAGCTGTGATTGAAAATGATTCGTCTTTGGTAAATTTTTTGATTGAAGCCACTTCTGACATAACAGCCGCAAGTTCTGGTGACATCGAGCGCGTACTGATCTTGTTGGCCTCTAGCCCTTCTTTAAATGAATCGGCAACCTTTTGGCCTGGCAGATCACGCAAAAAAGTCATGCGCAGCTGCACCGGGCCCGCGTCCTTAAGCGATGCTAAGAAGCCATCTTCTGTGCGTACTAGTTTTTCTGGATTGGCAGCTAATAACTGAAGTGTGTAAACACGAACGGGGACTAAGCCAAATACCGCTTTTTTTCGTAAACCGTAAGAGACATTTTTTAATTCCGTTGTGGTTTCGCCAGCGATTAATGTGCGCGACAACATCATTGGCACTTGCTCGAATTTTTCTTCGCTGGGCTTTGACGTTATCACGTACTTGATAGCTTGTGCGTTTGATTCGACCATGGGCGCGTCGCCTACGGGTTGTGATGGCGTCGCCGGTGACGTCTGCAGGGTGGTCTTTGTTGTAGGCTCTGCTTTATTTCTTTTTGCAAAAGTGGGCACACTCAAAATCGAAGTTGCGATAATTATAGACATAAAACTCATGATCACAGTTACAGACATGAAATCTCCTTGTTAATTTAAACAACTTTCATCAGACAATCTGTGAGTCACAGTGTCAATCTAAACACAGTGCTAGTTCGGCTATTATAGCTTTGTTACGCTTACTTAATATTTTTAGGGGGGGGATTCAAAATGAAAATTACCGCTGTCATTTTTGCTGTGCTGATGGTGCTTGTGTCTAATAAAAGTTACGGAAAAGATATGGTGCACCGAATGGGTATAGGCATAAAAAATAATACCTCTGAAAACTTACCATCACTTGCGGGGGTTTACTTTTTCGCCCCGGATTTAGCATTTACCGGCGGCGTTGGATTAGACACCAAAAAAGATTATTCAAAATTTCAATTGCATACCGGAGTTCGGAAAGTGATTTTCACGGAAAGTAATTTGGGCTTTTATACCGGCGCGCAAATTGGCTTAGTTAATTACGAAGAGCCCATCACCGGTAAGCAAAATGGTTTCGAACTTTTAGCAGTATTTGGTACCGAGTTTTTTTTCGCAGGTCTTGAAAATTTGGGTTTTACGTTCGAAGGCGGAGTGGGCGTTGCATCTTTGAAAGATGTTAGGTTTAAAACGGTAGCAGACGATCCGTTTCGTGCCGGACTTATTTTTTATTTTTAAAAGACTATAACGTACAAGGAGATTTTATGAAAAAAGTAATTCACACAGATCATGCACCTAAAGCTGTTGGGCCCTATTCGCAGGCCGTGCAAATGAATGATTTTTTGTTCTGCTCGGGACAAATTTCAATCGATCCAAAAAACCAAGAGGTTTTTACAGGTGATATAAAGCAGCAAACCGAAATGGTTTTAAGTAATATTGATGCTGTTTTAACTGCTAGTGGTTTTAATTTTAACCATGTGATTAAGACGACAATTTTTCTAACTAGCATGTCCGATTTTACGACTGTAAATGAAATTTACGCGAAGCGCTTTACCAAAGATCCGCCGGCGCGGTCGACAATTGCTGTTTCGGGTTTACCTAAAGGGGTTAACGTTGAAATTGAAGTGATTGCCAACAAAAATGCGGTTTAGTTTTTGACCTTAAACCAAATTCTAAATTCGAGATCAGTCAGACGGTGGGTCCTTGCAGCGTTAGGCATTGGGCTGATAAGCTCGTCGCTTGCCACCGAATATTATCAGATCGTAAACGAGCCCGAAAATAAACTAAGTGATATTACATCGTCTTTTGATTGCGGCGTGGTCCTAACTGGTTCGTCTGGCCGCATACGTGAGGCCTTTGAAGTACTGGCACAAAAAAAGATTAAAAAATTAGTTATTGCTGGTGTTTATAAAGAAGCCCAATTAAATCAAATTTTTCCGCACCTGCCTTTTTATACAGATGTGTCAGAAGACGATGTCATCTTAGATAAAAAATCCGAAAGCACGTACGGAAATGCTGTGCAAAGCTTAGCGTTAGTAAAAGCCCTTAAGTGTCGAAATATACTGCTGATTACATCACGAATTCACATGTTTCGCGCGCATCGTATTTTTCAAGAAGTCTATCCACGTGACATTCGAATCGCAAAGATGACGGTGACAAATAAGAAAGATTTTGGGTTTTTAGATGGGTTACTGGAAACAGTTAAGTCGTCATTTTACTGGGCCCTTGGTCTAGTCAGCAGCGTAGCTGCAAATTAACCAGCGTAGCTGGGAACTAACCAGCTAAAGTAAATTTCAAAGCTTCCGATATGTACCAAATGGGTACATGTAAACCACCACAGCTTGACGCCGTCCACTTACAAGATGCAACCTATCATGCCGATGGATTTGACCCGGTACTTACCCACGTGGATCTTGAATTGCCACTTGATCAAAATGTCCTGATTCAATCTTCAAATCCAAACCACGCGTTACACTTTTTGCAAATCCTAGCGGGTCAACAGAAACTACAAACAGGCTGCATAAAATGGAATGAAAAAGATATTTTTAACGATGAGCTTAGCGATGTGCTACCGCACCAACTTTTAGGGTGCTACTTTGATCACAACCGGCCCCACCCACAAAAAACAGTTAACAACATTCTTAATGACGCCGGCATTAGACCTGAACGCATGTTTGAACTTTTAGAGCAGTTTCAGATGACTGAACTAGCGCCGCAAAAATTTGCGCAGCTGACGTACGAATCACAGAAAACTATCCAGCTTATTTCAGTTATTAGTAAAGAACCACAGATGCTTCTGCTCGAAGACCCCGCCATGGGACTTTCGGAATTTTTATTCTTAGAAATTCTAGATTTAATCCAATTTGGACAAAGACGTGGAAATTTAAGGCACATTTACTTAACTAATCATCATCCCACAGCCCTGCGTCACATGGATGTAGCCATTATGCATCTTGAAGACGGCTTACTGTATTTCGAAGAGAAATTAGATCAGAAGAAAATCTTTAACTTCTAGCTTTTATTCGGCCATACTTAGCTGGCCTATGCCAGTAAATAACTTTACAAACAATTTAAGTCTGTTATTTCTTCAGCGATTAATCTTGTCTAAGCGGTCGGGCTCGTTGATTCGGCGAATAACCATTCTTTCTTTTATTGCGATCGTATTATCTATAACTTCATTTTTCGTGGTGCTGTTTGTGATGAATGGCATGAACCAAAATATAAAAAAAAGAATCATTTCGCTTGAGCCCCACTTAACAACGTATCAATCCATTCCGCAGGATCATATTGTGAAGGAGTTAGCGCCTAACAGTGAAATAGTTTTTTTTAATAACTTTGATCTTATACTTAGAACCATCGATGGACAGTTTCGTGGCGCTCAAGCAACAGGATATAATTCTGAAGGTCTAAAAATTTGGATGCAGCATTTAAAAAACTTAAAAAACAAAGAACCCCAGTACGCACAACTAGGACAGTTTGACGTCGATCTTGCAACGCTGATCCTGCAAGAGGGTGAGGTCGCCGTCGGTGTCGATCTAGCAAGGTCGCTAGGGTTACTTGAAGGGGACGAAATTACTTTGATTCCCCCCGAGACTTTATTACTTAGCTCGTTAGAAACTCCGCTATTTCAAAAAGTAATAGTAAAGCGAATTCTAACGACAGACCTTTACGACTTAGACTCAAAACTCATTTTGTATAATGCCGAAAATACGTTAAAGTCTTTTTCTAAAACGTTAAGTTTAAAGCGTGGAAGTCACATTTGGTTGGCATCGGTTGGCAGCGCTGAAGGTATTAAAGAAGAATTGCTTAAAAAAAATATTACAGCCGAAACGTGGCAAGAGAAAAATTCTGATTTGTTTTTTGCCCTGTTAATGGAAAAAAGCATGATCGGAGTATTTTTAGGCTTAGCCGGTTTGATTGCGTCGTCCTCGATATTAACGGTGCTAGCGCTGCTGCTGTCGCAAAAGCGGCGTGATATCGCGCTTATTAAGACGATGGGTTTATCGCAAAATAAAACGCTATGGTTATTTACCAAGATGGGTTTGTGGATTTCAGGCAGTGCAATTACATTGGGGACAGTATTAGGCTTGGGTATCAGTTTGTACTTAGAATACAACCCCGTAAATATTTTACCTAATATTTATTACGATTCATCTATCCCTGCATTAGTTGATTTTAGCTTTGTTATTTTGGTTGTCTGCATTTCGCTAGGGCTTGCATTTTTAGGATCCTACGTGCCAGCACTTGCCACATTAAAAATTCAGCCAGCTATTCTGCTGCGGCAGAAAAACTAGATGGTTTATATCAAAACCCTGACTTTCTGAAGCAACGCACGAAACTGTAAATTGTAAACAGTAAACTGTAAAGTCTGGCAGTGAACAGGGTTATAATACATCAATACTGCGTGCAATTTTTTTCCTCTGAAAGTTGTATACCTATAAGCCAATGCCGTTCACTTAAGATCCGACGTATCTGCATCCATACAATCGGGGACCAGTCCCCGAGCCCCAGTTTCCACTGCCATCGTGGCAGTGGAAGAGTATGACACTCAAATATTATCTACGAAATCATCCCAAAGTTTTTTTCTTAGCGAAAAACGGATTGGACCCGAGCTATTTGTTACATCTTTCTCCCGATGTTTGCCGTTGGAACACTATGCCAACGGCAAACATCGGGAGAAAGATGTCTCATGTATCTATTCAGAACAATCTAAGATTGGATTCAACTTTCAAAACGGACAAGGATTTTTCGGTCATATGCATATATGCAAGAGCTTTTCGCTGCTCTTAGGTTGGCGAAT
>JAYTMU010000115.1:0-5920 GCA_043728195.1 Bdellovibrionales bacterium
TTGACTTGGCCTACAGTTTTGGTCGTGCCGCTCATGACCTCGAGCCAATCACCAATTTCAAATGTTTTATCGATTTGCAGCGAGATTCCTGCAAACAAATTTCCTAAAGTATCTTGCAGAGCTAAACCAAGGATAATTGAAAATGCTGCCGATGTGGCAAGTAATGGGGTTAGTTGCATTCCAAGAATGGTGTTGACGGCCCAAAAACCAATTAGAATAGATAACACTAGCGAAAAAATATTTACCAACAACAGTGGCACACCTGCGCGCATAGAACCTAGAAAAAGGTATTGCAGCACCAAAAGCCGGCTGCATTTTACGAAAAAAATAGCACCAGAAAAAAAACAAACCGTAGCAAGATAAGGAATTAATCGGCGCACAAGTTCAATGTGAGGAGTTTGTGTTGCCAGGAAAAATAATCCGTAGGACGCACTTAATATTAAAAAGTAATTCACTAGGTTTTTGAAATGAATCCGTAAATTGCGATGGCGTTCTTCTGACACTTTCCGAAGAAAAAAACGATAAAACAAATAGGTAATTAAGCCCAGCAGTGCAAGCAGTATGTAGGTTTCAAGGTCCATGATTTGATACAGGCGCGTTGTCTGGATAATTCGGTCGTTCACGAAAGCCTTTCGAACGTGTTATATCGGGATCTTTCCAACTTATGTGGATTTTATATGGAAAGCAATATTTGCCTTCCAGGCAAAAAAGGACAACCGCCCTTTTAATCCCGTAAACATGACCATCCAGGTCAGAGTTCGCCGATTTCAATTTTATCTAGGTCTGCAGATGCGTGATGCATCCGCAGAAGTGAGAGTCCGAGAGCGCAGCTTTCGGTAGGCAGGATGCCTGTGCGATGACTTGTAATGTAAGAAATAAAAATGCTTTAGCAAACATGCTACATTTCAGTTTAAGACAAATAAGAGTTTTAAAGCGAAAGGATATTTGCCCTAAGTCTATGACGGAAATATAACCACGTCTATCTAACTTACCCTATTTATATCCAACATCCGATCACCGAACATCACTCTGAATCCTTCTTCTATCGCGGCATCTAGGGCATCGCCCCAAATCTTGAAGTATTAACTCACTAAGATGAAAAAAATTAAGCAACTAACACTATTTCCAAATCAACAAAAAAAATTCTTCGGCGGAGCTTTACTTTTTAAGAAAAGAAAATCAAAACGTCCACTATCTAAAAAGGATTCTATTCACTTAGTCCTTCGTAGTGATTGGGCGACAGGTCGTGATAGCTTCTTAGCTAAGCGTAATCACCAAGCGATTAAGCAGATACTTGTGCGGTTTAGCAAAAAATTTGGGGTTAGAATTTACCAGAAAGCTATAACCTCAAATCACATTCATTTACTTTTAAGAATTACTAATAGGACACTGTACATAGCATTCATCAAAGCCACACCATGGATCAGCAAAGCTTTAAAGTGTTTGCTGATGCACGTAAGAAAGTAGCCCCGGGCGATGGATCCATTCACCAAACACCAGAAGGCTTCTGGCAGTTTCGGCCTTTTTCTCGCATAACCAACTGGGGTAAGGATTTTAAACAGTGCATAGGCTACTTAAAACAAAACGTCTTAGAAGCTTTTGGCTTTGTAAACTACAAACCTAGAAAAAACTACTACGCCGCATGGATTAAACAAGCAGCACCTGTTTTTCGCAGCGGGTAAAAGTAGATCGGCATAAATAGGGGTGATCCACAAAAATAAGAAAGTGTGATCGTCCAAAGATTAGACAGTTCTAAAAAATTTTCAAGTTTTGGCGCAGTTTTATAAAGATTATTCGATTGGTCTGCATGAAATTTCGACTTGAAAAGGGCCATCATGCTATAACTGCCAAGCCCATGAGCTTAACTCGAATTTTTCTTATACTTTGTGGTTTTTCAGCCGGCTTCTTTCTAGGCCTTAGCGACGCTATTGCCGTTATAAAAAGTATCGATATTACGCCCCACTGCGCTGACAATATGGCGTTAGTTGATCAAGCTTCGCTAAACCCAGATGCCACGCAAATTGACCGAATTGTGGTTTCAAAACAGCGTCGTAAATTATATCTTTTGAAAAATGGCGAGCTAGTTAAATCCTATACTGTAGCTTTTGGTTTTGGCGCAAGTAACGGTCCTAAGATAAAACAAGGTGACGGACGCACGCCGGAAGGTTTATATCAAATTAGTTTGAAAAATCCGCAGTCGAAATACTACAAGGCTTTGCGGGTGTCTTATCCAAATAAAAAAGATACTGAATTTGCAAGTAAGTTAAATGTATCACCCGGCGGAGATATCATGATTCATGGTTTTCCAAGAGGATTTATCGATAATTTAATTCCCGAAGTTGTAAAAGCGCAGCATCCGCAGGCCGATTGGACGCAGGGATGCATTGCAGTTACCAATGAAGAAATCGATCAGATATACAAGCTGACTGCGGAAAAAGTTCCACTAGAAATTTGCCCGCTTTAATTCCTAAGAAAGAATAGTCCTGTGTGCTAGACCTTGGGCCGGCTTAACTCTGTAGAATGTAGTTAAATTCTTCGAAGTCTTCTAAGCTAGTGGCTTGGGGGCAGCATGAGTTCAACAGCATTGAAAAAGCCAACCGGCGTTTATATTTTAGCAATTCTTTTTTTACTAGCACCGGCCGGAAATATATTTATTAGCTTTGCAGGGTCGGGTGTTAGCAACTGGTATAATCCTTCTATTCTTATGGCCTTCCTACAAACTATTCCAGCTTTGGAATGGATTTGGTTAGGACTACTTTTTATTACCGGAGTATTATTATTTAGACCGCATAAATTATCGTGGTCGGTCGCAATCATGACTTTGTTGTTAATTTTATTTATCAATGCCTACCGGCTTTACAATGTAGACAGCAATTCTATAGATCCTATTTTTCTTAAAGTTTTTTCTTTGTTAGCAATTATTTGCACACTGAGCGTTTTGATCATTGCCTTTTACTTTCGCTTTCCGTATTTGGACAGACGGGCTGATTGGTTATCAAATATTCGCCGCGTTGATATTAGAACCTCGGTTGTTTGCGCAGGTGTAAAAGCCATAACCGAATCGCTTTCAGTTTCTGGTTGTAAAATTACTTTCGATTCGCCAAGCCAATTGAAAAAAAATGAAGTGATTAAGCTGAAGTTTCCAGAAATTTCAGCGGTCGAAGTACCCGGGACTGTGGTCGAGAACTTAGACGCATCCGCGCGTTTTGAATTCAACGATTTAAACTCACAGTTTAAGCAGGATCTAAGTCGGTGGCTAAAAAGTCGGGGTCAATAAAATAACTGTATTAAAATGAAACGTATCGGTTGTGTTTTATAGTGTAACATAATGGTTTAACCCAAAAGGCTTAAGCTCTTAATATGATACGCCGATATAAAAAGTGACGTGTTTTGAGATTATCCTGCCAAAGTAGGCATGAAAAAAGGGGCTTTAATGAATATACTAAAACAACTTCAATGGGTAGCGGCCCACCTTTCTTGGCTAACTATGGTTTTTTCTCCAGTAGCCTTGGGTGCCGAAGCCGAAAAATTATCGAAGCAGCAATTAGCCCAAATGATTCAAGAGTTTGGCTTAAATAAAAAATCCACAGTGGGTGAGTTTTGGCAAAAATCGAAAGCCTACTATCCGCCGCATATTTACCAAGAACTTGAACAGTTCGTTAAGCTAAATCCAAACCTTGAAATGCCTGCGTTTGAAGTAAGCTCTGCTAAAGCGACTGATAATAGTGAAATTTCGGTTTTGCAAAGTACGCAAAACGGTAAAACAAATCGCATACAGTTTTTCGGAAAAAAAGACAATTGGGCTAAGTTCAATAACCAGGTTTTATCAGAGGCCGATCTAGAAAGACCAGATGATATTTTTAAGCGCCTGATGGCCAATGATATCAAAGTTAAAAAAGAATACGATGCGCTAGCTAAAAAAGCGCAGGGTCCAATTGCTAAAAAAACGATGTCTAAAGAAAGCATGCAGCAGATGCGTGATTTTTCGCGCTTCAAAGGCTTTCCGACGATCACGCCAATGATGTGGAGCTCGATGACTTTAGAGCAACGCGCGGGACATATTGTGAAAATGCGTATGATGCACATGACAGCGCAAAAAGTTTTAGCGACTTCTAGTGGAAAGCCGACAAGCAAAAACTTTATGGAACTTATTTTTGGTAATGATGCCTATGCACAAGCGCCAGCCCCAACGCCTGTTGTGGCCGTTAAAACTGCTGATGCACCGAAAGACAATAGAAAAAACCGAGTTAGTAAAACCAGCGGTGGAAAACGGATAAATATTCCAGATTCTGCGAAGACGTGTATCGTTGCAGGATATGTTGGTGCCGAGGGCATCGGTGATAATTCAAATGGAAAAAATCGGCGTTTGTGTTCTTTGGATATTGCATTAGGAATGTACGACGCAGTTGGAGCTCCTTCTTACGTGCGTGAAGCCAATAACGATTGCACTAATACCAATGGAAAATCGTCGCGTGCGTGTAATCCGATGCAGTATAGTTTTCCGGAGGGTAAGCCAATATGTGTCGATCAAAATGACGCTGAATTACAAACAGCTACTCACCGCGAAGGTAAGTGCGACAAGGCCAGCCCGTTATCTTCATCAGCATTAGCTATGGAATTTAATGGTAAGGACTATTCAAATGTTCAGCCGGCAACTGTGCGCCAAAAAATGATTGAAGAAGATCAGCGAAAAACTGATTTTGCGATGACCAAAGATTTTATTGCCGGAATACTTAAGCACGGCGATAAAAACCGAAATTCAAAATTGTTAGCCATGTTTCAAGACGGAAAATGGGACGCTGAACTTGACCGAGAAATGGTGTCGATGCAGCAAGTTTACGAAGATGAAGTTAATCGCGCGATCAAATCGTGCCATGAAAACGTCGCTTTAATGCAAGCGGATTCTCAGCAAAAAGGCGCGTGTGATCAGTTGCATCGTCGCTGGTTATTTACAGAAAAATTTGTTGCTGAATTTCGTTCTAAAGCTTGCCCGGATGGTTCAGCTTACATCGGTGCCTATGCTAAAGATGAACAAATGACTGGTTCGACAGTTGTCGTTGCTAAAAATAGCCTGGGCGATGACGTAACTAAAACAGCACTTAATAAACGCCAGTTAGAAGATTCAGTAGGCACAGGACTTTGTAAATGTACAACCGACGGAAAATCGACCAGCTTTAAAGGTAAATGTGAAGTTCCCGCAGTTATTGTACCGCCACTATTACCGCTGGACCCTAAAGAAGCTAACGGTCAGAAAGTAACCAGCCGTGAAGCTTGCCCGGGTGGAACGCTACTTATTGATAGCGATGAATCAAATCAATGTCGTTGTGATGGTAAAGACGGAAATATTGTTCCAACAGGAACTCCGCAAGAAGATGTCGAGCGTCTTTGTAAAAAAAGTGATTTATGGAAATGGATTCTTGGAGGCTTAGGCATAGCTGCGCTACTAGCTGTATTTTTCAAAAAGAAGAAGAAAGATTCTCCAGAAGTACCAATCACGAAACCTGAAGAGCCAGTAACTCCGCCGGTTACACCACCAGGTGTGCCGCCAGTGAAACCACCTCCGAATTTCCCGCCGCCGCAGTCGTGCCCGGCGCCCAAAATTGGAACTTTCCCTACGTGTGGTTGTCCAGCATCAGAAAAATGCACGCCTCCACAAAGGATCTACACGGAAACGTGTCAGTGTACGGATATCCCAACGTGTTCAGACGGTTCACTGGATTTATCAAATTGTCCGAAGCCACCACCACCGCCTCCGGGAATTCCTAGCGAGGGTGGAGCTGGAAATAACTGTCCAAATGGAAATTGCAATGGCGGAGCTCCGACGCAAAAAAACAAAAAGTAGAATTTTTTTAAAAGAGGTCATACGTATGAAATTTTGTAAACTAAAAGTTCAATTGAAATGGCTAACCACATGGTTATC
>JAYTMU010000116.1:0-5259 GCA_043728195.1 Bdellovibrionales bacterium
TTGGTCCATATTCTTCATTGATATGGCTCTTAGTAATAAAACGGCAACGATGATGCTACCATTTATTTTTTTGGGTCCTTTAAGTTTGTGCGCGGCTTCGTTTTTAACGTTGTCCGTAGCGCCACGTATTGCCATGATATTTCAACTTCCGTTGCAATTAAGCATGCTGGTATCATTCATTGTCGTGTTTCACGATGCAAAAGCTGCCGTTTTAGGGACAATTGGAACTTTAATTTTTACCGCCTATTCACTTTTTGCGCAGAAAAGTTTATATAAGACCTGGGCCAACCTACAACTTTTCAATCAAGATTTGCAAAATGTAATCGATGCCATCCCTGGCGGACTAAGTGTTATTCAAAACGGTATTTACGTTAAAGTTAATTCCTATGTAACTGCCACTTTGAAAGCGCAAGACAAAGACTTTTTAAACAAAACTATTCAGGATGTTTATCCCCAATCCGAATTCACACAAGCGCTGGTTTCGTTTGCCAACTCTGGATTAGTAAGACAACAGAAAAAATTTTCGATGCCAACAGTCCTAGGTCTTCGCACACATTATATCATCTTTCGCAAACTGCAAATCCAGGGGCAGAACGAACGAATCATAATCTCATCTTTTGACATTGAAGATTTAAAGCAAGCTCAGCAAGATCTAGAGCGCCAAAATGCAAAGCTTGAACACAATGCTAAAATGGCTTCCCTTGGCGAGATGTCCAGTGGGCTTGCTCATGAGATTAACAACCCATTGGCTGTCATTTCAGCGCGCGCTCAGATCATGCAAACGCAGCTTGATGCCAATTTTTACGATAAAACCCAATATGCCAAGTCCGTAGAAACAATACTGAGTATGACCGTGCGAATTACAAAAATTATCAAATCACTTAAACTATTTGCCAAAGATACGTCTTCAGAAGTTTTCGAAAGCGCTAGTTTAAATGAAATTATCGAACAGACTATTGCATTGTGCGAAGTTCGGGTAGTCACGCAGTCTGTTGAAGTATCAAAAGTAGGATTAGAAAAGAATTACGTGTTAGATTGCCTGCCAATCCAGGTTTCACAGGTGTTATTAAATGCACTAAATAATTCATTCGATGCAATCGAGAATCTTTCCGAAAAATGGATTCGCGTGCAGATTATCGAAGATGGCTTACAACTTCGAATAGAAATTACTGATAGCGGCAAAGGAATTCCTGCGACTAATCAAGAAAAAGTGATGCGGCCATTTTTCACCACGAAAGGTGCTGGTTCAGGAACTGGTCTTGGACTTAGTCTATCCAAACGCATTGTTGAAAATCATGGTGGTCGAATGTTCTTCGATTATAAATGTGAAAACACGAAACTAGTTTTCACATTACCCAAGCAGCAGTTTGGCCAATCAAAGGTCGCCCTGAAAACGGCTAGCTAGTAAAGTACGATCTGTGCAATGGTTCGCCACGTCAAAACCCAAATCTGACCAAAAATGTAGATTTTTTTGTTGAAACAATTTTTTCATGGTGTAACTGTGACCTCAAGTTACCTAAGTATAAGCTGAAAATAGGGTTCAGCGTTTCTACCGGGCACCGTAATAGGCCTGACTACAAAGGGGTTAAGATGCAAAAGACGACTATTCATTTAGCGTTCTTCTCTGTTCTATTTTCTGTCGCGTTTCGTTTTTCAGTTGCAGTTGCAGGCGAAGAAATTCAAGCCACCGAGCCTAAGGCGTATTACGGAGCACAGTTTTATGCGTCCATTTTACATCAAGACCACGATGAAAAACTAAAAGTAGCTATAAAAAATATCTTAAAGTCTGGGCATGTTAAAGTTGCCGGCAAGCCCGACCAATTGGCTGCTAAATGTGATTCAATAAAAAACTGCTCAGTGCAAACATCACTAGGTTATAATGGCGCTCGCAAATTTATCTTCGGAACATTTTATTTGGTCAAAGTTGACAGCAGCAATTACGGTATCAAAGAAATGTACTGTGACCGAATTTATCAAGGCGCGGACTTTGGTCAATCCGGTAAGCCGGGCCCTGGTATTGTTCCAGATAACACGGTAATTAACGTTGAACACACGTGGCCGCAGTCGCGCTTTACCAATCGCTACGCCAAAGAATTGCAAAAGGCCGATTTACATCACCTTTTTCCTACTGATTCACAGATGAATTCGCTACGTGGAAACCATATCTTTGGTGAAGTCGAACGCGATCGCCAAAACGCAAAGTGCTCGGCCTCGCGGTTTGGTGAAGGCTCGGCGGGTTCTGCACCTATATTTGAACCACCAGATCGTCACAAAGGCCATGTTGCGCGCGCCTTGTTCTATTTCTCTATTCGCTACGACATTGCAATATCACCTGCCGAAGAGGTCATCCTGAAGCGTTGGGACAAGCAATTTCCGGTGGATACAGAAGAAGTCACACGAAACGAAGAGATTTTCAAATTACAAAATAATCGAAATCCTTTCATTGATCATCCCGAGTTGACTGAAAGCATTTCTGATTTTTAGCAAAAATTTACTGTTTCAGGCTAAATCTAAATCATTTAGTACCTGGCTGAATTACAATAATTTCATTATAATCAATTAAAACGTGTTTGACATATTGCGACATTGGTTGAAGTGCGGTATAAGAACCAGGTTCCAATTCACACGGGGGAAATTATAATGTCAGAAATCCAGTCCACGACTGATAGCGATCTTATTTTGAATCAAGATAAACTGAATCAAGACAAAGCAGAGCAGATAGGTTCAAAAATTGAATCTAAAATTGACTCTGGCAGCACTGAGCTTGATAAGAAGAAAATGGAGCGCGTAGCGCGCGATGAAGACGACGATAGCGATGATGATGGCGACAGCCTATCTAAAGAAGAAATTGAAGCTCGCGAGATTCAGGAAGCAATGCAGGCCAACCCTGGCATTTTCAATGAAGACGAAGAAGAGTTTAATTTTGATGCCGTAGAAAACATTCTTGAGCTTCCAGATAATGAGTTTCCACGCTTTACGCTAGCAAAAAACAAAGCACGTTTCTTACGTATGGTATCTTGGTACCGACAAAAAGAAGAGTGGATTGAAGTTGCGCCCGTTAGCGGCGTTGCTAAATTGTTTAAACAGCAATCGAAAGAGCTTGAGGGAATTCGTTCAAGTAAATTGGATTACGAAATGGAATTAGAAACCGGAACATTAACGCCATCACAAAGATCATATCGCCGTGATGAATTAAAAATGTGCCGTGTTCAAGAAAAAATGGCTGTGCATTTAATTTCAAAATTACAAATCAAAATTAAATCAGGCCGCAGATAATTTACCTTAAATCATAAGTTTCCAAATTGCTTAACATTAAAAAATAAGCGCATAATAAAATATGCGCTTATTTTTTTTAATCTACATGCTGCTATCTTTATCAAGTTTGTGTTTTGCATCAGCTTTTTCTGACGAACATGTCGACCCTTTTGTAGTGCGTTTATTAGATCGGACATCGGGGTTAATTACAGCTGCGGCCGTAATTTCAGTTGCCGCAACAAATCCGCAGGACGATCAAATTCGCAACGATTGGAAACTACATCAAAAAATGCCAACCCAACAAACCGCTGTTGGTGATGTATTAGGTACGGGTGCTCCAGGTCTTTTAATTGCGGCCACTCAATATTACTTTGATAATGACGAAGATAACTATAAATCACATTTGCGCGCTTTAACTTACACCACGTTAGCAACCTTTTCGCTAAAGTATGCGTTCGGTCGCCCCCGCCCCGGTGAAAGTAAAAATCGACATTCATTTCCTTCGGGGCATACGTCGACTGCATTTGCGACAGCTACTGCTTTGACATATTCTTATGGGTGGCGGGTAGGTGCAGCTGCTTATCCGATAGCAGCATTTGTGGGATTGTCTCGTTTGGCAGATGACGTTCACTGGGGTAGTGATGTGGTTGCCGGGGCTTTTCTTGGATTTATTATAGCGCGCGCTAGCAGCTACGAAAAATCTGATTTAACGTCAGCGCAAAATCAGATCGTCATATTTCCGGTCCTAGGGCCAAGCTTCCACGGCGCAGGTCTTGCACTTTCATTTCAGTAAGCCCTGAGTGTGTCTCAGGGTGAAACAAAATCCACATAATTTCAAATTTAATGTAAATAAAATTTTTTTATTTTACCCCTTTAACTTTTTTCATTTCAATCCGATACATTCATTGTGAGTCGTTTGACTTCATTAACTAGAATAGGGAGGCCGTATGGCTCGTTCATTTGTTTACATCGTTAGCGAAAATCCTGAAGTGATTGAAAAAATAAAAAAATCACATGAAGCAGAGGATGTTAGTTTCTACACATATTCAGGCCATCAATGGCGCGAAGGATTAGATAATCCGTTTTTTCGTTCGCAGTTAGTAAATGGTGTTCCCGCATTATCAAGTGGTTTAAGCCCACTGACTGCAGAAACAACATCGCACATGGGTAATGTCGTTTCTTTCCCTGTGCCTTCAGAAAACAAAGTACAGAAAATGGACGACTTAGAAGCTAAAGCGATCGAAGCTGCCATTTCTCAGTTCAAGGGTAACTTAACTGAAGCGGCAAAAGCTTTAGGAATTGGTCGCGCAACACTTTACCGTAAAGTGAAGCAGTATCACATTGATCCATCACAAGCTCGTCGTCGTAAAGTCGCAGCTTAACAGCTCAAAATTATCACATTCATTAATACATATTTTAAGTCACGGGGCAGCTCGACAAAAATCGAGGTGCCTGTTCTTTTTTTAAAAGCATGTCATACTTAGTTTATGAATCAAAAACTTGTTACAGTGATGTCTATCGGTCTTGTGGTTTTAGGTGCCGTGCTTGTTAATGAACTGGTTATCAATTCATCAGCTGCCGAACAAGATCGCCAAGTGGCAAGCTTCGGTGAACGTTTCGAACCCAGTCAAATTAAGTGGGAACAAGAATTAGCAAACACTATTTCAAAAGATAATAACTCAAAAACAGTGTTAGGTACTAAACCTAATGCACAAGACAAACTATTGTTCGAGGTTTTCGAAGGCCGTTACGAAGCGCAATTGAACCAAGGAAAAATTAATAAAATTTCTTTAATGCCTAATCAGGCGCCGCTTGAAATTAGCACGACCCAGTTTATGAACGAATATGCTGCTGTGTTGAAAGATTTCGATTCGTACGATTTAGCCAAAGTTACGCCGCAAGAAGATTCCGTCAAGCTAAAAAATAAAAGCGGAGCGGTTGTCGGAAATTTACGAATTAGCCGCGATGACAAAGGTCGAGTTCTGTCTATTGAAGTTCAATAGC
>JAYTMU010000117.1:0-4719 GCA_043728195.1 Bdellovibrionales bacterium
CGGCGCGGGGCTCTAAAATAAGTTCGCGGCGATAGTTCAAATAAATCTCCAATTTTGCTCATGTACACGCAGGCATAACGTTCCATTTGGTATGCAAAATAGCTTTCCTCATTACCGGCGCGCATCAGCTGCCCCCAATTCGGATTGTACAACGCTTGCTGCTTACGAATAAGCTGGCTGATTGCTGTATCGATAGCCGTAATATCATCTTGCAGCTGGTCTTTGCGCTTTTCATCAACCGGCGATTGCTTTTCGATTTTACGAGTCATCAAATCGGTTAACTCATCTTCAAGCGGTTCTTTTTTATGCATTAAAGATTCAATTTCATCCATGATGGGCTCTGCTATGACATTGTTCGCTAGTTCGTGTTCAAGCTCTTCAATAATCATTGCCGTTCGCCAGTTGCAGTCTTTTTTTAGTCGTAAAATATCGCCGTAGATATGGTCGCCAATATAAAGAATGTCGTCACCATCAAGTCCTAAATCAGCGGTAAATTTTCTAGCTCCGCCGCTTTGGTAAACGCCCGGGCTTAACTTTTCGTCCATATTTGTCATCGTGCCGTCTTCGGGATTTACTTTTAAAAATTTTAAATCATCGTAGAAAAATTTAGGTTTTTGCGCAAAAGTGATGACGATTTCAAAAAGATCGACCCATGATTTGTGATCTTTCAAAAATGGGTTGATTGCATAATCTAATAAAAGTTTCGAGTAATGAAAATCTGAATTCGTAAGAACAAATATTTTTTTACCATGCTTTTTAAATTTTTCTAATCCACGCACAACGCTTTCATCTTTGATTATGTAATCTGATAAGTTCTTACGAACCTCTTCTTTTAAAGATCCATCACGGTGGGCTTCGTCTAAGGCATCTAAAACATCATCAGCCATCTGTGTATAATCTGGCAGTTTAGAATTAGGGTCAGAATCTTTTAAATCAACTAATTGCGAATAGGCATGGGCCAATGAATACGAAAAGCTTGTATCAATTGCCAAATAATCGGTTTTGCTAAGGTCAATATATGTCGACTTGTAAACTTTTTGGTGAGTTTTAAAATCAAGTGGTTTTACGCCATGGAAACTATTACGAATGGCCGTGTAACGATTTAACTTTAGTAAATTTCCTTTTTTACGATCAACGACTAGGCCGCGAAGTGCAAAATGAAAATCAAACTGCAATTTTTTAATTGATTCAGGGTAGTTTTTGCGACTGACCAGTTTTTCCATAATTTTGGTGTGTGAAAGTCGCTCAAAATTTTCCGTGTTGTAGCGAATTAAAGTATGATCCATATCAAGACCGATATATTTAATTCGTTTTAAATTTAAAGTGCGATTAACGAAGACTTTACTTTGTCTCATAGATCCTTCTGAACTTGCTTTGCAAGCCCTTTGCTAGTCTTTGACTGTCTGAAACTGCAGGCGATTCCATAATATCATTCCACCACGCATATTGTATGAATTTACTAAACCTTGTTGGTGCGCAAAAGTGCATGCTTGCGCAGATCTTGCACCTGAACGACAAACAAAAATAATTGGCTTGTCTTTCGGGATAGATTCCAATTTTGCAGGAATATCACCCAAGCAAATTAGCGAGGACGTTTGAATGCGACCCAATTCGCCGATAAATTCATCTGCTTCGCGAACATCGATCAACGTAAACTTGCTAGCATTTTCATAAACCTCGGTTGGCTCAATGTCGCAGATGGCAGCAAAATTTGGATTCGGTGTCTTTGTCTTCATTTCGTAAGTCATAGGTTAATGACATTACACGGAATTTTGCACGGTCAGCAACTATTTATCGCATAATTTGCCGCGATAAATTATGGCCACTTGAGTCTGCTAATAGCCCACGTCATAATATTAATCATCAAAGGGGATTTCATCGAAAATAAGCTTAAAGAAAATTCACTTTCTAAAGAACAGCAGCTGGCTTTGGATCTTTGTAAATCTGGCGAGAATATCTTTCTAACGGGCGGAGCGGGTTCGGGAAAAAGCTATGTTATCAAAGAATTCATGGAAAATGTTGACCCCAAACAAATGCCAATTTTAGCCAGCACCGGTGCTGCTGCTGTCCTTTTGGGTGGACGAACATTTCATAGTTTTTTTGGGCTTGGAATTATGGAGGGCGGAACGTCTGCCACCTTTCAGCGGGTCATGAATGACGCGCGCACAATGAAGCGTTTACGCCAAGTGGAAGGTGTCATCATAGATGAAATTTCCATGATTCCGGGCGACGCTTTTTCTGTAGCCGAACAGTTGGCGCAAATGGCGAAAGAATCTACATTGCCCTGGGGCGGCATGCGCATTATTGCCGTTGGGGATTTCGGACAATTGCCACCAGTTACGAAAACTGGTCAAAAAAGGGATTGGTGTTTTCTAACTGAAGCCTGGACGCGAACTGATTTTCAAAACTGTGCGCTGCACTTTAATCAGCGTATTCAAGATGACAATTTTTTGAAAGTTCTTTCTGATGTGCGTGATGGGAAAGTAACCCCTTTGGTAAAAGATTTTTTAGAAGAGCACACACAACATCACGATGAAGATCACCCAGGAACCAGGCTTTTCCCGCGACGAGATTTGTCTGAAAATTACAATCAAAAAAAATTAGCTGAAATTTCCGAGACAGAATATGTCGTGGATTCTATTTATATGGGTGAACAGCGGTACATTGATATTTTAGGAAAATCGGCTCCGGTGCCAGCCCAGTTGAAACTTAAGGTAGGATGTCGGATTCTGTTTTTGAAAAATGATCCACAAAAGAAATATGTCAATGGCACGCGTGGAACTTTAGTGCACTACGAATCGGACCATTTAATAGTTCGCAAAGAGACCGGGCGTGAAATTAAAGTTGAAAAGATCTCGTTTTCACTACTTGATGCCGATGGAAATGTGAAAGCCAGCGTCATTCAATACCCAGTAAATTTAGCGTATGCCACAACAATTCATAAATCTCAGGGGGCCACATTAGACGAACTTTGGTGTGATTTAGGCTCGTTATGGGAGCCCGGTCACGCCTACGTTGCGTTATCTAGGCTTCGTGAGCCCTCTGGCTTACATATTGTGCGTTGGAGTCAGCGATCAATAATAGTGGATCCCGCTGTGCAAAAGTTTTATCAAAATTTACCTATCGTATTTTAGCAGGTTTACTTTAGTAATCATTTTGACCTACCCGCCCAGGGTTGCTAATTTATTTTTTTATACTTCTATTAAAAGGGGAAATACCCATGGCTGTAACGCAAATTAACTGGAACGCGGGAAAAATAACAGAGCAGAACCCTGTTGGCTTAAACGGTGTCGATTTTTTAGAATATTCAGGTCCTGATGCCGTTTATTTTGAAAACCTTTTTTCGAAACTTGGATTTACTGAAGTGGCAGAAATTTTGGATAAGAAAATTAAACTTTATCGTCAAGGTGATATCAACTTCATTTTAAATTGCGAACCCGGAACTTTTGCAACCGCATTTTACAATACCCATGGCCCGTCGGTATGCGCGACTGGCTTTCGTGTGGGCGATGCAGCTAAAGCATTCGAAATCGCAGTTAAGCGCGGGGCACGTCCTTTTGTTGGCGATCCTAAATCCCGCGGAGCAACCCCTTTTCCTGCCGTCTACGGCATTGGCGATTCGCTGATTTATTTTATCGATGAAAAAAATTATGTCGACCTGTACAAGGGGCAATTTAATTTAGCAGATGCCTACGTTCGTCCGGTTGGAGACCTAAATATTGTCGATCATTTTACAAATAATGTTCCAGTTGGTGAAATGCAAAAGTGGTGTGACTTTTATGAAAAGGTTTTTAATTTTCGTGAAGCGCGGTATTTTGATATTAAGGGTAAAGCGACAGGTTTAATTTCTAAAGTGATGCGTTCTCCGTGTGCAAAGTTTTCCGTTCCCATCAACGAGCCCACGGATGGAAAATCGCAAATTCAGGAATACCTTGATGAATACAAAGGTTCTGGCATTCAGCACATTGCCATGACAACAGATGCAATTATCCCAACGCTAGAAAATTTACGTCGGAATGAGATGCATTTTTTAAATTCGCCGCCGCCGACCTATTACCAGCAACTAAAAGACCGATTGCCGCAAATCAGTGAAGACATCACACGATTACAAAAAAATGCAATTTTAGTTGATGGCGACGAACACGGCTATTTACTGCAAATCTTTACTAAGAACGTAATTGGGCCTGTTTTCTACGAAGTGATTCAACGTAAAGGTCACGACGGTTTCGGCGAAGGAAATTTTCAGGCGCTATTCGATGCCATTGAAGCCGATCAGCGCGAACGTGGGTATTTAACTTAAATTTATTAATCGAGGTCTAACATGCATCAGTACTCGCAAGGAAAAAATCACACCCAAGGCCATAAGGGAATACCTGAAGGTAAGTTTGAAGAAGAGCATGGCCGTAAAGGTTTTTACGGGCCGGTTTCGCATCTTATAAAAAATTCAGCACCGACACGGTGGACAAATATTGAGGGTTCGTTAAAACCGCAGTTGTTTGATCTAGTGCCGGCAAAGTATCAATTGAATCAGTGGCACCGCTTACTTTTTAATACAGATGTTGTGGTTTATTCCATGTGGAATGAAGCCACTGATTTGGCGTCACAAAAAAACGTGGCTGCTGTTCGAAATGTTGACGGGGACACGTTGTATTTTTGCCACCAAGGGTCTGGCGTGGTGCTGTCAGAATACGGTTTACTTAGCTTTAAAGTGGGAACGTA
>JAYTMU010000118.1:0-11609 GCA_043728195.1 Bdellovibrionales bacterium
GGTATTGTGTAATTTGCTGGTGCGGCGGTACCGCCATCCCAGTCAATTGCTGTTGGCAGTCGATTGGTAACCCGAGTAATAGTGGCCTGGTGACAGGTAGCGCAGTCGCCAATATTTGCAACAGTAGAGTGATTAAAGGTAATTCCTGTCGTCGTCGAGGTTACCGGGCCTTGCGGGGCTATGTGACAGGTGTTGCAACTTGATGTAACTGAAACTTTATTGTGAAAAGTATTTTTTCCAGGTGTTGACCACGACACGCCGTCATCGGTGTGGCAAGTTGCACACTGTTGCAAAGCCACTGTTGGCATACTGACTAAACTTGTATGAGTAAATTGCTGTGGTACATGCGTTCCCTTATACACTAACTGAATTTTCCGTGGCAAATTACCCGCGGGCATTCGTTGATAATGGCATTCAGTACAGGTCACAATTTGCGTTTGCGTAAATGTGGCATGAATTTTTGTTGCCGAATTCCATGTTGTTGCTGCAGCTGCAGTCGGCGCCGAATGGCACGTTGTGCATTGCTGTCCAGCGATCAAAGCCACCCCATGGTGAACACCTGCAAACGGAGCAGCACCTGTATTTAAATTAGCTAAAGATCCAACTGTACCAATGTTTCTAATTGTGGCTACATTAAGCGGACCGGCTGCAGGATCATGACATTTTATGCAGTTTGCAATATCGGCCGCAGCAGGAGCCGTCCAAGTCGCTGCGCCTGTTGGGCGCGTGTGAAATTTTCCATTTGCAGCAGTTGCCGAACCAGTTCCATGGCAGTTTTGACAAGAAACTGCGTTGGTATTTACCGTGTGATCCATACCCTTAATAATTAAATTTGGGCTTGCGGGCACGCAATTGGGCACGCGACCTAATACTCCAGTGCAGGTAACAGCGTTAGCAATTAATTTATCCCCCACAACACCAGTTGGAAGTGTTCCGCCGGTAACGCCTAATTTCCAGCTTCCAATAACAGGATTAGGAAATTGTGTTGCAGCGCCTGTGTGACAAGAAATACAATTGGAATTAAAGCCAGTGTGGTTAGTCGAAGTGATGCCGCCCGCAGTATGACAATTCAAACAATTTAAATTTGCGTTCGAGTGAATAAAATTTCCATTCGCCCAATTTGCTACTGTAGTATTAGCAACACTAGGAGCTGTATGGCAGGTAGCACAGTCAATGTTAGGTGCATGCCGAGCTAAATCAAATGTCGTAAATGGCGGGCCCCCAACATTTGTTTTGTTCCGCCAGGTTGCATCTGTAAAATTCGCTGAACCGGCCGGTCGACTGTAAGCGTGGCAATCTAAGCACGATGCTAAACTATTTGCAGTGGTGTTGGCGTGAAAGTTAGCTCCCGAAAACGGTTTAGAGTTCGGAATGGGATTTGTCCCAGCTAGTGGCATTGACGGCGCATTCAAATGACAACTGGTACATTCTGCTAGTACCATTGATGCAGTTCCGCGATTTACAGATCCGATTGAATTTGAAACCCATGCGACCGCTTCGTGCCGCATGATCTGCTTTGCACCAACAGCGCCAGTAGGCCTTGCATTTGTGTGGCATTGTACGCAGCTAGCAGGATCAGCCAAAATATTTTTATGAAATAATGCCCCCGCAAATGATCCCGTTGTTGTACTATTTGAATGACAAGTCACGCATGCCAGCGCAGAAACCTGTACATCAGAATGGTCGATTTCTAACTTTAATATATTTGAAATTGCTGGGGGTCGGGTCATGATAGAACCCGTAAAACTAGGTATAATGGTTTGAATAGTGAACGACTTGCTACCGACTAACCCAGTCGGCTCAGCAAGTGCTGGGCGCCAATTCGCTAATGTATTAAACTGTGACGTGTTCGTGTGGCAGGTTGCACATTCGACACCGGCAGTATGCAAATAAGGTTGTGCTGTATTATTCGAGATAAAAATATTAGACTTAGGCATTTGATTTGTATGGCACTCAAGACATGCGCCCGGATAAGGATCATGCGCATATTGACCGCCAACCCAAGTTGCGCCCCATGTTTGCTTATCGGTATGACAAGTTATGCAGTCTTGCGCAATGAAAGTCGAACTGCTATGACTAAAATTATGGCTAAGCGTGCGAACTAATGGCCTAGTTCCCTCGTGGCAAGTGGCGCACTTAGTATCAGCGCTAAGGGTTTGATGGGCGGCCGGGGTCATTGCGCTAGCAGGGAACTCAACCCGTGGTTGTTCGACACCGCAATTTTGAAAAAACAATATCACAACGATAGCTAAGCAAGCTAAGCCTATGTAGCGACTAATAATGGAAAAAGGGCGATTCGACATTATTTAAATGTTCCCTATCGTAAAATTGACCAAAGCCGCATTGTGCAACTGAACTAACAGTGTAAAGCAGTTTGTCGGCGATTTCACTCATTTACGATAAATTAACTTACTAGATAGTTAAAATGATACAGTCACAGTTAGATCTATACGACATTCGTCGTGCTTTTGGTTACGAAACTGTCAAACTTATGGCCAGACTTAGTGCTTAACGAATTTAATATAAGAAGGCCAGAATTCATTTAACTGCGATCTTAACTTATCCGATAACTTCAAATATGAAACTTGAGCGGCTACTAGACTTTTTAACCAATCACCTCTATTTCACTTTTTTTATAGTGGCCGGCATTTTTGTTTTGCTGCAAATTCTTAAACGTGAAAAACATCATAAAGTTGCAGTAAAAATTTTGGATAAAGCAATAAAATCAAGTATGAATGAACCGCTTACGTTGCATCCTGAAATTGATCCAGCACTTTGCGCAGGATGTAGCGCTTGCACGAAAGTATGCCCAGAAGGCGACATCTTGAAAATGATTAATCACAAAGCGGTACTGGTCGGACCGACGAAATGTGTGGGGCACGGTGAATGCGAACGGGCGTGTCCTTATGATGCAATTAAATTAGTTTTTGGTACCAAATCACGTGGCATGGATATCCCACGCGTTTCTAAAAACTATGAAACTAATGTTCCTGGCTTATATATTGCCGGCGAACTTGGTGGAATGGGGTTAATTCGAAACGCTATCAAGCAGGGAATTCTGGCGGGTCAGCATGCGCTTTCGCAGCTAAGCAGTGAAAAATGCGATTACGATGTCATAATCGTTGGCGCGGGCCCAGCGGGTTTAGCAGCTTCGCTGACTGCCATTGCAAATAAAAAGAAATATCTGACCATCGAGCAAGGGGGCTTTGGCGGAACAGTCTACAATTTTCCCCGCCAAAAAGTTGTCATGAGTCACCCGTTCGAATTACCAATCGTAGGAAAAATGAAGTTTGAATCCAACAAAGTTTCTAAGGAACAGCTTTTAGCATATTGGAATGACGTTAAAAAGAAAACCAATCTAAAAGTAACCGAAGAAACCCAGTTTATGGGTTTAGAAAAATTTGGTAACGGATTCAAAATGAAAACGAATAAGGGCGAATTCAGCAGCCGAAAAGTAATCCTTGCGATGGGGGTGCGCGGCAGTCCCAGAAAGCTAGGCGTTCCGGGTGAAGACAGTGCTAAAGTAACTTACAACTTGCTGGATCCAGAGCAATATCAAAACTGTGATGTGGTTGTAGTTGGCGGAGGCAATGCCGGAGTCGAATCTGCACAAATGCTTGGTGAAGCCCGCTGGAAAAACCGAGTCCATCTTCTAGTTCGCAGCGCTACTTTCGATCGCTGCAATGAAGACAACATCAGGCGCATTACAGACATGGAAAAAAAAAGACTTGTTAAAATTTGGTACAATTCATCAGTTTTAGAAATTAGTGAATTAGAAATTAAAATTAAAAAAGAAAACGATTCGGTAACCATTAAAAATAATTACGTATTTGTTTTTGCAGGTGCAGAGCTACCACATAAATTTTTAATGAGTCTTGGAATCGAAATCGATAAAAAATTTGGTCAGGTAAAAGCCAGTTAGTCGGCTTGTTTATCGCCGCACACTCTAAAAAGGGCGAAAATGAAAATCATAATCAAGATGATGGTCGTATCATAATCTGCTTTGATAAAAGTACAGCAGAAAATATTTTGCAGTTTCACAGCAACCAGTTACAAGGAATAGTGACTACCAAAGACTACGATCTAATGGTGAAAACCCGCGGAGATGATATCGCAGAGATGACGATTTTGGATACGCATAGCAAAGTGAGCATAAAGGCAAAGCGTTTAGAAGAACTTTTAAAAAGCACACTTATAAATGATGCAGCCAATCCAATAATTCTAGAAATTCCAACTCACAAAGGATATGCACAGGCACAAATTGTCGATCCAAATTCAAATTCGGCTGCTGTTATCACCTCAGTAAGTCGGCGTGGAACTAGTCGAATGGAAATCATTTTTAAAACTGCGGATAAATCTGATTTTGCAATGAACATAGTTTGTCAAAAAATGTAGTTAAATTTCTTGAAGATAACTAACCTTCGGAGGGCGTATGAAATTAAGAATTGGTTTAACAATATTATTTTTTTACGGTTGTGGCCACCTTCAGGAGCCATATCAGCTAGTGCAAAACAAAAACTGAATGACTGGATTGCAAGTGGTGCACCAGAAACTGCAAACAGTCCGGGCGGTACGGCCCCGCCAGGCACTCCACCTGTAACACCGCCGGGAACTCCAATCCAACCTTGTGAAGACGATAGAACAGATGATGTGGTTACCACAGGTGAAAATACCATTTTAGATACACAGCTTAATACATCGATGCGACGTGATGATGATTGTCCTGAAGACTAACACTTACACAAAGGATTTTATTATGAAATTTTTATTTGCTATGACAGCTGTTGTAGAGAAGATGCGTATGTCGAAGGGTGAATCATCCGAGGGTCTATTGTTACCGCACTTCTATCTTTAGTCTTCACTAGTGCAGCGCTTTAACAATTGCGCGAAAGTAATCGGGCATTTCGTGCCTAGGATACCAGGCCAAGGCTACCTTGAAATCATAAAAATAATCTGCACCCAGCTTTACCAGTTGGTTTTTTTTTATTAAAGGCTCGGCGAACTGTTCTGCAAGTACTGAATAACCTATCCCATCAACCACCATTGACGCCAAAGCATCGGTGTTGTTGGCATAGTGGCGTTCGGTGCGGGCTTTGCCTTTTAATTTGTATTTTTCTAAAAGATTAAATGTCATCTGATCTTTAGCATCGAAATCGATGATGCATTCGTTTTGTAAAATCTCTAGAAGTAAGCGCCTCTTCCATGAGGCTGGGCCATAAAGACAGTATCTTTCGGCCTTTAGTATTTTTGAATCCATTTCGCGGGTTACGTGATGATGCTCAAGCAGCGCCAAATCACATTCACCGCTTTTTAATTTGTTGGAATTGCTTTCGACGTCAGATAAATCGTAGCGAAATCGCAGCAAGGGAAAGTCTTTTAATATAGAACTTAAGATGGGAATGACCCGCGATCGCAAAATACTTGATGGTCCACAGATGCTAACTTCGATGATGCTATCTTTTGCTGCCCTTTGAATCTTTGAAAGGGCCATTCCCTCAATATCTAAACTGCTTTTTACAAATTGCAGAAGGGCTTCCCCTTCTGTCGTTAACTTCATGCCTTTTCTGGATCGTAGAAAAAGAGTTGTCTTCAACTGTTTTTCTAGTGACCTGATACGCTGAGTGACTCCGGTCTGAGTCAATCCCAAAATTTTCGAAGCGTCTTGGACAGTTCCCTTACGGACAACGGCCCAAAACGCTTCTAGGGTGGGGCTTAGTAAACTCATTTGTAGTCATAGGTTAATGTTAATTATGAATTGTACAACTCTTATGTTTTTCCTTAGATTCCCTGCAACAGAGTTACCCACACATGTCGTGTGGAAAACTTTGAAAAATTAAACGCACGCAGGTGCAAGGAGAGAAAATGAAAAAAGAAATGATCGAAGCACTAGTGCTAGCAACACTGGTCTGGAGCGGAACTGGGTATGCAGAAGAATTACCTGTGGATAACACTGTGAAGGCTGGGGAAATCTCAAGGGGAAACCCGGAGAGGCAGGTTTTGATCGCACTAAACGTCGTTTTGTAAACTGGTTGGCCACACTTTCATCTTCAAATCGAATAAACGCATTTTAAGGCTGGAATGTTTTTAGCTAGTTTGAATAGTGAAAGAACATCATTTTAACAAATAAAAGGAAGCTTTATGAAGAAAATGTTACTTATTTTTATGTTGCTAATTTCGTCAATCAGCCACGCTGTCTTGCTTGAAGAAGGCGATATTTTGGGTCGTCATTTGATTGTGGATCAATCGCAAGGACAAGTTCAGGGCATCCTTAAGATATCAAAAGACACTAGCAAAAAACGGTTAGGCAATTTAATCGTCGAAATGTCGTTAAATGTAAATGGTGCGGAAATCAAAGCTGATTGTTCAGGTTTAATGGACACCCTCAACCAAGAATTACAAATTGTTCAGTGCAAGGGGGCCAACATTAGGGCGCTACTTGGCTTTGCAGGTATTGAAGCTGTTCCGTATTTAACAGGTGGTCTGGCTTCTGCGAAATTTACGATGATATCAAGCACAAAAAAAGAAAATTTAGAACAGGTGTCTGTTGATATAAAAAATCTTGATAAAAAATGATTTCTATCAAGCGTTTAGCTACTTGTACTGGATAACATCTTTCGATTCGAAACGAACCTTTTTAGCAGACTGGTATTTGTCATCGCTGGAACGATATCCAGCAGCAATTGCGGCAACTGTTTTGTACCCGGTGCCTGCTAAATTTAGAACTTTGTCATAACCAGCTGGATCTAAGCCCTCCATAGGTAAGGTGTCTATTTCCATCATTGCAGCTGTGGTTAGAAAAGTACCCATGGCGATATAAGTTTGTCGTTGGGCCCAGCTAGCAATTTCAGCTGATCTTGGGCCGGTGACTAAATCACCCACCATCATTTTTTTATAACCATCTAAGCCGGCTGGATCAGTACTGCGAGTTTTTGCGGTTTGCTGAATAAATTTTTCGATATGGGCTTCATCCATTTTTTCTTTGTAAGTTAAAACAATAAAGTGCGAAGCCTCTGTGACCGGAGACTGTCCCCAGGAAAGTGGCAAAAGTGCTTGTCGTGTTGCAGGATCTTGCACAACAAAAAATTTCCATGGTTGTAAGCCGTACGAAGAAGCGGCTAAACGCAAAGACTCTGCAAGTGTATTCCAATCACTTTCACGAATTTTTTTTGTAGGATCAAATTTTTTACAAGCATAGCGCCAATTTAATTGCTCTTGAATTATTTGATTATCAATTCGGCTCATGGGAAGTTCTCCTGTGAAAAAATTATTTTGCGTCGAATGCCGAACTTACGAATAGTGATTTAGTGTGTATGGAAATATTTTCACTTTTTACAGCAGCAACGCGCCAGAAATATCGTTTGCCGGCTTCCGCAGTGGCGAAATCTAATGATGTTCCTTTTGCAAAATATTCGTTAACTAAAATCCATTTGAAATTTGGATCAGTGGCAACTTGAACATGGTAATCGGTTGCGCCGGAAGTCTCGCTCCATTGTAATTTTACGGCACCTGCTGGTACGCTAGATAAAAATTTTGGCGCGACTAATTTTGTTTGTTGCGGCGGTAATGCGACGGCAGGGTTTTTTTGTTTTTCTGGAAATAGCGAATTCATCTTTGTGGATAAATCGCCGTGCCCAGCGGCATGGTCAGCGCCCGCATCAGTCCCTTCGGCTGTTGATTCGAAAGACAAGCTCATGGCTAAAATAAATACAAACAAGGCAACAACTAGCTTCATAAAAGCTCCTTTAATTTCAGTAAGTTATAAACCTAATTCGCACTTCGACATTTTTCAACAAAGATCACAATTGCTGGTTGTGCACCATAGGATTCTTTGCTACAAGTTTTAGCAGGGTTTTACGGGTAATCGCTGCCGCAGGTACGCCGTTCCTTTTCCGAGGAAAAGGAACGGCGTACCTGCGGGAGAGGAAAGTCCGAGCTTCAAAGAGCAGCACATGGGGTAACGCCCCTCGGCCGTAAGGTTAGGAACAGTGGAACAGAAAGAATATCCAAGGCTATGAGCCTGATTTCGGGAACGGGAGAAATCAGGGGAGTCGGTGGAGTGAAAACAGCCAAACTCTGTGCGAAGCAAGATCAAATAGGGAAGCGCAATCGTTGAAAGTTTTCGCAAGATAATTTTCAACGATTTAACGGCGGCTCGCCGAAGACTTCCGGGTCAGATCGCTTGAATGTGCAAGTAATTGTACATCTAGAGGAATGATTACCAACTTACCGGCGGAATGTGGGAACAATGGTAGGTAACAGAACTCGGCTTACAGTAAAACCCTCCCATCTTATTTTTTGATATTTTTTTTATTAAGCCGTCGATGTCCTTCAAAGACAGCTAAAATTTCAATTGCGGTTGCTTTGACACGGTAAACGAGACGATAGTTTTCGATCAGAAGTTCACGAATATTTTCTTGATTGAATTCGGGCACTATTCGACCGCGCTGGGGAAAGCTCGCGAGATTTTCACCCGAGGTATAAAGCTCGCCTATCCAAGTTCCTGCGCGATTAGGTGAATCGAGCGAAATAAATTCCTTAATTACGAGCAAATCTTGAATCGAATTTTCGGTCCATCGGGCTTTTAATTCCGTTGCCATTTTACTTTTTTAAACCAAGACGAGATTTTGCCTGCGCCGAAGTTAAAGTTTTGCCATTGTCAGCATCTTGAAGTCCGCGGTTAACCGAAGTGACAAAGCGAGCGGCTTCCTGTTCTTGAATTCGGTCAAATTCTGCGGGTGACAATAGAACTGCTGCTGGTTTGCCATTTTGGGTAATGAGAAGTGGCTGGGATGATATGCCGATTCGCTCTAATAAGGTTGCGGCTTGGCTTTTAAACTCTGCAAGGGTCACAACATCTTGGGATAATTTCAAGGCTTTCATAAGGCCTCCTAGGGACCATTATAAGTCCTTTAAAAGGTTTTTAAAAGTTCTTTTTTAAGCCACTACAAAGCCACTAGGGTGCGTTTAAAGCCATATTTTATCGACCAAGTGTGGTCACTAAAGAATCTGTCACATAAAAATTTTTGATCGTTTTTAACGTGTAAGTAGTTTTGATAGGTCGACCTATCAAAAATGATAGCCTAAGCTATCAAATATAAAAAATTTCAATTAGCCTAAGTATTTCAAAGACTTGTACAGACAGAGAAGTGGCAAAAACGATCTTTTCATGTCTTAATTAGCTAAGTTGAAGATTCATGTAGCTTCTAGAGTTACGTTTAAAGTGAGGCAATCAAGCGGCAAACTTTTTTGCCCGAGCTTAAGCTTATCTTTTCTTCGAAGTGAAGAATTTTTTCGTTTTCAAAAAGATCTAGAATTAGTGCAGGTTCAAATGCGGTGTAAAGTCGTCCATCCAAATCACGAAAGTCGTTGGATTCAGTCACACACCAAGAAAGATAAATAACTCCGCCTTTGTTCAGCAGAGATTTTAATTTCAAAACTGATTGCTTAATATCATCTGCAGATAAATGCATAACCACTGTTTCACAGAAAACATTTTCAAACTTTTGTTTTACTTCGGTTAGCTCTGGCAAATTAGAAACTTGAAACAACAAATTTGGATAAAGCAACGTGGCCTGCTCAATTAAATTCTTAGTGCTATCTACTCCGATTGTGGGATAGCCATTTTCATTTAGCCAGTTTGTGTCTCTGCCGCTTCCACAGCCGACATCTATTGTTTTTCCCCCGCGCTTAAAAAACTTTTTAATTAGTTCGTAGATATCTGTTGGCGGTGGCTGCGCTAGCCACTCGGCACTGTATTCTTCAGCTCTATGTGCATACGCAGTTAGTGTTTTTGAATCCATAAATAAACTTAATTCGTAAGCAAGTTGCTGTCCACTTTCACTTTTTATTTCTTTTTCTTCGCTAGCACAAAAAGTTCACGACCCTGGCGGGATTCGATCGACATGCGCCAGCGGCTCCAGAATAAAAAGTGAAAATATTTTTCTAAATGTTTGCGCACTTCCCATTCGGTGGTGCCGAAAGGTGGTCCCACACGTTTTTCCATAACAAAAAATACGGCTAGTAACTGACCTTGTTCGTGCAGCATGCGGCGCCATAGGCGTACCATTTCGCTGCGCTGGTCGGGTGGTATGGCGCAGTAGCAGGTGTGTTCGACGACGATGTCGAACGAATTATTCCACTCTTGTGGTAAGTCGAAAATATTTGATTCGTGAAAAATTAAGTTGGGTAAATACGCATATTTTTCTTTACCGCGCTGAATGCCTTCTTTTGAAAAATCGACGGCGGTCACCACGTGGCCCACTTCGGCAAATAAGGCGGCATCATGGCCTTCACCACAACCAAGAACTAGAATTCTTGATTTTGGTAGTTTCAGTCGGGGCAACATATCCACGATTACGGGCGATGGGGCTGCTAAGTCCCACCGGGGTTTACCTTCTTTTACATACACATCACTCCAGTAATCTGGTTTCTCTATCTTTGGTGTGTCGATGTAATAGGGTGGGGTTGGAACATAATTATTTTCAGCAACAAAACCTTCATCATCGAATGAGTCACACATATCAAAAAGTTGTTCCTGCGCTTTTGCAGTAAGTACGAAGGGAGCCCCGCTGGTTGTCATGCCGTTGAAACGGTCCCACGGATCAACCGACCATTTTTTAGGTTCAGCCAGGAATAAATTGTTGGTTGTTGTTTGCAAATATATTTTTGCTTCTTTAAATTCAACGGCGATGACCTGCAGTGGGTGATCAAATGATTCGACGATATAGGTTTCGTCTTGGAACTCTGTGGTTAATAAATAGTTTTCAGTTAGTTTTATATTTTGCTGAATTTCAAGAATGTCAGGTATGCGCTTTACAGTTTCATCGGATTCAGGATCCAAAAAAATTTCTCCATTTTCACTAATCGAGAGAAATTTATCGAACATTTACTGCGTCGATTTTTCTGTCGTAGCTGGCGTTACTTCTGGAAGTGCAGGGGTTTCATTTCCATCAGAGCTAATAACCGTGCCTTCACGAAATTCGATGGCATTTGAATCTGTTTTCACAGATTGAATAATCCACTTTTGCACTGCGGGGTCTTCAGAAAGGCTGCGATTTAAGATGGCTTGGCCCGAGATTGTCTGGTCTGATTTTTCTTGATCTTCTAAGACGTCGGTAAATTTGTAAGAGAAATAGGCCTTTATTTTATTATCATCTAATTTTTCGGTGTAGATCTTATTAAGCTCGAAGTTAGATGAATTGGGCCGTTTAGCTTTAATGGTATCTTCGATCATGATGGCCAATTTGCTTTGAATTCCGGCATGTATGTCCATACCGATTGTGCTTTTTGAAGTAAGTAAGCTCCAGGTCCATACAAATGCGGCAACAAAGATAAAAAAGCTAATCAATTTCATCATAAAATCTCCTGACTAAGCATGTGACTAACCATGTTAGGTCCCATGATATTTAAGCCCAAATGCGTGATGTGACAAGGTAAGTTCAGCATGCTAGCGTGAAATTAACAACCCTAAATTGGAATGATAAAATGGCAACATTGAAGAATTTGAACTTAAAAAACGTTAATTTAAAAGCTGCTCAAGGTTACAAGCAAAAGTTAAAAGAATTTAAAACCTGGGCCCAAATAAAAAGTCCGAAAGTGATCCAGCCAGC
>JAYTMU010000119.1:0-2144 GCA_043728195.1 Bdellovibrionales bacterium
GCTAAATCTTCGAAATCTTGTAGCGAATTTGTTTGCAGTGCCATTTTTATCCGTAGACGAATTCGCAAACTGTCTTCTGAGACTTTTCGAAGCGTCATAAAGCGCTCGAAGATCATTCCAACCGAGACTACGCTCATGATGATAAGGACAACTAAAACCACTTGATCGGCATAATGAGCAATCGCAAAAATCTTTTCGGCAAACATTGTAAGCTCCTCTTTACTTTAAGCGTCGTTTCAAACAGTATGGATTTTGTTCATGACGTCGTCAAAACTGTCTTCAATTAAGGTCTGGATTTTCTGTGCTGCTTTAACTGCAGGACTTTTGTCTTTAACGGGCTGTCAAAAAAACAAAAAACCTTCAATTATCATCGTAGCAATCGATCGGCTAGCATTTAACACGTTCTCATGTGGTGATGATAAACAAAACTTGGCTTCAGGCTTAAACATACTTTGCAAAGAAGGCATTCGGTTTACGCATGCCTACACGACCTCGACCCAGCCAGCGGCTGCCCTTGGTTCGCTTCTGACGGGATTGTATCCGACCCAACACAAATTGCATCGCAGCTTTGACCGCTTGGGTGCTAATGTCAAAACGGTACAAGAACACGCCAACAACCTTGGCTATCGCACTTATTTTTTTGGCGGCAGTCCATCTGTACTTCGAAAAACTCGTTTGCATACAGGATTTGATATTTTCGATGATGCAAGCTTCATTGAAAAAAAAACCTACTTCGTCGATTTCAAATTTCAGACGGAAAAATTACTGAATATTTTAAATGAAGATAAAACTCAATTTTTTTCATTGATCCACAATTCTGAACTTGAATCCCTGAACGAAGGCGAAACTGAAGTTTCTAGTTTTGAAAAACTAGATGATAAGATTTTAACTTTTTTTACTCAGCTTAAAACAAGAAATTTGTGGGATCAAAATTATATAGTGGTCGTTGGTTTACAGGGTGAATCCGATTACAGCCGCCCCGCAGAAACACCGTTTTCAAATTTAAATTCTGAAAATACTATGGTTACCTTGCTAATTAAGCCACCGCGGAACAAAGGCGACGAAGGAGTTTCATGGAAAGTGGATTCGCCAGTTAGTTTAGCGGACATCGGACATAGTCTTTGGAAAACTTTGGCCGATACTTCGCCCCCTAATCAAAATATGTTACAGGATTCGTTTCCCATATTTGATGTGTCTGACACGTGGTTGAAACAGAACAAGTCACTTGTACTACCGCCTCGCCGCTTGCTGATTGAGTCAACGGACACATGGAATAGAAAACTTTATGTCCGTTTCGCAGTTCTTTTAAAAAATTTGGTCTTTATCGAAGGGCAAAAAAGCCAGGTTTTTAACACACTTACCGACGGTCTTGAATCTATTGATATTTCAAAGCGTCAAAAACAATTTGTAGACGAGAATTCGATGCTGCTTTCAAAACTTAGAACTGAAAATGAATTAGGTATTTGGGTTGATCATCAATCCGAATGGAACTCTTGGGTTTTAACCAATCGAGAGTACTGGTCAAAGCCAAATTCTAGAGCGTCTATCTTTAAAAGTGAGCTGTCGCGACTTAATCAAAAAAGCATCGCGCAGCCTTTATCGGCATTGCTACTGAAACATCTTGGCACAAATAAAAAAGCTGCGGAAATAAAAAACATTAATGTTGGCCCGCTACCCATAAAACCAGGTATATCTTACGATTTACAAAAAGAATCATTTTACGAAGGTGCAAAATTGCATTCTTTGAATTTAGCATTAGAAAATATTTGGGGAATTTGGAAGCCTAATCAAAGCTGGCTTTATTCAGATTTGATTTTAGAAAACCAATAAGTACCATCATCCTTAGAAGGCTCGAAAGTCCAGTCACTTGCCGCTTCATTTACTTTAAACTCCAATGAATTATCGTAGCATGAAGACACAACTAATGCTTCCTGATAATGGTCTGAACCGCGACGTACCGACCCACAGCGTAGCTCGAAATCTTTTTCGACTCCTAATAGATCTACAGGTAACAAGACCTGTAGATCGCGATCTGTGCCACACGCCGAAATTATTTGCGACGTTTGATTAGTGATTTTATGCACGTTGAAGCGGCCAACCGTAGCCCAAGCAATTTCACTTTTATCAGATATGAATAAGGCAAC
>JAYTMU010000120.1:0-9518 GCA_043728195.1 Bdellovibrionales bacterium
TGAACTTATCCACAGAAAAATAAATTATTTCCATTAAAACAGTAAAATATTGTGGATAACCTGCAAAATTTAACTTTTAAATCGCCGAACTCGCTCTACATAATCATAAGTCATAATTAATATCCGTAGTTAACAAGTTTTAAAAAATAGTCAGGAATTGGCGCTTGCACACGCAAACGCTTTTTAGAAAATGGATGGGTAAAAACAATGGCAAACGCATGTAAATAAAGTTCTTTGTGCTTGGATACTTTTCCATACTTTTGGTCACCGACGATAGGGTTGCCAGCTTCTGCTAAGTGAACACGAATCTGGTTTTTTTTCCCGGTTAAAAGATTAATTTTTACAATGCTAAAATAGGCAGTTTCCTTTACAACTGTGTATTCAGTTTGTGCTAATTTCCCTTTTTCAGGCTCAGTGGTTGATTGAACGACGTAATCTTCGTCCTCGATTAAATTGGTAGAAATAATTCCTGATTTCTGCTTCATCTTTCCGTGCACAATTGCGTAGTAGGTTTTTACAGTCGATTTCCAATCGTTTTTTATAAACTGTTGGGCTTCTTCTGTTTTAGCAAATATTAAAACCCCGGAAGTGGCTTGATCTAAGCGGTGCACGACGAACACACACTTCTGCGAGCGTGGATTCCCTTTTCTTACATAATGATCCAATGCATTTTGCACGGTGTCGTTTTTATTCCATAAGGCTTTCACGGTTAGCGCGCCAGGAGCTTTATTGCCGACAATGACATCGGGGTCTTCGTGAAGGATCTCAAAACCTTTAGGCTGATGTTTTTTTGGTACGTTACTGTGATCTGTTGCCATGGGCTTCTTTTGAGTAAGGGTTGTCTAAAGGCATTATCTAATGTTGGCGACCCAATTGCAACTGATTGCAACAGATTGCAATCACAATCCGTTCTGTGATAATCTGCTAGGAAAGAAGTGGCCATGCTTGAGAATTACTTAGAAAAATCATTTAAATTATCCAGCTTTCGGACCGGTCAGCGCGAGATCATAAACGCTGTCATCGCTAAAAAAGACACGATGGCAGTCCTGCCAACTGGTGGCGGTAAATCCCTGTGTTATCAGTTTCCTGCGATTTATTTTCAGCAACTAGTTATCGTTATTTCTCCTTTAATTGCGCTCATGAAAGATCAAGTCAGCAGTTTACAAAAAAAAGGTATAGCTGCCGGATGTTTGCACTCGGGACAAAGTGAAGATGAAAAGCGAAGTGTATTTGCAAATATAAATAAGGGCGGCGCCTTTTTACTTTATCTGTCACCTGAGCGTGTACAAAAAGAGGGTTTTCAAAAGTGGATCATTGGTCGCCCAATAGCGCTGTTTGCCGTTGACGAGGCCCACTGCGTGTCCCAATGGGGTCATGATTTTAGGGAAGAGTACGCAGGTCTTACAGTTTTAAAGACATTGCGTCCCGACGTTCCCATTTTAGCATTAACAGCATCTGCAACGCCAACCGTGCTAGATGATATCGCGAAAAATTTGCGCTTAATAAAACCAGAAAGATTAGTTCACGGTTTTTACCGGCCAAATTTATTTTACCAGGTTGAAGCGTGTTCCGACGAAGACAGCAAAATTCCGTGGCTACTACAAGGGTTGCAGCAGTTTCCAGTGGGGCGAATATTAATTTACTGTGGAACACGTAAAGTAACTGAAAGCATGTCAAATTTCTTGGAAAAAAAATATGACCAGGTCGGTTACTACCATGCAGGACTTAGCACGCAGGAACGAACGCGCGTGCAAGAGGCCTTTGCATCCGGCCAGATCCGAATTTTGGTTGCCACAAACGCATTTGGTATGGGTATCGATCAGCCTGACGTTCGCCTGGTTATACATTTTCAAATGCCTGGAAATATAGACTCACTTTATCAGGAAATGGGCAGGGCTGGCCGGGATGGAGCGCATTCAACATGTTTAATGTTGTATTCGAAGAAAGATAAGGGCTTGCAGTCATTTTTCATTCAAAATTCATCGGCGTCGAAGCTTATAAAAAATTTGCGCTGGAATAATTTAGATGCATTGGTGAATTACTCGGAAGCCGCTGAATGTCGACACGCCGATATTTTGACTTATTACAAAGATTCGCAGCGCCTGAAAAAATGCGGTCACTGTGACGTTTGCGACCCCAAATCTGTACGTAATATTCTAAAAGTTGAATTTGCTAACGCAAAAATTTTGACAAAGAAGAAGAAAGCTTTTTATCCGGATGAACAAATGGATCCTGTTGCCGAAGGGAGGTTTAAAACACTTCGACAGTGGCGCAAAGCGAAAGCGACCGAACTGGATGTGCCCGCATTTGTTATTTTTGGAGACAAAACCTTACGTGAATTAGCGCAAAAAAATCCAGTTACCTTGGATGAGCTAAAGAGTATTTATGGGATCGGAGAAGCTAAGTTAGAGCAATTTGGTTGGGATATCTTGGCTGAGTTAAAACAGTAGCTACGGTTTTTTTGATTTCATGAATTTGAAGTACTTGCTTTCACTGACATCCAAAACGAATACTTCGCCGCCTTCAGTAATTTCTTCAGGAATATTAGAAGATTCCGCAGTAAAATCTTTTCCATTTGTAAAAAGCATGTTTTTTTCGGTTTTTGAAGTGGATCCAAAATACGGAGCATAGAATGAGTTAATGACGGCCCGGTTTGGATAAAAACCATGGACTGCATTCACTTGATCAATAAAAACCTTAGTACATTCAACAAACAAAATATCGCGATTTTCAACTGTAGCAATAAACTTAATCCATTCGCGTACACCATTTGAAGTAATAGATTTAATACCAGCAAAATTCATTTCAACCGATTTGCTGGGGTCCAATCGAATGTCATTCATTGAAAAAGTCTCATCAATTGAACCAGAAAATCGTATTTCAATTTTTGAAGCAGAATCGTTGATTTTAACCTGGCAACGTGAACTTGTTTGCATACTAAGATCTTACTCAGCTTTCAAAATTAGTCAAAGTCCAGGGCGCCAAGTCGGATGGGTCCTAGCAGGCAAACTGGGTGCGTTACTCTGATACAACAGCAAATTTCTGACCAAAGTCTACTTGGTTACAGCGTTTAAATTCCAATCATAAGGTAAGTATTTAATGTCATATTGACCTGTCTCGAACTTTTTTAGTTGTTCGGGCGTAAATGGGTAGTAGGTGCTTAAAAACTTGCGTAGTGGCCCTAGCCTTTTGCTATTTTCAAAGTCATCTTTGTACCATTTTAAGATCGAGGATAATCCTAAAGTTGATCTGCCGGAATCAAGTGAATTGCGTGATTCATCTTTAAAAAAGTTGTGTGTTGCTGTGTCTAGCTGAATGTCCAGTTTGTCGGCCGTAAAGGCAAAAAGCTGAAGTGCAGGGCAGCCAATTGACGCACAGTTAAATGCAAAATGCATTCTTGGTTCGTCGAAATTTTTGCGGGCTATATTTTGTTCAATGTCATCGAGGAAACTTTCTTTTCCTAAGAACTGGAAAAATTTAATTTTCCATGGGCTAGAAAATACTCCGCCAATTTTTTTAATGGATTTCAGTTCACTGTTTTTCACAAGCTCTTGAACAATCAACTTCAACGTAAAGGCATTGTAAGCGTTAAAAAGAAAAGCCAGCTTCTGTTTTTCGTTCCACGTGTTGTAATCTGCAGGGTTAACTGCACTTACAGTTTGCAAATAAGAATCGAGCTGATCTTGTTTTTTAGAAAGTTCTGCATATTTTACTTTTGTTGTTTTGTTGGCTGGCACAACGTACTCGGATAATACTTTGTTCCAGGTCGCGTGAGTCTGGTCGAAATCAGCGCCTTGGGCAGCTAGACCTAACATAAGTAAAAGGATGGCTGTGCTTAAAGAAATACTTTTCATAATTAACCTCGTCTCCAAGAATGAAATTTTTTTAAATAACTTAAAACTTTCTGTGGTGCATGGGCTTTCTTCCAAACTCCGGCAGCGTATTTGTTGGCTTCGGACATGGTTGGATAGGTGTGAATTGTGGATAGTATTTTATTTAGACCTAGCCCGTGTTTCATTGCTAATACAAACTCGGGAAGCAGATCACTGGCGTGATCTGCAACAATAGTAACACCCAGTATCTTATCTTTTCCTGGAACCGTAAGTACTTTTACGAAACCATAATCGCAAGAGTCTGCAATGGCGCGGTCAAGGTCATCAATCGGATATTTAGTGATTTCAAATGGAATTGATTTTTCTTTGGCGTCAGTCTCGTTTAAGCCAATTCGTGAAATTTCGGGTGAAGTGAAGGTTGAATACGGCAGATGATCATAATTAATCTTAAATTTTTTAAACGGCGAAAATAGTGAATTGACCGAGGTAAACCACGCCTGGTGAGACGCTGCGTGCGTAAACTGATAGGGACCTACCACGTCGCCGCAGGCATAGATATTTGGAATGTTCGTACGCAAATAGGGATCAACTTGAATTGTCTTACGTTCAGTAAGTTCGATACCAAGTTCTTCCATGCCAAAACCTTTTACGTTCGGTTCGCGGCCCGTCGCGATTAGCACCACGTCAAAATTAATGTTTTCCAGGGTGCCATTGTTGTCGACCACAATGAAATCTTGCATTTCTTTTTTGTCGAATTGTTTTATTTTCGCAGCTGTTTTTATCTGAATATTAGCGTTATGAAAGATCTCGGTCATTGCAGCAACGACGTCAACATCTTCGCGACCTAAAATTTGCGGACCTGCTTCAAGCAAAGTAACAAAGCTTCCCAGTGCTGCAAAAGCTTGTGCTAATTCACAGCCAATAGGCCCTGCGCCTAACACTAAAAATCGCTTTGGCAAATCCTTTAAATTCCATATTGTATCTGACGTGACAAAATTTACTTTTTCTAGCCCCGGTATATTTGGTATTCGTGGTTTTGCACCTGTTGCGATAACTATGTTCCTGGCAGTTAACACTTTTCCTGAAGCTGACACGGTCCATGGATTCATAATTTTTGCATCGGCTTGTATACATTCGACGCCAAGTTCTGAATATCTTTCGACAGAATCGTGCGGCTCAATTTTTTTTACGACGTTTTGAACGCGGTTCATGGCTTCAGAAAAGTTAAACTCTGCCGTAGCACTGCAAACTCCATATTTTTTTGAATTCTGCTGATCCCGAAGAAAGCGCGCTGTTCGGATAAGCGCTTTACTTGGAACGCAGCCGGTGTTTAGGCAATCGCCGCCCATTTTATGTTTTTCTATTAAAGCGACTTTTGCTTTAACAGCGGCTGCGATGTAGGCCGTAACCAATCCGCCGGAACCTGCACCAATCACAATAAGATTGTAATCAAATTTTTTCGGCTTTTTATATGCTGAATAGATTTTATAAGATTTGTAGCGAGCAATAAAAAATTTAATTATCATCGGCAATAGTCCCAGTAAGGAAAATGCAATCAATAAGCGCGGCGATAAAATTCCCGAAAGCGACGTAATGGTTGAAAGCTCTTTACCGGCGTTTACAAAAACGAAAGTGCCAGGAAGCATTCCTAACTGACTAATGAAAAAGAAATTTTTCACTGAAATGGACGTTAAGCCCATTGCCAAATTAACCACGAAAAATGGAAATATTGGCAACAGTCGCATTGTTAAAAGATACCAGTTGCCATCTTTTTTAACGCCTTCATTGATGGCGTTCATCTGCGAGCTCATCTTTTTAGCGACCATATCGCGGGCAATAAACCGGGTGCCTAAAAATGCAAGAGTAGCTCCGATTGTGCTAGCAAAAGAAACTATAACCGTGCCTAGCAAGGCACCAAAAAGTGCACCACCCAAAAGCGTTAAAATGGCGGCCCCGGGGAAGGAAAAAGCAGTCGCTAGGACGTAAACTAAAAAATATCCGCCGATGGCGTAGAATGGCTCAGCTGCAACATACTGTTGAAATTGGCCTAAACTTTCCTGCATATAGGCCAAGGTTAAAAACTTCTGCCACCCCATTTGATAAAACAGAACGATGAAAGCAATCACAAGCAAAAGAAGAATCAGTTTTTTAATTAAAGGTTTGTTCAAGCAATCTCCGCAGTTTCGGTGTTTGCATAAATGGTATGATACTTTCAGATATCCCAGTAACTTAATCTTGCAGCCAAGCTAATTTGATTACCTGCGTTTTTCCCAGCCCGCTTTTAATGGGCGGTCGGCTTTAACCTCAAGTTCGGGCGTAAGCTTTTTGTCCATTAAGAACTGAATCATTACTTTTTCGTCGGTATTTATCTGCAACCATTCGACAGCGTCAGCATAGGAAAGAAAAATAGGACAACGATCATGGCCGTAGCTTTGAATAAACGGCGATGGATCCGCTGTCAAAATAGAGAATGAAAAAAGACTACCTTTTTTTTCGGTATCGTTCCACCGGTCAAATATGCCAGCTGCAAAAAGCAGATCCTCATTTGCTTTTGAAAATTCGATGATATGGCCTGCTAGCGGCCCTTCGTAAACAGATTCGAAAAAACGTGTCATTGGAACTACGCAGTGCTGTTTTTTAAAGGGAATTTTCCATGTTGGTTTTTCTGTAATGGTTTCGATGCGTGCATTATGGGTGGCAAATTTCACTTTAGGTTCTTTTGACCACGAGGGAACCAATGAAAAGCTCATCGGCGTCAGTTTTTCAAAGCCATTTGTTCTAACGATCACGGGCGCAGTTTTATAGGGTAAAAAACGTTCATCAATTGCCGATAATAAAGCCGGTATTTGCACATTGTATTTTTCAGAAAGTGTTTTGGCTTCTACTTTTAAAGCATATTGTGAGCACATCCAAAAAGGTTACCATGCCGAAGTTTTTTAATGCAACTGACGGCTTAATTGTGTTTATATCCCAGCATGAAAGACTTAAAGATTTCTAAATCTGCTGTAAAAAAACAGATTCCGTCGGTGCAAGGACTGGGATTTGGAAAATATTTTAGCGACCACATGTTTCAAGCTAATTATTCTGAAGGTAAGGGGTGGCATTCGCCACGGATTACGCCGTACCAACCGCTACTGATTGAACCTGGTGCATCTGTTTTACACTATGGCCAAACTCTTTTTGAAGGCATGAAATGTTTCCGTCAAAAGAACGATAGTTGTGTTCTTTTTAGGCCAGAATTTAATGCAGCCAGGATGCAAGCTGGGGCTGAACGCCTTTGCATGCAGGCACCACCCGCGCACGTAATGATCGAAGGAATTAAGGCCTTAATTAACATAGACCGTGACTGGGTGCCTAGCGAGCGGGGTGCATCGCTATACATACGGCCCACGCTAATTGGTACCGAATCTTTTTTAGGTGTCAGACCATCCTCAGAGTATTTATTTTTCACAATTTGCTCACCAGTCTCATCATACTATTCAGAGGGTGCGGACCCAATAAAAATTTGGGTCGAGGACAAATACATCCGCGCAGCACCCGGGGGGCTTGGCGCTACCAAAGCTGGTGCAAATTACGCCGCCAGTTTAAAAGCAGCACTTGATGCAAAAGCTAAAGGCTACGCGCAAGTCTTATGGCAGGATGTATCGCATAAGTGGATCGAAGAAGTTGGCACCATGAATGTATTTTTTGTTTTCGAAAATGAAATTGTAACGCCTGCCTTAAACGGTTCTATTTTGCCGGGCGGCGTGCGTGACAGTGTTATCAAATTATTGCAGCATTATAAGTTACCAATTCAAGAGCGAGAACTTTCAATGAATGAAGTTATTGAAGCCCATAAAAATTGTAAATTAAAAGAAGTTTTTGGAACGGGAACTGCTGCAGTTATTTCACCCGTCGGAGAACTAACTTCGAATAATTTTAAAATGATTATTAATAACGGAGTACGAGGACCACTAGCAGTTAAACTTTACGATGAAATTACCGCGATTCAATATGGTGATAAACCAGATATTTTTGGTTGGACACAAGTTGTTGAACCAATTTAATCCAGAAAAATGACTAAGCAACCTTCGTTTTTTTTCCCGTTTAATAATTTCTCGAATTCCCAATTGTATCCAGCCATTTTCAAGTACCTGATCGCTAAAGCTTTAACGGTGCCAGTGCCTTTACCAGTCATAATTCGAGCGCGTTTCAAGCTTGAAGATGACAGTTGCATTAAAAATTTATCAATTGCTTCGTCGACTTCATCGGACTTATATCCATGCAAATCTAAAAGCTCTTTTGCCATTACTGGGTTTTAGAGCTTTCTTCAAATTCCGTTGGCTTTGGCGGTCGCGCTGCAAATCGCACTGCTGCAGGCGTTGACGGTTTATTTATATTGGCACCGACCGGTCTTCGGCGTGGGAGTGAAAATGTAAACGTGCTTCCATGACCTACGTGACTTTCAACGGTCACAATGCCGCCTTGCGCTTCGATTATAGTTTTAACGATAGCCAGACCGATGCCGGGTCCTTGATCGGCCGTCTTTCGGGCTTGCCAAAAATTACCAAATAAATCTGCCAAATGTTTTTCTGGAATTCCAGGACCGCTGTCCTTAACAGAAACATATACAAATTGTTGATCGCTACGAACTTTAACTACGACCTTGCTGTGTGGCGGACTAAATTTTATCGCATTACCGACTAAGTTTGCTAAAACACGCATGACGCGTTCACGGTCTAGGAACGCTAATACAGGGGGGTTAACTGGACTGAATTCAAGTCGGACATCACGTTTTTTTGCAAGGGGCTGAAGCATCATGCGGGCGTCATCAAGAATGTCATCAAGACCTGTTTGATCTAAACGTAAATTCATCGTTCCCATATCAGCACGCGTTTGGTCTTGTATATCCCGAATGCGGTCTTCAATCATTAGGGCCGAAGTTTCAATGACCTCGATATTATCTCTGAATGGACTGGCAGCTGGAACGCCTTTTAAAGCATTCACAGTTTGTGAAACCGTAGTTAATGGTTCAACAAAATCTTGCGCGACAGCAGCTAGCACACCATCACGTGCATGAACAGCTTCTTTAGCGGCCTCAAAAAGGCGGCCGCGCTCTGCTAAATGATGTGATCTTTGCTTCACCATCCGTAAAACTAAAAGTGAAATTGCAAAAAATAACATGGAAGTCAAAGCGGTAAGCCACGCCATACCTTTAGGAATTTGTGTTTCAATATCACCTGCTGCTTCCTGCGCAGAATCACGAACGCGAGCAAACTCTGCATTATGAAGTACAACAATTTCATCTAATGCTTTGTTAATATTTGCCCGAATTGGATACGCCTTGGCGCGGTAGAACTGGCCAACAATTTTAGATTCAGTTTGTTTAGCCCGAAAATCCATACCTTGATCGAAAAATTCTTGTTGCTGAGTCCGTAACGTTTCAATTCGCTTAATTATTTCTGAAATTTGTGGAAGGCTGTATTGCTTTTCAAAACTAGCTAAAGCGTCGCCGAATTCTTGCTTATTCTTTTTTTGTTCATCAAAAATATTTGTAGATCCTAGCAGAAAAAACGTTAGTCCATTTGCAATTTGCGAATCGGAGACATTTCGAATGCGTTCAAGTTCGACTAAGGCGCGCACATCAACATTTTCCACTGAATTTTTTGCCATAATAGTTTTTCGAATATTCATCGAATAAACCCA
>JAYTMU010000121.1:0-3269 GCA_043728195.1 Bdellovibrionales bacterium
GGCATTGGCTACCTTACAGAAACTGGTAGAACTTGTTCCTTGGCACTTTGCGGCCCACAAAAAAATTTGTGAACTGCAGAATACGGAAGCTAGTAAATGTGATGAAGCACAGAAAAAACGTAAGGACGTATTTTTTGACTACTATTAAAATAACGTATTTATCTGCCCTTTCAGATAAAAAGCAGTTATTCGCAGACGCCATTTGGAACTAATATCCTTGTCTTCTCAAGGCCTGATATCACATCTTTACTGTTAGGGTTATGCTTTGAAGCAATACAGTAAAATTTAAAACTTTTCTGGGCATTACCATTTTTCAGATATGCAAATCCTAAATTAGAATACATCGCTGCAAGGCCCTCAGTGCCCTCGTTAATGATTTTAAACCTTTCCTGATCAAAAGCATTATTTGCTAGAAGTATTACCTTTGCATGGAGACCCTGCAAATTAAGACAAAGTAACAAATTCGCGTAAGCTGCAGAATTAAGAATATCAAAGCGAATTGCATTTTCGAAACTTGCAGCCGCCAGCTCAAAATCTTTTTTCGACATGTAATAGTTTCCTAAACCTAAATGCCCACTGGCAGACTGTGGCTGCGCGATCAAAATTTCAGAAAAAAATATTCTGTCATTTTTCCAGACGCTGGTTCGAGCTGTACTGAATACTGCAAGTGCTAAAGTTATAAAAGCCATCAACACGATTCGGGTATTGGTTATGCAAAAACTAGATACCATTATACCAAATCCAACCAACGGCAGATAGGCATATCTGTCTGCCACGGTAGATACTGTCTGATAAAAAAATGGGACTAAGCCAAGCATCGGAGCAAGAGCTGTCATGAAAAAAATTAAGCCGATCCTAAATATCGTATCTGCCCGTCGCCATAAAATAACTGCAGCAAATGCGAAAACAGCGACTAAAGCAATATGAACGAAAATATCTGGTTGATTAGGTATTGAAGCCGGCGTGCGCGCATAGTCTGCAGAAAGATTAACGGGCACTAAGGTTTTAGAAACATAGAATCCAAGCGAATCTAACGTGACAAGTAGTTTTGAACCAACCGACACGACTGGTAGCCTTTTTTCAATTTGATCTGACTGTATTGAATTAGCGATCAGAACGGCAAAAAGTGAAATAATCAACATTGGAGCTAAGCGTAAAGATGTTTTTCGCAGGGAGCACTTAAGCAAGAACATATCGTTTAAAAACAATATAATTGGAACGACAATGATTCCCGGCTTGCACAGTATCCCGATCATAAACATTGCAGTTGCAACGACTGTGTTTGTGATCGAAGGAGATCGCACATAAAACTGAATCGCCAACAGGGCAAATAAGACACTTAGTAAATCACGTGATGCAGAGATCCACATAACCGGTTCCACTTGAAGGGGATGGGAAATAAATATTAAGGCGGCGATAACTGGCATCCACTTTACCGTAGATGCCAGTTGAACACTAAATTTTTCTATAACTAATTTTGCTAAATAATAAACCTGAACGCCATTTATCATATGTAAAATAACGTTTAAGCCGTGGAAAATAGCGGGCGATGGGTTTGATGTCAGCTGAGCAAGAACGGACCACAACGTGTAGGTCACGGGAATGTACATGCCGTAATATGGATTTAGCCAAATAATCGATAAATCAAAATTGAGGACGTTAGTATTTAGTAAAATATTATAGTCATCGTCCCAATTTAGAAAGTCGAAAAAGATTCCGCCGCGAAAAATAATTAGACCAAAAAAACAAATGACTAAGACCGGTGCCCAATTGGAATTGGCAATTCGATTAAAAATTTTGTTCACAGCACACCCAACGTAAGCACAAAATTATCTTCGGAACGAAAGCCAATTTTCCACCCAGCGCTTTGCATCAGTTCCAAACGCTTTGGACTTCTTTGGAAGTAATTACTGAAATCTTCGTTAGTGACTACGATCATTTTAATCTGGTTACCAGCAAGAAACTGTAAAAATTCATCATCTTGATAAATTGTTTGCTGGTATCGCTTTATGTAATCTTCGCCGTAAAGATCTGTGCGTGAATCAATAACAATACGCATATTTGGAAAAAAATTGTAAACCAGCTGATCGCCTAACATGTAGCTGTTGAAAACTGGTCCTGTGTAATTTTGCGTTCGTAGCCACTGAATTGTAGCTAAATTTAGTGGCGCTTCGAAGTTAGTGCCGATTTTTACCTGAATGTAGTTTCCTGCAATTACCACAAATGCAAAATTAAAGATTAACAGAACTGCTATTGCGACTGTGACCTTCTTTGCTGCTACCGGAGTATAATTTGCAATTATCGCTATAATAATCGGGATGGTGGCCAAATAAAAATAGACAACGTGGCGCAGAGCTAAAAGCGACAAAACAGCAAATGATAAATACACCAAACGGTCAAAATTAGAAATCTTACGAAAGTTTTTTAAGATAAGAAGCAAAGAGATCACCAAATAGCATACATAAAAATAGAATGATGGGGTTTTACTAAATGCAGATGAAAACGGTGGTTGCCATTCAGCGATAAAAGTTTTCATGTAGGCCGAGCTTGAAATATGTGCTGCACTTTGGAAGATTTCGTTGCCGTACGGATTGATAAAACAGGCAATTAATAAAGCTAGGAACAGAAAAACAATTGGCTTTATAGAATTTCTTGTTCCAAATCGAAATTTATCCAACAGCATCGAAAAAAGATAAACTGCAACATACACAAGCGCCAGGACGAAAGAGCCATGGGTATTGGCCCAAAGTGACGTCAGTAAAAACAATGCTGCTGTTTTCCAAATGTTTAGACGAACTGTAAACTTATGAAATAAGAATAGAAAAGCGGCAAAATAAATAAATGCTAAGTTTTCTGCCCGAAGGGTTAAGCGAAAGCTTAGAAAAACTGAAATAACTGACGATAGCATAAGTGCTAATCGTAAATTGCCACCCCGAAGACGCAGTAGCAGAAATACAAAGCTAAACAGTGCAGAAGCAATGCCCAATTTTGCTAGTGCGTAGCCTATGCCGGAATCACCGGACCACTTGGCAATCAAACTTATGATGACAGAGGCAAACCATTCATGAACCAGAAATGGATAATCGCGGGCCACAGTGAACGGATACAAAGCGGTTTCTGGCAAAGCAAAATTCTGCCAGATATAATTACCGACGGCGGCTTGAATCCAGAAGTCGTTTGAAGAAAATCCGTTAAAGTGAAGAGCGAACAAAGTGGCGGCACTTAAAATTATAAGTAGATACGTAAGCCACCTACTGTGCACTGGGCGC
>JAYTMU010000122.1:0-19865 GCA_043728195.1 Bdellovibrionales bacterium
TTATCAGTCAGTAAAGGGTCAGCACCATCTTTAGTTGCTGTCGCCGAATCTGCTTTGCTATCAGTGGCACTGGTTGCGAAGTCATGATCTGTAACGTCTTTTGTTTTTTGAGGCTCAAGCTGTGCTAATTTATGTTGGTTGTCAGAGTATTTTTTGCCAACAAATGTTCCTATAGAAAAAGAAAGTAAGGAAATAAAGAAAACCAGGGCTAGCTTAAGCATCTTATCTGTTTTTTGGCTCATGTGTCTGACTCCGTTTTAAATGACTTATAATAACTGTACCCATATAGTCTAACCTATAGATGAAAAAATCGTCAAATCAGGGTAAAAAATTATGAAAAAGTCCAGGTTCGAAGCTGCTGTAAGCGCTGTAACCATTGGCCGCGCTTGTTTATTGGGATATTTTGGAAAAATTAGCCATATCGAAAGCAAAGAAAAAGCGGGTCTAGTTAGCGAGGCCGATCGTAATTGCGAAGAACTTATGAAAGCCGAGCTGGCAAGATTGTGTCCCGACATCGATTTTCTTGGCGAAGAATCTAGTTATCTTTCGAACCAATTAACTTTTTCTCCTTCAAAAAAACCTAGGTGGATCCTTGATCCATTAGATGGAACGACGAACTTTGTGCATCAGTTTCCAATCTTTTGTATTTCTCTGGCATTGGAAATAGACGGCCAAATTGAAATTGGGATTATAGATGTACCGATGTTAAAGCAAACGTGGACCGCGGTTCGCGGTGAGGGCGCATTTTGCAGCGGAGAAAAAATATCAGTATCAAAAACTGAAGAATTCTCGGACGCGCTGCTAGCAACTGGTTTTTTTGCTGAAGATCCTACGAATTTAGAAGAGCAAATTAGAATTTTTTCGCACTTTGTTCGCTTGGCTCGCGGAATTCGCAGACCTGGTGCCGCGGCCTATGATCTAGCTTTGGTTAGCAGCGGCGTATTCGACTTGTTTTGGGAGAAAAATCTAAAACCCTGGGATACGGCTGCTGGGAAACTTCTAGTTGAAGAAGCTGGCGGGGTCTTGAAAACCTATGAAGGTCAAAATTATTCACCATTTGATAAAACTGTTATTGCCGGCAATCCCGTACTTGTCGAAAAATTTTTAAAGCAGCTAGGCCAGTCTAGTTACTGACAAATTTCCGACAGGACCAGTCAGTAGAAATGCATATTTTTTCCTAGACCAGCTTTTGGTCTAGCGGTGGCAGTCCATTTTTTTGACTTATGCATCTCTAAAAAAAATCTTCATCATTTAAGTCTAGTTGGCACTCGAGTTGCTCACTCTTTCTGTGGGGAGCTGTGTCTTTATCTTGAAGCGCAGATTTTGACTCCCGAATCATCATGGAGGATGACAGTGGCTGAAGATAAAGCATCAAAAGAAGCAGCACCAGTTGAAGCGCCCGTCACACCAAATGGATCAAAGTCTTATCTACTTATTGCATTAGTAGTTATTAATATGGCTGTCGTTCTGGGTGTTGGGTTTATGCTTTTGAAAAATAGTCAAAAGCCAACCTCAACAATAGAACAGGTTATTGAGGGCGCGCCTAAAGATGACAAGACCGATTTAGCTGTAACGGAAGATGTCGGAAAAGTTATTCCGTTAGAAACGTTTATTGTGAATTTAGCAGGTTCAAAAGGACGTAAGGTTTTGAAAGTGAATATGGAGCTTGAAGTTAAGGGCTCTGATGTTATTCAAGAAATTGATAACCGCAAAGCTCAAATCAGAGATTTCATCATTATTATTCTTTCAAGCAAAACGTATGACGAAGTTTCAACTAAAGAAGGCAAAGACTTACTTAGAAATGAAATTAAAGACCAAGTAAATTCGTTCTTAAGTAAGGGTAAAATTATGAACGTCTACTTCACTGAATTGATTTACAACTAAACACGAGGTTCGAATGAATCAAATTTTATCACAAAGTGAAGTCGACGCCCTTTTGGCCGCTGTATCCGACGGCGAAGTACCTACGTCGGAAAAATCCGGCGGTGGTGGTGGCGGTAACAGCGGTGGCGGAAGTGTAAAGAAAATTCGCGATGATGGTAAGAACATCATCAATTACGACCTAACAAGTCAGGACCGAATTATTCGTGGACGACTTCCGCAACTTGAAGTTATTTACGAGAAGTTTATGCGGTCGTTCCGCGTTTCATTGTCTTCGTCATTACGAAAGATTGCATCAATTACCCTGACATCAACTGAGTTTTTAAAATTTGGCGAGTTTATTAATACGTTGCCAATTCCTACGTGTATGTCCGTTCTTCGTTTTAATAATTTACGTGGATCTGCATTGTTCGTTATCGAAGCTAAACTTGCCTATGCACTAGTCGATTCTTTTTTTGGTGGCGCTGATCGCCCTTACGCAAAGTTAGACGGCAAAGAATTTACACCGATTGAATTACAGATCGTAAAAAAAGTCGTGGAACTTGCCATAAATGATTTAGAACAGTCATGGTCAACGATTGAAAAGATTGGTTGTTCGTTCCAGCGTACAGAAATTAACCCCCAGTTTGTCGGTATTGTGCCGCCAACGGATGTGGTTATCGCAACCACATTCGATGTCGAGCTTGAAGCGGCCTCAGGCACAATTTCCATTGTTATCCCGTATTCAACGATTGAGCCCATCAAGCAGAAGCTATCAACAGGTTTTCAGGTTGAATCTGACCAAACAGATAAAAAATTGTGGACATCGATTATCAAAGAGCAATTATTAGAAACAGAAGTAGATATCAACGTTAATCTTGGCGAAACAGAAATTAAGTTAAAAGATTTAATGAGTTTAAAAGTGGGCGACATTATTCCCTTAACGCAGGATTCATCCGGCGAATTAGATATTCAAGTTGAAGAAGTTAAAAAATTTAAAGGGTATTACGGAATTCATCACGGAACGGTGGCGATGCAAATCACCCGTCCTATCGAGAAATAAAAAGGGGGAATTATGGGGAATGATCCATTTGATAACATTGAAGACCAAATTAGCGAATTGAAAACGCAATCAGGCGGCGGCGGCTCAAGCTCTGGCGGCGGATCCAGTAGCGGCGGTAATTCTGGCGGCGGCGGCGGCGAACATGGATTAAGTCCTGCAAAAGATAAGAACTTAAATCTTATATTAGACATTCCCTTAAAAGTAACTGTCGAGCTTGGTCGCACCAAAATGGCTGTTAGCGAACTATTAAATTTGACTCAAGGATCAGTACTTGAGCTTTCAAAACTAGCCGGTGAGCCAATGGAAGTCTTAGTAAACGGAAAGTTAATTGCCCGCGGTGAAGCCGTTGTCGTCAATGAAAAGTTCGGCGTGCGCTTAACAGATATCATTTCTCCTTCTGAAAGAATTGAGCAGTTAAAATGATGAAGAGCATTTTAATTTTTTCAGTGGTAATGGGGTTATCAACTTTAAGTTTAGCCGCTAATGAAACTTTGACTGCTGAAAAATTACCAGTGGCTGTACAGGCCACGGTTGAAGAGCAAATTCCGCTTAATATCGATGTTGTTAAGAAGGCGACTGATGCTGCCCCGGCTTCAAACCGCATTCTTTTAACCGGCATTATCATTTCGGCTATGCTTGGCGGTGCTTACTTTTTCGTTCGCAAGTACAAAACGTCAAACACGATCAATAAGTCCAACATGCAAATTAAAGTTTTGTCGCAGCATTATTTAGGCCCGAAAAAAAGTTTAGCTATCATCCATGTTGCAGGTGAATCAATGCTAGTTGGTATTACCGATTCGAATATTTCAATGATCAAGTCGTTGTCCCTAATTGATGATGAAGTCCCTGCCACAGTACCTAAAACTTTTTCTGAAGCTTTAGCGACACCAAGCAAAGCTGGTGGAGCAACTGCAAAATCTAATTTAGGAAGCATGGACGACAACGAATTAGAAGAGGAATTTTCTTTTTCGGGATTAAAAGATACCGTTTCAAAAAAATTAAAATCCATGAGGAGCATCTAGTGAAATTAGTTAAGTGGCTTACGCCACTAGCAGTATTGCTGTTTGGCTCGTTGGCAGTAGCCCAGGTAACTTTGCCAACGCTTAATCTGGGTTTTAAAACCACACAAAATCCGACAGAAGTAGTTAATGCAATAAAACTAGTTTTAATAATGACAGTGCTAACGTTAGCTCCAGCCATCCTTATTATGATGACAGGATTTACACGAATATTAATCGTACTTTCGTTTTTGCGTCAGGCTCTTGGCGTACAGCAAATGCCACCCAATCAACTGTTGGTAGGCTTATCGCTATTCCTAACTTTCTTTGTTATGGGTCCTGCGTTCAAAGATATTAATCAGAATTCTTTACAACCGTATATGAATGGAACCTTAAGTCAAGAGCTAGCATTAGATAATGCATTGATCCCTTTACGAAAATTTATGTTTAATCAAACGCGGGATCCAGATTTGGCACTATTCATTAAGCTAGCTCAAGTCGATAAACCGAAAACGCGTGCAGATGTTCCAACCTTGGTTTTAGTTCCAGCCTTTATTGTTTCTGAATTAAAAACAGCGTTTATGATTGGATTTATTATTTTTCTACCATTTCTTATCATTGATCTTTTGGCAGCCAGTGTTCTGATGGCCATGGGTATGATGATGGTGCCGCCGACTGTAATTGCCCTACCGTTTAAAATTATGCTGTTTGTTCTTGTTGATGGCTGGAGTTTATTAATTGGCTCTATGGTTAAAAGTTTCGGATAAGGGGTTATTAAATGAATGATGACGTTGTCATACAATTAGGACAAGACGCTTTGAAGACACTAGCCATGGTGTCAGCGCCAATGCTGCTGAGTACATTAATCATTGGTTTAATTATTAGTATATTTCAGGCTTTGACCCAGATAAATGAGAATACTCTTACGTTTGTGCCCAAGATGATTGTTATTGCAGTTGTACTTATATTAGCCGGTCCGTGGATGTTGGATACGTTAAGCATATATACAATTAGTTTATTCGAAAACATTTCGACGATCGTACGGGGCCCTTAATGATTAATATTTCGCAACTAAACGAAATTCAGATATTAGCATTTGGATTAATTCTTTTGCGTATGTCTGCTTTTGTTTTTTCGTGCGCAATTTTCAGCTCGCCGACAATTTCAGTCGCCGTTAAGGTATTATTTTCAGTTGTACTAAGCATCTTAGTATTTAATTCAGTGGCTACGAACGAAGTCGTTGCACGTATCAGCGCAAATGAAAACCAGCTAATTTTAATGTCAGGTTGTGAATTGTTAATTGGTTTGGTCTTAGGATTTTTTACGCGCATCTTCTTTTTTGCCCTTTCAATGGCCGGCGAAATTGTATCTATCTCAACCGGTTTGGGACAGGCACAAATATTCAATCCGATGATAGGTTCAATGGGTAATGCCATGGAGCAATTTTATGTAACTATTGGAACTTTGCTATTTTTCTCTTTGAATGGCCATCACATGATGATCCAAGGTTTGGTACAAAGTTTTTCAGTTTCGGGGTTAGCGATGGCCCAGTTTAATGTGGAATCCTTCGCAGAAGTGGTCATAAAAACGCAAGAGTTTTTCATACTAGGTATTCAAATTTCAGCACCAGTTCTGATTTCAATGGTAATTATTCAAGTTGGCATTGCTTTGCTTAGTCGGGCTGTACCACAAATAAATGTGCTAGTTACGTCAGCGTCGGTTGCGACACTGTTAAGTTTTGCTATTATTTTCGTAAGCCTACCACTTTTAGTAATGCAAATGTCAGGGCTTTTAGATTTTACAACAGTTGAGTTTTTTAAGTTTATGAAGTCGATTTGATTTTATTACGCATTAAAGTTCTAGGAAGGAACTCATAGTGTCAGACGACCAAGGTGATAAGACAGAACAAGCAACCGATCAGCGACGCGAAGAATTTCGTAAGCGTGGACAAGTCGCTATGACCCGAGAACTGGGCTCTGCTGTATTCTTTTTAGTCGGTGCTGGGTTAATATATGTTTCTGGTCGATTTTTTTTACATAATATTTTTGAAGTTTTTAATCGAACCTTGGGTGGTGATCTAATTCAGCTATTTCGCGATGGCAAGCTGAATGATATTTTTTCTTTTATCGGTTTAAAGCTGGTCATTCTAATTGGACCTGTATTTGCGGTCGCAGTGGTCATCGGAGTTGGCTCTCATGTGATACAAACGGGTTTCTTGCAAATTGAAGATGCCCTAAGTCCTAAGTTTGAAAAATTAAATCCGCTAAACAGTTTGGGTCGTATTTTTTCAATGCACGGGGCAGCCGATTTATTTAAATCAGTTTTAAAAATGTCGGCAATTAGTTTCGTGGTGTATGTCCTTTTAAAATCCGAAGTTCAGAAAATTCCTTATCTTGCAGGGTATTCGGTATCACAACTTTTGACCTACTTGGGTGAAATCTTATTTAAACTGATGATGGGAACTGGCTTTTTTATGCTGGCGCTAGCACTTGCAGATTATTTTTTCCAGCGGTGGCAGCTGGAAAAAGAAATGATGATGACTAAAGAAGAAGTAAAACAAGAAATGAAGTCGCGTGATGGAGATCCATTGGTCAAAGCCAGAATTCGAAAAATTCAGCGAGAAATTGCCACACGAAAAATGATGAGCGAAATTCCTAAAGCCGATGTTGTCATCACAAACCCAACGCATATTGCAGTGGTATTAAAGTATTCTGATAAACTTCCAGCGCCGCAACTGATTGCCAAGGGTATGGATCATATGGCCGAAAAAATTAAAGAAATTGCTCGCGAAAATAATATTCCAGTTATTGAGAATAAACCGTTAGCACGCACGATTTTTAAAACCATGAAAATTGGGCAAGTTATTCCGCGCGAGCTGTTCGTAGCTGTCGCTGAAGTGCTTTCTTACGTATTTCGATTACGTCGTAAAAAACGTAGACCAGCAGAGCGAGGGTTATAATGAACGAAATGTTTCAATTCATAAAGCGGTTTGAAAAAATCACTAAAAATACAGATCTGTTTATTGCCTTCGGGTTATTGGCAATTATTAGTGTCATGATTATTCCACTTCCACCAATGATGCTAGACATTGCGCTGACATTTTCACTGGCACTAAGCTTACTTATTTTATTAACGGCAATATACATTAAGCGCACTTTAGATTTTTCTTCGTTTCCGTCACTTTTACTTTTAACAACATTATTTAGGCTAGCGCTAAACGTAGCGACAACGCGTTTGATTCTGACTCACGGACATGAAGGACCGCAAGCCGCCGGTGGCGTTATTCAATCGTTTGGTAATTTCGTGGTCGGTGACAACTATGTTATTGGATTTATTGTCTTCGTTATTTTAGTCGTCATTAATTTTGTGGTGATCACAAAAGGATCTGGTCGCGTTGCGGAAGTTGCAGCACGATTTACTTTGGATGCGATGCCTGGAAAACAAATGGCGATCGACGCCGAATTAAATGCCGGCATTATTAACGAACAAGAAGCAAAGCGGCGTCGTAAAGAGATTGAACAAGAAGCTGATTTTTACGGATCAATGGATGGAGCTAGTAAATTCGTTCGTGGTGATGCAGTTGCCGGAATAATAATTACTGTTGTTAACATTATTGGCGGGCTACTTATTGGTATCATGCAAAAGGATCTCGATTTTGGTACGGCTGCAAAATACTATACGATGTTAACTATTGGTGATGGCTTACTGGCGCAAATTCCAGCGCTTATTATCTCGACTGCTGCAGGTATGATTGTAACTCGAAGCAGTTCTGACGCCAGCATGGGGACTGAACTTACAAGTCAGTTACTTATGAATCCCAAAGCCATTTACATTTGTGGAGCCGTATTAACGGCATTGGCCTTAGTGCCGGGGCTACCTGGTATTCCATTTTTTACCATGGCCATAATTATGGCGGGAATTGCGTGGACGATCGATCAATATCGTAGTGAAGCTACAAATGAAGAAAAACGTAAAGCTGCAGTAGAATTAGCAGCACCGAAAAAAGAAAATGTCGAAAGCATGTTGCCATTAGATATGGTTGAGCTTGAAGTTGGCTACGGTTTAATTAGCGTTGTTGACTCAAGTAAATCTGGCGATCTGTTAGAGCGAATTGCATCGTTAAGAAAGCAGTTTGCATTAGATATGGGTATTGTCGTTCCAAGTGTTCACATACGCGACAACTTAACCTTGGCGCCAGGCGAATATCGCTTCATGATGAAGGGTAGCCGTATTGGCGGTGGCATTCTAAAACCTGATAGCTTGATGGCAATGGATCCAGGCGATGTGCGTAAAAAGATCGAAGGAGTTGGAACCAAAGAGCCCGCATTCGGACTTGATGCTGTTTGGATTCACCCATCAAAACGAGAAGAAGCTGAAATTGCTGGATACACTGTTGTTGATTTACCAACTGTTATGGCGACACACATCACAGAAATGGTTAGAACTCATGCGCATGAAATGTTGGGACGCCAAGAGGTTTCACAATTAATTGATAATTTGAAAAAGACGCATCCAAAAGTAGTCGAAGATTTAATTCCAGACGCCTTAACACTGGGTGGCGTAGTACGTGTTTTGCAAAATTTGCTTAAAGAGCAAATTTCAGTTCGCGATCTACTTACGATATTTGAAACTTTGGCCGACGAAGCCGCAAGAACAAAAGATTTGGATTTGTTAACTGAATCTGTTCGGAAGCAATTGTCGCGGTCGATTACGGCAAAATATTCGGGTGATGATGGTGCAGTTAGTGTAATGACATTTGATTCTAAACTTGAAGAGCTAGTTTCAAATTCACTTTTACAGACCGAGCAAGGAGTGCAGCTGGTAATGGACCCCCAGTCGGCATCTAAAATGATATCTAGCATTGCCAGCAAAATAGAAAATCATCCCGAAATAGCGGGACAGCCAATCTTACTAACTAGTCCAACAGTTCGTAGACATATTTTTAAATTAGTTTCTAGATTCATTCCTCAGTTAATTGTTCTTTCGCACAATGAAATTTCTGCTGATGCACGGGTGCAATCCGTTGCAACAGTAGGCGTGGCTTAAAAAGGGTAGGTTGGTATGCAGGTTAAAAAATTCGAAGCACGCACAATGAAAGAAGCTTTAGATATGGTGAAAACCCAGTTGGGGCCGGACGCCATTATCTTGTCAGCCAAAGAAATTACGAAAGGCTTCGGCCTTGGCGGAGAGAAAAGCATTGAAGTTACCGCAGCTTATTCCGAGTCGAACATGCAAAAGAAACGGTTTGCTGAGTCAAAAATGCAGGATTCAACCCGAGAAAAATTTTTGAAATCAAGTGCGAAGAGCCAAAAAGAAGTAACGCAGAAAATGATTGAAAGTCATGTGGCACGCTTGAATATGCAGATGATGGCTGCACCCAAGAAGCCTGCTGTTGAAGCACCAAAAGCCATGCACCGTAACGCCGAAAAACGATACATTGATATCGACAACGATAACCAGGCAACAAATTATTCAACAACACAACTTCAGTTGAATGCTACAACTCCGGTGACCCAGTTTGCGCAAAAAAAATGGAACGACATGGAAGTAAACCAGCTAAAAACTGAAATCGAGGGATTACGTTCGTTAGTGCAACAATTTAAGCCGGTGCCACAAAGCTTTGTTCACAGTCATCCCGGAGCTGAAGCCGGAGTACACTATGAATATTCACTTCATTACAAGAAGCTACTTCAACGTGGATTATTGCCAGAAATCGCTGCCGATATTGTTACGCAAGCGCAAAAGCAAATTGATCTTAAGCACAACGAAAATCGAAACCTGATCGAAAACTGGATTGGTAAGTACATTTTAGACACAACGCCAGTTGTTCGTGAAGCAAATGAGCAATTTCATCTTTTCATTGGCTCGTCGGGATCTGGAAAGACAAGCTCGTTAGTGAAACTTGCTAGCGATCTTATATTAAATCAGCGAAAACGTGTGGCGATCATTTCTGCCGACAACCAAAAAGTTGGAGCGTCCGAGCAAATGAAAATATTTTGCCAAATCTTGAACGTTCCTTACTTATTGCTGCGATCACAGCAAGACTGGTCACACATTATCCCGCACTTAGAACAGATTGATCATATCTTAGTTGATTTCGCGGGGCTGAACATGCGTACACCTGAAGAACTAAATTATTTAAAGCGTATGTCCCCACCAGTTTACAATTCAGTACGAACTCATTTAGTTATGTCATGTTTGACAAAAGATAGTGATCTTTTCGATATGGCCAGTCGTTTCGAAACCTTTGGATTTGATGATGTGATCTTTACGGATTTAGATAAATCTGCAGTTCACGGAAATATTTATAACTTTGTTAGAAAAATAAAAACAAAGTTATTTGCATTTGGCATTGGCCCTCAGGTCCCAGAGGATTTCGAGCGTGCAACTGCCGAACGGGTAGTTGATCTTATACTTGAGATTTCAAAGAGCTCGCGCAAAGACAATTCAAACTCTATTTCACATACAGGAATTTAAATGAAAATTATTAGTTTCTCTTCGGGTAAAGGCGGCGTTGGAAAAACTTCCATCACGAGCAATGTCGCAGTTGGTTTAGCACAGTTAGGCAAAAAGGTTTTAATTCTGGATGGCGATTTGGGAATGGCCAATGTGGATATCTTCTTTGGAGTTCACCCTAAAAAAAATATTACAGATTTACTTGCGGGAGACGACCTAAAAAACTGCGTCACTGCTGTTGCGAGCAACATTGATCTGCTTGCTGGTGGCAACGGTATTTACGAGCTAAGCCACTTGAATTCATTTCAACGACGCGAGATTATTTCAGGATTAGAAGCCGTTAATTATATGTATGATTTCCTAATCATCGATACGTCGCCAGGTTTGCACGATCACGTGCTGCACTTAAATTCGATTGCCGATGACTGTCATGTCATCCTAACACCAGATCCCTCAAGCTTAGCCGATTCTTATGCGCTAATAAAAGTATTACAGCAAAAGTACAAAACTCAAAAGTTTTCAATTATTTGCAATCAAGTGAAAGACGAACAAAGCGGAGCACAGTTATTTTTACGATTTGCTGAAGTAGTGCAACAATTTTTGACGGTGCGTATTCAGTACAAGGGAAGTATCCCTTACGACGTAAATATGCGGATATCAAATCAGCATCAACGTCTCATTTTAAGGCAAGACCCACGATCAATTTCAACACAAGCCATAAAGGCAATCTGCGCTGAAATCCAGTCTCAAAACAAAACCACTCATTCGGGAACAGCAAATGTCAAAGGTCTAGACATGCTTTTCCGACCAGTCTCAGGTCATGCTTAGAAATATTGATTATGTGTTCTGTGTTGAATCAGGTAGAATTTATTATGTTGAGGGGTACATTGAATGAAGAAAGTTAGTCTTCTAAAAAAATATAAAGACGAGCCCAAAAAGAATATTAAGCGTAGTCAGAAGGAAGATCTCATTCGCGAGTACGCCCCGTTGATAAAATTCGTGGCGCAAAAAATTGCTGTGCGTCTGCCACCTAATATTGAATTAGACGATTTAATTTCTGCTGGATCCATTGGATTAATGGATGCCATTGATAAGTGGGATCCGTCGCGAGACAACAAATTCAAAACCTATGCTGAATTTCGTATCCGTGGATCTATATTGGATGAGTTGCGATCGCAGGATTGGGTGCCGCGTTCTGTACGGGATAAATCAAAAGCCTTAGATCGTTGTATTGCTCAGCTAGAGCTTGATTTAGGGCGTGCGCCGACAGATGAAGAAATATCTGCAAAGTTAAATATGCCAATGGAAGAGTTTCACGGCTTAGTCAACCAGGTGCGCCCTGTCAGCTTGTTATCTATTGATGACCAGCCCACATTTTCTGATTCGGACAAAAAATCTATTTCAAATTTGCTTGAAGGATCGAAATCTGGAAATCCATTCAATCAATTGAATGTAAAAGTAATAAAAGATGTCGTAGCCAAAGCCATTGAAGAATTGCCAGAGCGTCAGCGCTTAGTTCTTTCACTTTATTATTTTGAAGATTTAAATTTAAAGGAAATTGGACAAGTTCTACGCGTCACCGAATCTAGGGTTTCGCAATTGCATGCTCAAGCAGTGACTCGTCTAAGGGCTAAATTAGCGGTTATGTTAAATGCCGGAGAACTTGAAGCCATTTAACTTATTCGCTAAACATTGCGGTTTTAATTTTTTTCATCAAGCGAGCTTCCGTTTGCCTGATAGCTTCACGAGAGATTTTATACTTGTCGCCGATTTCTTGTAGCGTCAGTGGCTCATCGCTTAATATTCGTTCTTCAAGCAGGATAATTTCTTTTTCTGATAACTGAGACCGAATTCCTTCTACAGCGCGCATCAATAAAGAAATCTGCTCTTCCAATGCTAGCTGTTCGTCTAGGGGTAAGCTGCCATCTTCCCGGGTTAGTAAGTTCGAAAGTGGCGTTGCATTTTCATTTTCCGAGTTATTTACGGGTTTGTCTAAACTGACATCACGTGAAGACAGTCGTTTAGCCATTTCATTGATTTCATCTTCAGGAATTCCCAACTTATGCGATAGTAATGCAATATTTTCAGGAGACGTCATTTTTTCAAGTTCTTGTTTTTGGCGTTGTAGCTGATAAAAAAGTTTCCTTTGGTTAGCAGTTGTGCCAATGCGTACCATCGAAAATTGCCGCATAAGATACTCTTGAATATATCCACGAATCCACCAAACGGCGTAAGTAATAAGACGTGCGCCCTTATAGGGGTTATATTCTTTCACCGCGTGCATCAGACCGACATTACCTTCTTGAATGACGTCAATCATACGGGACGAAAACTTTGCGTATTCGGCGGCAACTTTAATAACAAATCGCAAATTTGATTTTACCAAAGTTTGTGCGGCGGCGGGATCTTTGGTTTCAAAATATTTTTTTGCCAGATCAAATTCTTGCCCACGCGTTAACAAAGGGTATTTACGAACTTCGCTAAGGTACATGGAAAGCGGATCAGTGTTGGTAATTCCACGTGACGGTTTCGGAGCAGGAACTAATCCGCGTCGATCGTCGCTTTTTATTTCTAAAACTTCAATTTCATCATCTGCAGATTCTTGTAAGGGCGTGATAATATCGTCATCGACAACTTCTGCTACGACGGAACGTGGCTGATCTTTTTTAGATTTTTTAGCCATAATTACGTCAAAAGTTTATGAAGATTTTTTTCCAACGTTTCTTGAATTTTACCCTTAAACAATGACAATGCCAGCGGAAGTTCGACTTCAACAACAATCTGACACGCAGAGCTGTCTTTGGGCAGAACCTGCATCGTTGCGTTAAACTGACTGCCTGTGACATTGCACGTCTTAGAGGGCTCGTCGAAAGTACAGGCAACTTTTGGGTCAAACTTTTTAAAATCATTTTCACCGCTTAGGAAATTTTTAATTTTGCTATATACGGTAGCTGAATCTTGTGGCGCTGGAAGTTCAAATTTAAATTTAGACATGCTTTAACGCTATTCGGATTTCACATTTTAGTCACGCGTATTTATGGAACTTATGGACCCCATTCAAAGTTCAGTTTTGACTCAGCTTTACAAATAATGAGATTATTAAATTTATGAAATTTGTAAGAGAACTAAAAAGAACAGAATATTGTGGAAATTTAACTTCTAAACACATTGGCAACAAAGTTGTGCTTATGGGATGGGTTAACACACGTCGTGATCATGGAAGCCTTGTATTTATTGATTTGCGTGACCGCGAAGGTATCGTGCAAGTCGTTTTGGATCCTACTAAACCTGATACCTCAACTGCTAAAGATTTTCGTAATGAATTTGTAGTAGCAATAGAAGGCGTTGTACGCGCACGTCCTGATGGGATGAAAAACAATAAGATTAAGTCTGGTGAAATCGAAATCGAGGCTGTTAGATGCGAAGTTTTAAACCAGGCAGCGACGCCACCTTTTCAAATTGATGACGAAAATGTGAACGAGATGTTGCGGTTAAAACATCGCTACTTAGATTTACGCTCGCCACGCTTACAGAAAAATTTAATTACGCGGCACAAAGTTGCGCAACTGGTGCGCCAGTTTCTTTCTGACAATGGTTTTTTAGAAGTTGAAACTCCAATTTTATATAAATCGACTCCGGAAGGCGCGCGCGACTATTTGGTTCCTTCACGAGTTAATCCAGGAAATTTTTATGCTCTTCCCCAGTCGCCGCAAATTTTGAAACAGCTTTTAATGGTAGCTGGGTACGATCGCTATTTCCAAATTGCTAGGTGCTTTCGTGACGAAGATCTTCGCGCAGACCGCCAGCCCGAGTTTTCACAAATTGACATTGAAATGTCTTTTATTGACGTTGAAGATATCATTTCGATCAACGAACAAATGCTGCGCCTGATTTGGAAAGAAATTAAAAATCAAGATATCGCGCCCGTTCCTAGGATTACATTTCAAGATGCTATGGATCGCTATGGTTCAGATAAGCCAGACACAAGATTTAAGATGGAAATTCAGGATGTAGCAGCAGTGGTCGCCGGAAGTGATTTTAAAGTTTTTAGCGATGTGATAGCTCGCGGTGGTATTGTTCGCGGCCTAGCGGTGCTAGGTGGTGGAACATTTTCTCGCGGACAATTTGATAAATTAACTGACACGGCGAAGAAGAACGGTGCCAAAGGATTAGTTTGGATAAAACAAGAAGCAGATGGAAGCATAAGTTCGCCCATATCAAAGTTCTTTAGTCCCGAAAAATTAAAAGAGTTATTTGCAAAACTAGGATGCACTGAAAATGACTGTGGTTTAATTGTTGCTGACGATTACGTTCCGGCGTGTTCTGCGCTGTCCGCACTTCGGTTGCAATTAGGACGCGAACTTAAATTAATAGATCACTCTAAATTTAACTTTTTGTGGGTCATTGATTTTCCGCTTTTAGAATATTCGCCAGACGATAAGCGCTGGGTTGCGCGCCATCATCCATTCACTTCACCGAAAGATGAATCATTCGATGATCTAATGAACAACAATGAAAAAGCCTATGGAAAAATTCTAGCGAAAGCCTACGACTTAGTTTGTAACGGTTATGAAATGGGCGGGGGCTCTATACGAATTTACCGTTCTGAAATTCAGCAAGCAATGTTTCGTCTTTTAGGAATGTCAGAAGCAGAAACTGAAAATAAATTCGGTTTTTTCTTAGATGCCCTTAAATACGGAACACCACCACACGGGGGAATTGCCTGGGGATTAGATCGTCTGGTCATGTTACTAATGGAAACTGATGCCATCAGAGAAGTGATTGCATTTCCAAAAACGGCTAAAGCGACCTGTCTGATGAGTGACTGCCCTAGCGAAGTGAATCGTGATCAGCTTGTAGAAGTTGGAGTTCGATTAACGGCACAAGCAGAAAAACTTATTGAAGACGGTAATAAAGTTTCCGTTTAATCATCAATTTTTTGCAAAGTGATACCGTTTTCTTCAAGGGATGCTAACTGATATATCCCTTGAAGTTGCCGTTTACCGTTTACTTTCTCGACTACAAAAATATTTTGCAAAGTCATGGCAATTAAATGACGAATAGATTTTAAATTCCACTGGGGCGCCCCCATTTGAATAAGCATTTCTAGACGAAGTAAGGCTTCGCCAGCGGTACGCGCGTGCATTGAGCCGAAACTGCCGTCATGCCCCGTAGCCAGCGCCATAAGTAAGGATTTGGCTTCAGCCCCGCGAATTTCGCCAATGACTAAGCGGTCAGGCCTTAGGCGAAGCGCGCGCTTTAGTAAATCATCCATTGAAACATCACTGACCGTTCCACTTGGATCTTGGCGCGTAAGCAGCGAACAACATGCAGGATTGGGAAGATGTAGCTCTTGAGTGTCTTCAATTATAACGGCGCGTTCGTTATCAGGAAATTGTTGTAAAAGTGCTTGTAACAAACTGGTTTTTCCAGAACCAGTACCACCGACCACTAGAAAATTACTTTTACTAGAAAATACTTTTTTTATCATTTCCATTTGCTTATCCGAGCACCATCCAAGTTCCAAAAGTCTTTGTGCAGTCCACACGTGTTTCGGCTGTTTACGAATAGAAAGCAAGTTGGCGCCGCGGGACAGTTCTGAAAATAGTATTGTAATACGCCAGATTCCTAGTTGAGACTCTACAAAAGGTTTATCCCGATTTAAATAGCTGTGACAGGCCTGCGATAGCCTATCTAAACACGCGTTGTAAGTTTGTTCCGAATAGAAGTGATCCGACCACGTTTTCAGTGAACCCTGTTTTTCAAAGTAAATCTCATTGTAACAATTTACTAATATTTCACTTATTTCATCGTCGTTAAGTAAATCGTCTAGTGGCCCGTAACCAGTTAGTTCCGATTGGACGCGCTTTTTGCCAGTTGGCGAAAGCGAATTTAGCTCTTGATCTACTAAGGACTGAAAGTTTTTTGTGCTTTCCGCGGAGCGGGTTTCAATGTCCCAATTACTTTCGGCAATTCGTTTTTGTTCTGAAAATATTTTTTGGATTTTTTGACTGATTTCTATCTGCATACTAGTCGTTCCTCATCAGTTGCGGCGTTACAAATATAACAAGCTCAGATTTGTTTTCTTTAAATTGCTTACTTGAAAATAAGGAGCCTAAAATTGGTAAACTGCTTAAAAATGGTAGACCTTCGCTGTTGGTGCTGGATTCATTTTTTATCAGCCCGGACAAAGCTATGGTTTTACTTTTGATAAAGTCGAAATAACTAGATACGCGGTGGGTGTGTAACCCAGGGATGCCGTCAACCGTGCGACTGGCATCAATGCTTGAGACCTCTGATTCAATTTGTAAGCTGATTTGTCCCGCAGAATCAACAGTAGGTTTTACTTTCATAATAATTCCATATTTCTTCCAGACAATATCTTGTACTTTGTAATTCAGGATCTTGATTGGAAATTCGCCACCCGCAAAGAATTCAGCTTCTTTACCGCTACGGCAAACCAGATTAGGGGTTGCTAGGACCTTGATTTGGCCTTCGTTTTCTTGCGTGTTTATAACGCCCGCAATAGTTTGGCCAGCATTTAAATTTCCATCTATAATTTGCGCCTGGTATTGATCGGGCCACTTAATCCCAAGTGTTCGGCCAAAATCTTTTTTTACTTCTGTAACTTGAATTTCAACTCGGACGTTATCCGCTATATCCATCTTTTGCTTGTTTTCGACCGCTAGTATTCCGATTTTTCTTAAAGCTTGGGTGTAATCTGCCGCAGTTTCTTTATTAGAATAGTTTAATTTCCAGGGTTGCGTGTATATTACTTTAAGAGGTGTCAGTCCCGAATTTCGTAAATGATTTTCTGTGAATGCGTTCACTTGCTCCTTTAACTCGTCGCTTAATTCCATCCCAAAGTAAATTGACGAGTTTTGCTTTTCGATCAAATCTGTAATTCTTTTAAAATCCTGAAAACGGAATAATTTTCCCTTTAAACAAACTACGTTCTCACAAATATCGACAGTTATGCCTAAAAATTTCTGACTTTGTAGCAGCCAATCTTTATACGTCTTCTTAGAATTAATCGGTACCACGATAACTTTGATGGCCTGATCATTTTGGCGAATCAGTGAAGTTCCTAAGGCTACAGGTTTTAGTACCACACCCGACCCACCGGACTGAGCAGATATAACTTTGGCATTTTCAATCCAAATCTTTGACGTTCTGCCTTTAAGGATATGATCTTCACCCAGTTCGACAATAAGTGGAGCAGCTTGCAAACCGGCGCTAGATAATAGTATTAAACCAAATAGTTTTTTCATACCGTGGTCTTTTGCAAACCTTAGCGCAGCTCTTACCGTCCAGTTCTCACATTAAAATCCGAATTGCAGATCGATCATCGGAACTTTTTAAAAAATAAATTCAACACGCACGCCGCCATCAACGTTTAATACTCGAAGTGAACCACCTTGGGCTTTCAACAGAGTTTGGCAGATTGTAAGACCCAACCCCATGCCGATCGAGTGATTCATTATATTTTCATCTAGCATGAAAGGCCGCATAATTTTATCGATAACAGTTTCAGAAATTGCAGGTCCTTTATTTTCGACTGAAATTAATGGAAGTCCTGAATTTTGTTTGCTAATGCGGATAGAAATTTCAGACTGTGGTACGCCAAATTTCGTTGCATTGTGCAAGGCCCTGAATAAAGCCATTTTAGTTAAATTGGGGTCGACCTCAATGGAATCTAAATCAGAATTTAAGCGCACCGTTTGGGTTTTAGCGTTTAGCGAGTTTGTAATATCTTGCGGAATGTCTTTTAGAAAATGTTCCGAGCTTACGCGGTCAATCTTTTTTGGAATTAGGCCGACTTCACCTTTAACAATAAGTAGTACGTCTTCAACAATACATTTTAACTTTTCCGAAGATTTTATTATCCGGTCAGTAAAAAGCTTTTGCTCGTCAGACAATAATGTTTCTTTTAAAAGTGCAGCAAAGCTTAAAATAGTCGTTAGTGGGGTTTTTAGCTCGTGATTAATTAAAATCATAAACTGATTCTTAGCTTTATCTAACGTTTGTAATTCGAACAATGCTTTTTCTAAAGCGCGATTTTTTTCTTTTAATTCATTTCTTAAAAAGTATTTTTCGTGCGCTTGCTCGACCGTGTTCATTAAGTCGATCGGGTCCCAAGGTTTCGTCAGATAACGGTAAATTTGCCCTTTGTTTACCGCATCTATAACTGACTCAATGTCGGTATAACCTGTAAGAAGAATTCGCACCGTATCCGGATGCGAGACAATTGATTTTTCTAAAAACTCGACGCCAGTTATCAGCGGCATTCGTTGATCAGAAATGATGACCGACAAAGCTGGATAATTGTCCAGGACAGAAAAGGCTTGCTCAGGGGTAGTTGCTTTTAGAACCGTATACTTTTTGCGAAAAATTCGTTCTAGCGCATCCAAATTGTCTGGCTCATCGTCTAGGCAAAGTAAGTAAGGTTTTTCAATGACTGAATTCATCTTGTAATCCTAACGACTATTTGGATCTTAGGTCTAGATTTTAGTTTCCAATCTGACCTAAGGCTATTTTTGTCTTATGCAAACACTGCTAAATGTCGAGAAGTGATACGCTATTCATGGATATGAGTATCTCTAATTAGGAGTCTGTATGGTATTGAAAATGATGTTGAATCCATTACTGGTCTTAGCCCTTTTTTTTACGGCGTTTTTAGCCAGTGAAAAGGCAAGTGCTACAATTGGCGGCTACGGAAGCCTATATGGTTCAGGACACTACGGTGGAATGCAACAGTGCCCATATCCAACTCGAGTTGGCCGCGAAGCTTTCAGCATGAGTGACGAAGAAAAAGAAGAACGTAAAGAAATTTCTAAACGCAAAAAGGAATTGAAATTACGTAAGCTTGAAGTTGCTCGTGCCGAGAAAGAACGTGAATTTGCGGGTAGAAAATTAGAACGCTATTTTGAAACTTCAGTAGCTGAATTTTTGATGGACGTTCATATTGAAAAACTTAACAAATGTGAAAACTACAAAGTGCACCCAAGTTTAAAATGTTTTGCAAAAAAAGGTGATACCGATACTGGAAAAACGACTGCTGGCGAGGCAAATGATTCAGGTGATGCAGAAAAAAAAGAAATTTCTAGTAAGTGCGGAGAAAAAGACGATGTTCCAGATCTTTTAGCGAAATCGTGGATAAAATCTGATGCTGACGGTGGCGGTGGCTACTGTTCTGCAGGTAACGACAGCGCAAAAGGTTCCGTCAATCCGGCAATTTGTTCTGATACCAAGTTACGACCTGAATCAGATCGTAAAAATAAAAGCTATTCTGTCAGTGATTGCACAAAAGCTTTGAAAGATTATCGCAAGTTTCGAATTGAACAAGGTAATGCGCAAGCAAAGTATGAACGCGCAAAAGACGAAATTGAAGACCGTGAATTCGCGGCTTCAAATGCCCGCGAGCGCGCTGCTTTGGACAGAAAATATAAAATGGAAGATACCGAAGGCGACTGCGAAGATTGCGACGA
>JAYTMU010000123.1:0-15851 GCA_043728195.1 Bdellovibrionales bacterium
ATAAGAATTTCATTATGAATTCCCCCTTCATTACTATCTGTATCGCCATAATATGAGATTTACTTAACACGATAATGTGACAATCTTCGATACACTGAACATTAGTTAAGGCTATTTCGAATAACACTACTTTAGCCGAGTAAATTCCCATAATAGGACATGTTTTTTAAAAAAAGTCCTATTACTGGCGCGCAAGCCGAATCAGGCTCCTGTCGTAGCAACTAAGCAATAGCCCCAATGTGGTTCAAAGCGCTGGAACCCTGAGTTTTCTTTATTTAATTCGTTTTTGGAATTACTTGCGTCTTTGGCTAATATTGGTATAAATTACCTATATGAAGGCTGTCCTGGTTAGGCACGAAAAATTCATTGTCCGTAGGCGCTACTTAATCGAAATTTCTGTGCATCAGGTCCCGCGATCTAACTCTTACAAAGATGGCCTTAAGTGGGGACTTATTTGTGTAGACCGTGTCAGTGGAAAAAAAGTTTTGATGGATAATCATCATCCAAAAGGTCCACACATTCATATTGATGATGATGAAATGCCCTATTCTTTTAGCGGACTTGATAAATTAGTTAACGATTTTAGACAGCTCATTACCGAGCACATGGGAGTTCAAATATGAAAAAACTAATTGTTTCATGCAAAACAGTTGATCACGTTTTTGAAGACTTTAAAAAAGCGGCAAGTCGTGTGCGTCGAGGTAAATTTAACGGTATTGCCGAATACGAAGTTAGCTTTGACAATAAGGCCGATTTTAATCGGTTTGTAAAAAATATTCCTGTGCTATCTGCCATTATTGTTTTTAAACCTCGTTCAGTCTATGAGCTTGCTAAACTCACAGCTACAGATGTTTCCAACCTTAACAAAATTATTCAGTTCTTTGAAGATATCGGAGTTGTCCGCATCAAAACAAGTACCGTTGAAGGTCGCACGGTTAAGCAACCTCATGTAGAATATGATGAAGTTACTTTTCGACTTGCAGCTTGAAAGTTATGACGCTGCACTGACCTTTGCTTTATTGTCTTTTTTGTATAATTTAGCTACTTTATTGTCATAGGTTTTCGAATTAGGAAAAGTCAAGGTGGTCAAATGGGTCTGCTTAAATTGAGTCAAAAGTCTTCAGACGAAAATAATATCTGGGCTCAAAAAAAAGCTGTCGAAGTTTTAGACTCCATTCCTTCGCAGGATTTAATTTTGGAGGCCTTCCTTTTCGGCTCTGCTGTCGACGGCGCTTTCACACCAGATTCAGATTTAGATTTTGTTATTGTCGCCAAAGACGAAGTAGCTATCAAACAACTTCAAAAAGAAGTTTACAGTCCGCGCTTCACAGACATTGCCATTGATTGGATTTTTAAAACCAAACAGTCTTTTGACGACCGAAAAGATTTTGGCGGTGTTTGCTTCGTTGCCTTTCATAATGGAAAAAAAATGCGATGACTAAAAACTTTAAAAAACAACTTTTTCCGAAACCATACGCCAAAGAGCTTTTAAAAATTGCTAATGGTGATTTAGATTCTGCAAATTGCATTTCCATTAGTTCACGATTTAGGGATCTTAGTCGCTCTTTTACCTGATGATAAAATGCCACCAGAAGGCTTTGCTTTGACGGAGCTAAATCCATTTGCTTCTATTCGCCGTTATGAGGAAGGACAACTTCCGCTAACAATAGATGAAATTGAATCAGCCTTGAATGCGGCTCAAAAAGTTGCTCACTGGGCGATTTCTATTGTTGGTTAGTGTTGCTGAATATGAAATTAGCTTTGATAATAAAGCTAATTCCAAACTTTGTTTGCGACATGATGCCGCTTCCCGGAATAAATGAAAATCTTTAAGGATGTCGAGCCTGAATACAAAGAAGTGCGTGCACGATTCCACTCGCTTGCCTGTTGCGGCTAAAGGACATAGTGTATACTAAGTATGGCAAAGAAAGCTAAAAAGAAGGTAACAACAGTTCGCGAACATCCAATGCATGTGCCTGTGAGTGAAAAGAACCCTTCGGGTACGACGATAAGAGATCATCATATTAGACGTTTAAAGGGAACCTATCTTGAATTTTCTGAAATGGAAGATATTTTCAATGCTTACGACAAGAAAAATATAATCTATCCAAACGTAGTTAAAGCTATGATTTCAAGTGAATCAGATTTTAAATTAGATCCGCCAGGAAATCCTAAAGCCACAGGCATTGCTCAAATTACGCCTGAAACTTTAAAGGCATTACAAGATCCTGCTGGTGAAGTTAAAGATTTCATTTTTAAAAATATCCGAAAAAATGATTTAAAAAATCCAGATATTGCGATTCCAATGGCTATTAGGTGGTTGTCGCGTAAGAAAAGGCTAGCGGAAGGAAAATTAGGTAGAGCGGCAAATGCGGAAGAAATTATTTTAGAATATAAAGGACTTTTGAAAAGTAATAGTAAGTTTAAAGGCAAAGCCATTGAAAAGTTTAGGAAAGAATATGGTCAGCTTACCGGGAAATAATTATATAATTTTATTTTTAGGCGCACTGCTTTTACAAAGCTGTGCAACTTCGTATTACCATGCTGGTAAACCAAATGCCTTAGGAACTGATATTAAAATTAGTCCCGACAGAGTAATAACAGAGTGTGAATTTATCGACCATTACGATGGAGATTACTCTGACCCATATGGATTTATGATTCACATTTTAGACAGTGAAAAGTCGGTATTAACGGTTAGCAATGGAACAGTTTTAGAAAAGAAAGACTGTTTAGAAAGACAGACCGCTGCTGATAAGATTATTCGAAATGCACAACTTGTTGTTGTGCGAGGTCGAGGTGATGCTGAGGCGGCCATTGTTATTGAGCTGTTCAAATATACTTTTAGGAGACATGGCATTTATCCAGGCAACGGACGTAGCCTTAACTTCTTGGCTATTTGGAATGATAAAAAGCAGTGTTATGATGCTTTTTACGGTAAAGCGAAGCCGTGTCCGCATGAAAAATAAACTTTTGATGTAATAAGTTTTAGTAAGAATAAATGTGTCTAGCCCACAAAACTCAGAATGAACAAGCCACCAAACAAAATTATTTCTGCAGTATTTTTTGTATCTGCCTAAAACAAAGTCCCGACCTTAGACGTGTTTTTATGCGAAAATTTGAGTTTACCGCTTCCACTGACTAGACTGGGTCCATGATACCAAAACAATTTGTTCTGTTGTATGTCGCTTGTGTAATTACTTTATTTGTTGTGAATGCCTTAATGGGCTAGCTTTGGCTAGTTCTTCAAAACGTAAATGTCGCTGTAGTTTCGACCTTTTTCTTCGCTATCCATGCCGTAACCAACAACGTATCTGTCATCTATCGTCTTACCAATATAATCTGCACGAATCGGTAATTCACGCCGAGCTGGTTTATCTAACAGGGTGACAATCTTTAATGAATTTGGATTTGCAGAAAGAAGACGATTTTTTAAAAAGCTAAGTGTTCTACCCGTATCGATAATTTCTTCGACGATCAAAACATCTTTACCTGTGATATTAACTGTAATGTCTTTAGCCATGCGGATAGCTCCGCCTTTTTCAATGGCTTGTAAATAAACAAAATCAATTTGTTGAGGTAAATTGATTTTGCGCACTAAATCTGCCGTGATGTGAATTGATCCCCGCAGCGGACAAATAAACACAAGCTCGCGGCCTTCGTAGTCGGCTTCAATTTGCGCGGCTAATTTTGAAACAAGTTTTGCAATGTCTTCTTGAGATAAAAATTGTAACATTTCATTTTTAATTTGAGCCATACACGAATCTCTTTCTATTTTTCTAGTTCGTTAAAATTGTAACGCCAGCAGCTTGAGCCATTTTCAAATACCGCAAAGCTTCTGTATTTTTTGGTTCATAACGTAATACATTTTCCCACTGATCAACCGCTTCTGCAATGTGATGAGAGTTGTATAAAATTAAGCCAAGCTTTAAGCGCGGAGTTATTAATTTGGGATCTGATTGCAAAAGAGTTTTAAGCTCTTTAATTGCTTTATCTTTTTGGCCTGCCTGCACGTAGGCTTCAGCAAGGCGAACGGCAAAATCTGATTTCTTCGATGATATAACAAATGCTTTATTATATTGCTCGATCGCTTCAGTGAAGTAGCGGTGCTGCAAGTAAAGATCAGCAAGTTCTGCGTGCTTAGCGGCAAACTTTTCTGCCATGTTTTGGTCCGGAGCATTTTTCTTTGTGTCTAATAAGGCTTTAGCTTCGTTGAATATTTTCTTAGCTTCATCGTAGCGACCAATGTCGTTTAAAATAATAGATAAGCCAACAGCAGCATCTGTGTAACCCGGATCAATCTCTAGTGCTTTTTTAAACGTTGTGATCGCCTTGTTAAATTTTCCCTGATCATAGTATATCGTTGCTAACATCTGAAATACTTCAGGGTTTTTTGAATGAAATAGTGTCGGTTGGTTTAATAATGGTTCGGCCGTTTTGTAATCGCCGTCGATAAAGGCTTCGCGAGCTTCGTCAATTAACTGATACGAAAAAGGCTTCATTTATCATCCTTATCAAGGATTTTTTTTGCTTCATCGGAGTTACCATATTTTGTAATTAAAACGTCCGTATACTTTTTGCGCTTTGATTCGTTTTTTGCTTTAGTAGCAGCTTTGACCGCGCCCAATAGCGCTTTCGGATCTAAACCATAACCTGAATAGGTGGCCAACACATTTTCATAACGATTTAACGAGGCTTCGAATTTTTCTTGTCGTAGATAAAAATCAGCAATGTACAATTCTTTTTCAGCTAGCATGACAAAAGCTTTTTCACGATTTTCTTTTGCTTCTTTTACATGAACTGATGTTGGGTAATTTTTTATAACTTCGTTAAAGTGATAAATGGCATCATTTGCTACCGTCAAATCACGATCCGTAGAATCTGGTAATTGCATAAAAAACCCTAGACCAATTCTAAAGATCACATAGTCAATTCGGGGATGTTTAGGGTGCAAATCGCGAAAGTTTTGATATGAAATCTGGGCCTCGGGGTACGATTCGCGCTTAAAATGCAAATCGGCAATGGCAAGCTCTGCGGTTGTAGCTACAGAACTGTACGGAAATTTATTTTTCACGTCGGCGTATTTTTGTATCGCTACATCATAACGTTCGGCTTCATCGTATTCTTGCGCTATTTTAAAAAGACCTTCGGCAGAATTGGCGTCTTTCTCGTCGGTGGCGCACGACACAAGTAGCGTAAGAGCTATAGAAATAAATAGTGATTTCAAGACTTTAATCTTCATTCGCATACTGTGGGTATCAAACCTGATACCCAATAAGTTGTCAAAAATTTTCGCAGCTTACGAAGCGCATGCTCAAATGTTGTGCTTGAGGATTTACGGCCAGTTTGTTCGCTTTAAAATCTCTAAATTTTTCTTTTCGACCCACCCTGAAAATGCACCTGGGTAGCGGATTTGCACAAAATCATTCTCGATTTTTAAGACGTCAACTTCAAGACCAGCCGTTGCGTCATAAATAACCGCCTGACTGCCGCCAGGAGCCGTTTGTACGGGTGCTTTTTCAGCAGAAACTATGGCTTTCGTTTGCAAGTTATCTTTCCATTTTGCAAAACTAGCAGCACAGAATGCCAACGTTAAAAAGCCAACAGCAACAAAAGCAATCGTTAAGCCAACTGGATATTTTTTTTGAACGGAAGCGGTTTCACTTTCAAGCTGCAACCGGCGGCGCAATATCCAAGCCTTTGTTCCAATGTGCAAAGTAAATGCAAACAAGATAAAAGATCCAATTAATAGCGAATCCACAGTCACTTTATCTAGAACGGCATTCTTAAAACTTTCCGTAGCCGAGATTTGATGAGGAATTTGCGGCGCTTGAAACTTTTTTGTGACTTCACTCAGTAAAGTCTTTGAAAAATCGTTATCGGAATTTAACGATAAAGCTTTTTTGGACCAGATGAACGATCGGACAAAATCAGCCTTTTCAAAATAACTTGCAGCCATGTTGTGGTAAACGACAGAAGCCTGCTCATTAGTTAAGTTATTCTGACTTTGGTCTAGTAGGGCTTGGTACTTGCCGACAGCGTCATCCCACTTTTTTTCCTTTTGGTCAGCAAGACCAGCTTGGAATAACTGTGGAAATTGTTGTTGAAAAGTCATCTGATCTTGCGGCATAGAGCCAAAGTCTACAAACATCAGCCCGCAATTGTCATGAGCTATCGCACCAAGTAAACTAAATACTTAATTTAGCTAGAAAGGCCCAGATATGTTATCCGGTTTAAAAAATGCGTTCAGTGAAATTACAAACCAAGTTAAAAACTCTGATGAAATGCTAGTTGGTCGGCAAATAAAAAACGATCCAGCAATTGAAGGTTTAATTTCTGATTTAGTTGATGAAGTCAGTGTTCACAACAGTGGATTGTTGGGGATACGACCACCACAAGCAGAACTAACAACAATTTTAAAAAGAAAAATGGAAAAAATTGCGGCTATGCGCGGGCGCCCACTGTACCACCCGTATATCGGAACAGGTGCGGGCAACGGAGTATTTGTCGAGCTTGAAGATGGCAGCGTAAAACTAGATTTAATTAATGGCATCGGAATACATTTAATGGGTCATGCTCATCCTAGGGTGATGAAGGCTGCAGTTCGCGGCTCAATTTCCGACATCGTTATGCAAGGAAACTTGCAGCCCAATAATGATTATTTAGAATTAACTGAAAAATTAGTTCAAATTGCATCACGTAAAAGCAAACTTCGACACGCCTGGTTCGCTACCTGTGGAACTATGGCCAATGAAAATGCATTAAAAATTGCACGTCAAAAAAATTCACCTGCACGTTTTGTTTTTGCTATGCAAAATGCGTTTGCGGGCCGCTCAACCATGATGGCCGAATTAACTGACAATGCTGCCTATAAGCAGGGGCTTCCCGAATACAACGAAATTTTAAGAATTCCAAGCTATGACAAAAAAAATCCGCAAAGTTCTGAAAAAGCATTACGAGCAATGAAAGAGCTTTACACAAAACATGATAAAAATGTTTCCTGCTTTGTTTTTGAACCCATGTTAGGTGAAGGGGGTTTTCAACCGACGCCCCGAGATTTTTTCATTCCCATGCTGGAATTCTGCAGACAAAATAAAATCGCAAATTGGGCCGATGAAGTGCAAACCTTTGCCCGCACCGGCGAATACTTTGCCTTTGAGACTATGGAACTTGGTGAATATATTGATATCGTTACAATCGCAAAGACTATTCAGTTAGGCGCTACGTTATATACAGAAGAATACAATCCAAAACCGGGTTTGATTGCCGGAACTTTTTCTGGCAGCGGTGCCTCATTGGCTGCGGGTTTAGAAATTTTAAAAATGCTTGATGAGGGTTTTTTAGGACCCAAGGGCCGCATACAGCAAATTCATCAGCAATTTGTTACTGGTTTAAATCGTTTGAATGATACAACTTGCAAAGGTTTAGCTTACGATGCGGGCGGTATGGGGTTAATGATTGCATTTACTCCATTTCAGGGAAAAAAAGATCAAGTTGAAGTGTTCATTAAGAAATTATTTAATAATGGATTAATAGCGTTCAGCTGCGGGAAAGATCCAGTTAGAATTCGTTTCTTGGTGCCAGCAATTATTGAAAGCCAAGATATTGAATTAGCATTACAAATTATTGAAAAAACAATTTTGCAAGGCGTGTAAAGGAATTCTTTGAACTGGATTGAAAACTGCCGAAAATTAATTTCATTAGACAGTTCAGCAACCAGTTCAACGGTTGAAAGCGTTCACTATTTAGCGGGGCTGGCAAAGCAAGCTGGTTTTGACGTCGAAGTTATCCCTGAATTGCAAAATGGAATTTCACAAGCAAATATTATTATTCGTACACAGCCATTTACCCCCGGTGATCAAGAGTTTTTATTACAAACACACTTAGACACTGTCGAGCCCGGGCATTTTGCCTTGTGGAAAAATAACGGTTACAACCCGTTCGATGCCACGATCATAGAGGGCTGTATTTACGGACTAGGTGCCGCTGATGTGAAGCTTGATTTTCTTTGCAAATTAGAAGCTTTAAAAAATTTAAAGTCGAAAAAATTTTCGAAATTAAAACCCGTTCTGGTTGGTACATTTGGCGAAGAAACCGGAATGCAAGGAGCTTTAAAGCTTATTCGCAAAAATAAAATTAGCGCAAAATTTGCCCTGATTGGTGAACCTAGCAACTTAAATATTATTAATGCGGCTAAGGGCTTTGCAACTGTAGAAATTAAAATTCCGCTGAGTCAGTCAGAAATTGATCATAAAACCAAACGAAATTTACTTGAATCAACATCGACTCAGTCTAAAATTTTCTCGGGTAAAACGGCTCACTCTTCGACACCGCATTTAGGTGAAAACGCGATAGTAAAAATGTTAGATTACTTACAAAAAATGCCAGAAAATATGGTTATTATTGAAGCCGATGGTGGGACTCGATTTAATTCAATTCCTAACCAGGCCATGGTGGAACTTGATTTTATTTCACATGTGCAAAATTTAACTTTGCAAAAAATTAATAGAATTTATGAGACTATTAAAGTTGTTCAAACTGAAATGGAAACTGTGCAAGACGCAGAGTTTGAACCGCATTATTCAACTTTAAGCATTGGTATAATGCGTACATTTGATGATCACATTTTACTTGGGGGTTCGTGTCGAATTTTACCCAATGTGACCCAAGAGCATTATGAAAAATGGATGCAAAAAATCAAGGATACGTGCTTGCACGAAGAAGCCGATTTTCGCATAACCGACTACAAACGACCATTTCGCACATCAGAAACTTCGCAGTTGGTCAAAACGGCTCAAACTGTCTTAAAAAGTATGAATTTAGACTATAAATATAAAGCGCTGCCTTCAACTAACGAAGCCAGCCTATTTACACGCGTTAATATCGAGTGCCTTTGTTTCGGAGCGGGGGTGCGACAAGACAATGTGCACACGCCGCAGGAGCATGTTAGGATAGCGGATCTTGAAAAATCCATCATGTTCTATGAACAGATGGTCGAAAGGTTTTGTTTATGAGTTTCGTCGTGCGTTCTGTTAAGCGGGATGATTTACAGCAGCTAACAGATTTAGCTAAGCAATTTAATCTGCTGAATCTACCCGGAGATAAGAAAATTTTATCTGAGAAAATTGTGCGTAGCGAGGCTTCTTTCGCTGGTGATTTGCAGAAAGATCAAGCTGAATACATTTTTGTTGTCGAGGACACCGAAGAGCAGACCGTTGTCGGAAGTTCGCTTATAATTGCAAAGCACGGTAATGAGACAGTACCGCATAGTTATTTTAAAATACTAAAACGGGACCACTTTTCTAAAGACCTGGGAATTGGCTTCATTCACCAAGTTCTACGCTTTCAGTTAGATACTGAAGGCCCCACCGAAATTGGCGGCTTACTAATTGATAAAGCTTACCGCCGTAGGCCAGAACGATTAGGAAAGCAAATTTCATTAAGTCGATTTGTTTACATGGGTATAAACCCAGAGCGTTTTGAGAATCGTGTTTTATGCGAGCTAACGCCGCCTTTAACCGAAGAAGGGCGCAGTGAATTTTGGGAAGCCTTAGGCCGTCGGTTTACTGGGCTTCCGTATCAAGAGGCTGACCTGCTATCACAGACGAATAAAGAATTTATTGAATCCCTATTTCCCGAAGACGATATTTATTTAACTTTACTTGATGCTAAAGCGCGCTTAGTTCTTGGTCGCGTCGGCGAAGCAACTAAACCTGCGCAACACTTGCTAGAAAGCGTTGGCTTCGAATATTTAGAAGAGGTCGATCCATTCGATGGCGGACCACATTACGGAGCAAAAACAAAAGACATTTTACCGATTAAAAAAGGCAAAAGCTACCGTGTGGCTGAAATGTCAGATGCAGCTTTTAGCGAAAAAGGTTTAATTGGAATTGGCTCGAATGATTTTAGGTGTGTTGTTTCAGGTTACGACATCCGCGACGGAGTTATTTGCTTACCTTCAAAATCTCGCGATTTGCTTAAAGTGGATTTAGATCAATCTGTATTTGTATCGCCGTTTGAATACGGAAGGAAGTAAGTCATGAGTTTAAAAGATATGACCTTCACTGGTGATTTTATTAACGGAAAATTTGCCTTACCGGACAAGGTTAACGGTCAATTTTGTGATATCAGCCCGGCTGACACCAAAGATTTAATATTAAATGTTTCTTATAAATTAGATCACGTTGATCGTGCTGTGCAGGCGGCAAAAGCAGCCTATTTACCATGGGCACGTTTGACGTTAGATGATCGCAAAAAATATATCTTAAAATTAAAAGATGTGTTTGTAGCTCATGAAGCCGAAATGGCCGAGCTTATTGCGCGTGATACCGGTAAAGCTCTTTGGGATGCAACTACTGAGGCTAAAGCGCTGGCTGCAAAAATTGATATCACGTTAAATGCCTCATTAAATTTAATCGCTGAAGAGCGCATTACTAATGCTTTGCCGCAAGTGGACGGCGTCATCCGCTATCGCTCGCGGGGTGTCATGGCAGTTATCGGACCTTTTAACTTTCCAGCACATCTGCCAAATGGTCACATTATTCCAGCGCTAATTGCAGGAAACACAGTTGTGTATAAACCTTCAGAGCAAACTCCGGCGGTTGCACAGCTGTATTCACAGCTGATTGAAAAAGCTGAATTTCCGGCAGGCGTATTTAACATGGTTCACGGCGAAGCCGAAACCGGCAGGCGTGTCGTTGCCCATGAACTGGTAGACGGAGTTCTATTTACCGGCTCTTACGAAGTTGGCCTGAAAATAAAGCAAGAAACATTAAACCATTACTGGAAAATCTTAGCCCTAGAGATGGGCGGAAAAAATACCACAATTGTTTGGGAAGACGCAGACATCGATAAAGCAATATATGAAACGCTAGTGGGAGCGTTCATGTCCGCAGGACAGCGCTGTTCAGGAACATCACGCGTCGTCCTTCATGATAAAATTGCCGATCAGTTTACCGATCGTTTTTACCAAGCAGCAAAGAAATTAACGATAGGCCACTGGTCAAAAAATTGCTTCATGGGTCCGTTAATAAATCAAGCGGCAGTAGAAAAGTACATTCGCTTTCAAGAAATGGCGAATCGCGAGGGTGCCGAAAGCTTAATGCGCGGTAAAAGTTTAGACCTTGATTACAAGGGCCAATATGTAACGCCTAGTATTCATTTGGTGAAAAAATTTGATGCTCATTCACTTTATCAAAAGACAGAAATTTTTGGACCTAATGTAGCCATTTACAGATCAAGTGATTTTAATTCGACAATCGAAAATATCAATTCGTCTGGTTATGGGTTAGTCATGGCCCTTTTTACTAAGAATAAAGAACTGTATAACGAAGCACTGCTGAAAACTCGTGTAGGATTACTAAACTGGAACCGAACGACTAACGGTGCAAGCTCGCGGTTACCATTTGGTGGCATGGGAAAATCAGGAAACGATCGGCCTTCGGGACACTTTGCAATTCAGTACTGCACGGTCCCTGTAGCAAGCCTTGAAGACTTAACACCACTGGATAAATCGAAATTACTTCCCGGAGTAGATCTTGACTAAAAAGGTTAAAATATTTGGGATAGGCTTACTTAGTTTTGTAGCTGCTGCTGCAGTAGCGGTAACATTCTTTACGCTACAGTTCGTAAATTCGGGTGTAAGTACAAATACCACAGAAATAATTTTTGAAATTCCACCGGGCACAAGCCTTACGCAAATTGCATTAAATTTGCAGAACAAAGGATTAATCCGTAACGGAAAACTATTTCTAATGTATTCACGATTAAAGAAAATGAACTCTCGGCTTAAGGTGGGCGAATATTCATTAAATCAAGCTATGACCCCGAATGAAATTCTAGAGGTTCTGGTTTCAGGTAAAAGCATCACGCGAAATCTAACCATCGCAGAAGGCCTTTCGCTTTTTGACATTGCCGAAATCTTAGAAAAATCTGGTGTAGGAACACAGAAAGAATTCTTTGCGTTAGCGTACGACAAAGATTTTATCAAATCACTGCTAAACGAGGACCTTGAAAGTCTAGAAGGTTATTTATTTCCTGAAACTTACAAAATTACCAAATATGAATCCATCAAATCAATTGTAGCCCAAATGGTAAAGCGCTTTGTAACGGTATGGTCACGATACGAAGATGTAACGAAACAAAAAAAATGGAGCCGCAATCAACTTATAACGTTTGCAAGCATCGTAGAAAAGGAAACGGGCGCTGCGTTTGAAAGACCGATGGTGTCGTCCGTATTTCATAACCGTTTAGCAAAGAAGATGCGTCTGCAAACGGACCCAACAGTTATTTATGGTGTCGCGCTAAAAAGTGGAATGATGCCATTTAATATAACAAAAGCAGATTTGTTAACTCCAACACGGCACAACACCTACACAAATTACGGACTACCCCCAACACCGATAGCAAATCCGGGTGAAGATGCAATTCGCGCCTCACTGCAACCAGCAAACACAAAGTTTTTATATTTCGTAAGTCGTAACGACGGCACCCATGTATTCTCTGAAAATTTCGAAAAGCACAATGACGCTGTAAAAGACTTTCAGTTAAATTCAAAAGCAAGAAACGGAAAATCTTGGCGGGATTTAGAAAAAAACAAAGTAGCTCCGAAGCAATAAAAGGCACAGGCATCCTGCCTACTGAAAGCTCTGCTTTCAGACTATCACTTCTCAGATGCATCACGCATCTGAGATCTTGTAAATTTAGACGACGGTATGACTAGATAAAAAAACGAGAACGTATGCACGCCTCTTTACGCAAACTTCTTTTACCATACTCTGAAACTTTGCACCTTATATGCTGCACAGTTTCAGAGTATGGATTAATGGGTTTGAACAATTCGTGGGTAATTTCTTAAGCGTTTAGATTAAAACCAGATGGAAATTACATTGAAAACTTTTTAAACTTTTAAGAATAGCACGAAGATTTTATTTATTGTGACGTGCGGCTAACGAATGGCAGCATTGAAGTTACTGGCTGGCCTGGAAGGCACTCTTCTACTCCTGCTGTGTATACGGTTCAAAAAGTTTATTTTCAGAATTAAAACGGAACGTATTCAACCGCAAGTTTCCATTGCGATCCACAGACGGCGCGACAATATCTAAATTTCCATCTTGATCCACATCTTGCAATGCTAAGTTAGTTGAATTTTTATCAAGCGTAACATAGGAATCTGAATCTTCCGAAAGGTCAAATTTCTGTTTAAATACCTGAGAACTAGCCTGGGTAGACTGATCATAAATTTCGATTTGTAATCCAGTCGCATCCTTCACCTTAAGAATCAAAAACTGATTCTGCTCGGCAGAAAAATAACCAGAAATCTTAGCAAGCACCACACGGTGCTGAGTATTCAATAAATCTTGCAATTTCAAGCGAATACTCGGAATCAGTGTTAGACCCGCAAATAAAATCGCCAGTACAATAAAAATCGCAATTGATTTTTTTTGACTCAGCCAGGTTGTGGATTTATTTGTTGTTTCCATCTTTAGCTAGTTTGTTATACTTAAATGCATGGGTCAAATACCGCGTGAGCAATTTTATCAGCTTATTGAATCAAGACAATCTATTCGTAAATTTAAAAAAGATAGTGTGCCTACCGATGTCTTAGGGCGAATTTTGAATGCGGCCATGCATGCGCCGTCAGGAAAAAATCGGCAGAATTGGCGATTCTTTGTCGTGCAGGGTGAAAAAAAGAATCAATATTTGCAGTACTCGCAAAAATCGTGGCTAGGCATAAAAGATATTTTGCAGAAAAAATTAAAGCCATCACTGTATGATTTTACCGAAAGGTTTTTTTATACACTTGGCGATGCTCCGGTAGTTATCTTTGCCTACTCTTTGAATTCATCGGAAGAGCGCTATCACACCAGCATTGGCAGTGTCTACATGGCGGTAGAGAATATAAATCTAGCTTGTTTAGTTGAAGGGCTGGGATGCTGTACAATGGGCGCCCCGTTAGAAATTAAGACCGAAGTGGATGAATTTTTAGGTGTGACGAAACTGCCGGAATATGTGAATGGGCAGCTTGAACTTTTGTGTGCAGTTGTTATTGGCTACCCTGATCATCAACCGCCAAAAGCGCCTCGGCAAACAGATGGACGGATTACATGGTTAAGTTAGTGAATTTTATCATCTGATTGACCTTTTTCACTGCCTTTGCCATACCCATAGAATGCGAATTCATCCCCTGGACGCTCTTAAAAAAAATCCGTTTGTGTTAGCTCCAATGGCTGGAATCACAGATCATGCTTTTCGCACTTTTATGCGAAAGTTAGACGCAAGCGTTGTCGTCACTGAATTGGTTAGCGCGACAGGAATTGAATACAAATCTGAGCGCACGCTATCACTAATGAGTTTTGATGAATCCCAACGACCAGTTGGTATTCAACTTTTTGGTGAAGATCCGGAAGTCATCGCGCGCGCGGCCCAGGTCGTTGAACAGCAGGGAGCCGACTTCGTCGATCTAAATTTCGGTTGTCCTGTTCCGAAAGTGGTAAAAAAAGGTGCGGGCTCTGCGATGTTAAAAGATTTGCCCGCTATGAAAAAAGTTTTGCAGGCCTGTGTTTCGGCTGTAAAAATTCCGGTGACTATAAAAATTCGTACAGGTTGGGATGCAAATTCAAGAAACGCGATCGATGTTTGCAATTTAGCACATGATGAAGGCATAGCGTGGGTAGCCATTCACGGTAGAACCAGGGCCGCTGGATATTCAGGTCTAGCTGATTGGGATTTTATTACGGACGTAAAATCAAAGGTGAAAATACCGGTGCTAGGTAACGGCGATATTGTAACTCCACAAAAAGCAGTTTCTCAACTTCGAAACTCGGGTTGTGATGGGGTACTAATTGGGCGTGGAGCACTGAAAAATCCGCTGATTTTTGCTGATGCCTTAAGCCTTTGGAGAAAAGAACCAGTCAGAGATGATCTAAAACGCAATTACAGTGGTATTTTTCAGGACCTAGATAAAGCAATTAGGGCCCACAGCAACGAGCATATTACGAATATTCAGCTTAAAAAATTTGCTTCTTGGTTTTCTACTGGCTATCCAGGTGCCGCAGCCTTTAGAAAAGCAATTTTTCAGATCAAGGATAATGACGAAGTGCTTGGTCATGCGCTACACTTTTTCGGTTCAATAAAAAATATCGAGCAGGAAGATACCAGCCAAGACAACTTTTTAATGGGTGGCCACGGGTAGTATTTTTCGCTCAGTTTTATTTGTTTAGTTTAGTCTGTTTAATTTTAATAAGTGATTTAGAAGAAGGAAAAAAAATGCAAGACCCAAAGAAAATTCGAAATATCGCCATCATTGCCCACGTCGATCATGGTAAAACAACATTAGTTGATCACTTGATCAGACAGGCCGGCACATTCCGCGATAACCAAGCGGTAGAAGAACGGTTAATGGATTCTATGGATCTAGAAAAAGAACGTGGAATCACGATTGCGGCTAAGAACGCGTCGTTTACGTATAAAGATATTAAAATTAATATCGTTGATACTCCGGGACATAGTGACTTTGGCGGAGAAGTAGAACGCGTATTGAACATGGTTGATGGTGCAATCCTACTTTGCGATGCCTCTGAAGGACCACTTCCGCAAACCCGATTTGTATTAAAAAAGGCTTTAGAACAAAATATTAAAGTGATCGTTGTTATAAATAAGATCGATCGTTCGGATGCGCGTATTCAAGACGTTCATAATGAACTTTTTGATTTATTTATCGATCTTGAAGCCAATGAAGAACAATGTACTTTCCACACAATTTACGCGATTGCACGTGAAGGTATGGCGACATTAGATCCAGCAGTTAACACAGGAAATTTAAACGTACTTTATGATGCTATCGTTGAATT
>JAYTMU010000124.1:0-10777 GCA_043728195.1 Bdellovibrionales bacterium
ATTTGCTTTGGCCATGGAATTACCTCTGTCAGGCGCAATAGCTCGTGATTTTCTTTGATTTGAATAGTTGCGCTTTTTGGATGAATACGATCGAAAAAACCCATCTGCTTTGGATTTGTCATTGAGATTTCCTTGAATAAAATTATTTTTATTTATTAAAAACACTTTCAAAGAGTGACAAATTTTTAATTTATTACAATGACCACAGAGTCAAAAGCTACGCTAACTCCGAACTAGCTGTTTTATGTATCTTTGCCATTGAATGGACCAAGCCCAACTAAAATTCAGGAAGCATTTGTGCACAGTTAGTTGATTTAACTGCTAGCACTTGAATACTGCTTAATACAATAAGCCCAGTACTTTTTAAGGCTAAATACCAGGACAATCGGCATCACTAAAGCCCAAAGTATCATCCATGGTTGAAAAGGTTCAAGCAGCACACGCGCGGGAATTGATGCGATCATCGCAAATGGAATTATGAAAATAAGTAAGAAGCGTAAAAATCCGGAATAGATGGCGTCAGGCCTTAGCCCTAGCCGAAACATTGAATACCAAACATACTGTAAAAAATCTGCGCGAGTAAATATAATTGCTGAACAGTTAAGTGCGAACCTGCCGACGAATATGACGGATAGCCCCGAAGGAATTAGTAAAATCAACCAGAGTAACTTCGACCATTCAAAATTTGGAATGCTTCCTAGCGCCCAGATAAAGCCAATCCCGGTAATTAGTAAGCAAGGAATATGTGAAATAGAAATTTTCTGTGAACTAAGCATGAAAATTGAATTCACTGGTTTCACTAATAACAGATCTAGGGTTCCTTTGCGGACATTATCCGTGAAAGCACTTAAATTTGTGTCCCACAATATCATGTAAATAGAATCTACAAATAAAACTAGAAAAATAAATACGCGCATCTGTTCGATATTCCATTCACCAATTATTTTGGTGTGTCGGTAGATAACTTCAAATAAAATCAACTGCGTTGAATACCAAATGAACTCGGCACAAACTAATAATACAAAGTTTAATCGAAATTCTAAATCGGCAACTAGGCTAACTTTGAAAAATGCTTGGTACAGACCAAAATATTTTCGGATGGTGTGTTTTAAGTTTTCTAACATCAGGCACCGGTTCCGGTATATTCATGCAACCCGCGACGCCAGAAATAGATACTGAAAGTTCCAGCAATGGCTAAGGCAACCGTGACATTTATAAACCCTTGAACAAGTAAATTGAAGTCACCACGGCCAGAAATGTAGGCTAGCGGAATATAAACACCCGAAGAAAAGGGTAAAAGCAGAAAAAATTTCTGTAGCGCAACGGGCATTAAATCGATCGGCACAAGTTCGCCGCTAAGAAGCCAAAGGGTTAAATTTTTTACCAACGTAAACGACCTAACCCGAGTTAAGAAAAACCCAAGCGTGGAAATAATAAAACTAAGTGTGTGCACCAATAATAAATAGTAGATTACTAAAGACATTGCCGGCAGAAGACGGTCGAAGAAAATCGGCAATTTAAAAAAGATACTGGCAGCTACGGGAACTAGCAGTGAAAAAACAGTTGTAACAACTTTATAGCCCATCATTTGACTGAGGTAATATTCATAAAAACTAAGCGGCCGCGATAAAATGGTGTTGATACTACCAGAAGCAACCTCTTCGACCATCATCGATTCATACATCCAACTGATAGTTATACGGCCTAGAAAGGGCGCCCACACGGCATAGGCCAGGTAAGATTCGCGCGAAAAACCACCGATAAAAGCAGTTTCTGCTGTTTTAAAAATGGCTAACCACAAAAGAACTTCTATACCCACGGTTAAAATGGGCTGCACAAAGGCGTCGACAATAAAATTAAATCTGTACTCTAAATTAGAAGCAATTCCTAAATTACAGAGAGCCAGATTCCTTCGCCAGAAAGCGGCGAATGACTTCTTCAAAATTAACCTCTTCTACTTTAATATCAACAATTTCGCCCTCAGCAATTATTTGCGATAATACGACTGATAACTCCTGCGAATTAAAAATCATTTCCTTTTCTTGCATCGAATTTTTGAAGCGGTAAATTAATTTCTTTTTTAAATCGGATGCCGCCATGAACTCATCAACTGTGCCGTTGTAGACAATTTGTCCTTGTGACATCAGTAAAAGCTGATCAGCAAGTTGCGCAATATCATCCATGTAATGCGACGTTAAAATAATTGCTGGCTTATGTTCGTCAACGTAGACCTGCAAAAAATCACGAATTGCAGATTGTGCAACAATATCTAAGCCAATCGTTGGTTCATCCAAAAATAAAACTTTAGGAGAATGCAATAGTGAACCGATAATTTCCATTTTCATACGCTCGCCAAGACTTAAACGCCGTAATTGCGTATCTAAAACTTGAGTGCATTTTAAAAGATGGGCCAATTCATTAACCCGTGCGCGTGCCTTATTCAAATCAAGATCATATATTTTTGCTAAAAGCGAATAGCTGTCACGCGGGGTAATGTCCCACCACAGTTGATTTTTTTGACCAAGTAAAATACTGATTTGTTTTAAGTATTCATTCTGACGTTTCCAAGGTTCGAACCCTAGGACGGTTGCTGTGCCGGAACTTGGATAAATTAGCCCAGATAAAATTTTTAAAAGTGTCGTTTTACCGGCACCATTAGCGCCAACCAGGCCAACAATCTTTCCGGCCTCAAGTTGCAAAGTGGCGTCTTTAAGCGCTACCTTTTCGACGTATTCACGACTGTAGAAAGCACGAAACGAATTCAGCAGGCCTTCTTTTTTTTGATACGTCTTGTACGTACGTCCTAAATTATTGGTTTCAATAGTGAAACTCATTTACAGGCGCTCCTTGATGTAAGCGCTCATTTTATCTAACACAGATCTTGGAATTTCATGGGCTCCGCGAAAGGACACAAATTGTGTTTTGATTTCGTGTTTTTCAAAAAATGCTTTTAAGCGCTGGGTCCCTTTGTGCGGAAGCACCTGATCCATTTCTCCGTGAGAAATTAATACTGTTGAGCCTTTGCGGTTCATAGCCATTTCTGACCAACTGGGTTCGCTAAGCATCGTTCCGGATAAACATATTAAACCCGCCGGAGTTTCAGGTGCTTTTAAAAAAACTTCGGTGGCAAGCATGGCGCCTTGGGAAAAGCCGCCCAAGATAAGATCTTTCCAGGTAAATTTCATCGAGCTGATCATTTTCAAAACTGTGTTAACAGCTTGATCCAAGCCGGGTGGCCGTTGCTGGCTCCAGTCTAAATCGGCAGAAATTTCATTCATGCGAATAGTCCACCACGCGCGCCCGGTGTAGCCTGGGCCAATTGGCACGGTTAGCGGTGCATTTGGAAAAAGCCAGTTGCACTGATCATTGAAAGTAAACGAATCCGTTAAGCCTGCCAGATCGGCAGCATCAGCTCCGTAACCGTGGAACATGATTATCCATTTCCCGTCAGGATTCTTCGAAAACTCAATAGCTTGCAGTGGACCGCATGATCGTAATTGGTTGGACATAATTCAATTCAAATATTAGTCTTATTTTTAGTGAAACTGCAGCAGTTATTTTCATTTTTTGATCCAAATGCGAAGTCGTTTGTAGACTCGCCAGAGATAAAACCAGAAATGGAAGTGAGCGGTATTTTTTTTGATGCTCGGCAAATTATCAGCAACAGTGTGTTTGTTGCCATTAAAGGTGAAAAAAGTGATGGCCACCAGTATTTAGCGGAAGCTATTCGGAACGGGGCGATAGCCCTAGTTGTTGAAAACCAAAGCAAAATTCCAGCGGGTTACAACGGACAGGTTCTGGAAGTTACAGATACCCGTAAAGCGCTTGATCAGCTGGCGTCGATTTTTTATGACTTTCCTTCCAGTAAATTATTTTGTTTTGGCGTTACTGGCACGAACGGTAAAACCTCGATCACCTATTTCTTAGAACATATTCTAAATGCCAATCGTAAAACCACCGGTGTCATGGGAACTGTTAACCACCGCGTTCTTGAGCAAAATTGGTCCTCTGACCTGACCACTCCAGATCCACTAACTTTGCAAAAAAGATTAAACGAATTTGTGACTGCTGGTGCAGTTTGTGCGGCCTTGGAAGTGTCGTCCCATGCACTAGCGCAAAAACGCGCCGACAGCGTGCAATTTAATACAGTGATATTTACGAATTTAACATTAGATCACTTAGATTATCATAAAACGATGGAGCATTATTTTGCCTCAAAGCAAAAACTTTTTACCGATCTGCTTTGGAGTTCTTTAAAAAGGCCTGTCTTTGCTGTGATAAATACAGACGATTCTTACGGCCGTAAAATTCAAGTTGCCGACGAAGCCGTCATCTGGACTTACGGGCAAAAAGAATCTGACTTTCAATTTAAGATTTTAAGCATGAGCTACAGTGAAACAGAGTTTGAATTGAAAACGCCAATGGAAACCATCACGATGAAAGTTCCATTTTCTGGTATTCATATGATTTACAATTGTGTCGCCAGTTGTGTTGGCGCTTTAACCGTAGGTATCTCGTTAGAGCAAGCGACACGAGCCTTACAAACCTTTGAAGGCGTTCCAGGCCGTTTACAAAAAGTGAAGTCTGTTTCAGATAAAACTGTTTTTGTTGATTATGCGCACACGCCGGATGCGCTACAAAATGTACTCCATTCGCTAGCCGAAGTCCGAAAACGCATGCACGGAAAAAACAAAATAATTGTGGTCTTTGGTTGTGGCGGTGATCGCGATAAATCAAAAAGACCTTTGATGGGAAAAATTGCTGCCGATTTTGCGGACTTTGTTTTTATAACTTCAGATAACCCGCGAACTGAAACGGCGTCAGTTATAATTGAAGATATCAAAGCGGGCATTCCACACGATTTTAAAAATTACACGGTGGAAGTCGATCGCGAAAAGTCAATTGCAGCTGCCATTCGTATGGCCACGGATCAAGACGTTATTCTGATTGCCGGCAAAGGTCATGAGGACTACCAAATTTTAGGTACAGAAAAAATTCAGTTTAGCGATGTTGAGGTAGCACAAAAACATTTAAGGGATTCTTTATGAAGTGGCAACTTGATGATATTACTAAGTGGACCCAAGGTGAATTAGTTTCGGCGCACACACGTGCATTTGATTTTATTGGCACCGACACCCGAAGCAATTTAACTGGCAAAATATTTATCGCATTAAAGGGCGATAGTTACGATGCGCACGACTATTTAGATCAAGCTGTTCAGAAAGGCGCTGCTGCGCTTATGGTGCAGCGATTAGATCCGAAATTTGAAAAACTAAAGGACCAGGTTTCTATTCTATTAGTAAAAGATACTTTAGTAGCCTTACAAAATTTTGCACACCACTACCAAGAGACCTTGAAAACGCAGATCATCGGTATTACGGGCTCTAATGGTAAAACGACAACGAAAGAATTTACGGCGCAGATTTTATCATCATGGAAAAAAACCCATTACAGCCAGGGCAGTTTCAATAATCATTGGGGCGTGCCAATGACGCTACTTGAAATTCCACCTGATACCGAATTTGCAGTGCTCGAAATGGGCATGAACCACGCTGGCGAAATTGAAAAGTTGGTGGAAATCGCGAACCCAGATATTGTGGTTTGCACAATGGTTGGAACGGCTCATCTGGGACTTCTGGGGTCGCAAGCTAATGTGGCTAAGGCAAAAAGTGAAATTTATATGGCATCTCGCGAGGACACCGTTCGTATTTTCAATCAAGATCAAGATTGGACTTTCGATATGATGTATCCAGTTTCAAAAAAATACCCGGCCTCAAGGATGCTGTCATTTTCGGAAAAAAATGACAAAGCCGATGTCTTCATGAAAATCGAAGAGCTTACCATGAAAAACATGAAAATTTCGGGAAGCATTGCCGGGCAGGCTGGATCGGCGACCGTGCCTATTTTTGGGAAACAAAATTTAACCAACATGATGGCTGCTGCAACAATTGCCTACGTTTGTAAGGTGCCATTAGAGAAAATTTGGCAAGGACTTGAAAGTTGCAAAACATCTTGGGGTCGAAATCAATTTATTCAATCTAATACAGGCGCTGAAATATTATTTGATGGTTACAATGCAAACCCTGATAGCATGACAGCACTACTTGAAAACATTCCGCTGCTAAAAGTAAGTGGTAAAAAAATTGGAGTATTTGGTCAGATGAAAGAGCTCGGTTCTGATTCCGCAGCAGCACACAGAAAATTAGGTACCATGGTCGGCGAAACAGGATTTAGTGAAATTTATTTTATTGGCGAAGATTATGAATTTTTTTCGGAAGGTTTAGCGCAAACGCGGCACACAGGATCTAGTTTCATCGCTTATGAATTTTCCCCAGGCCTCGGAGCAAAACTACTAAAATCTCTGAAGCCCGGGGACACAGTCGTCATCAAAGGTTCGCGCGGGGCCGAAACCGAGCGTTTCGTTGAGGCAATCGAACCTTTGAATTGGACAAAAAAGTAAGTTTAATAATTGGAGTTAGCTTATTTTCTCAATCTGAATATTAAAATTACCAATTGGATGTGGCGCCTTCTTTATTTCTTTAAAGGCAACAATCACTTTGGCTTGATCTGATTTTTTTAACCGCTTTAAAATCAAATCTTTGTCATTCAAAGATTCACCAGCAAAATACATCTGTGTGATTAATTCGATGTAGCCTAAGCGTGATACTTTGAAATGAACATGCGGCGGCCGCTTCCAGTCGCCACTGGCTTGATAGGCACCAGGAATAATGGTGCGAAAGCGGTAGCGCCCTTGGCTATCAGTCACGGCTTTTCCCCAGTACTGAAAATTGGGATCAAGTGCAGCCGGGTTTGGATCTGACGGGTGGTTATATTTGCCAGTTTCACATGCTTGCCAAATTTCTACTAAAGCTCCGGCCACAGGCACACAGAGTTGATCGGTAACTACACCTTCTATAATTACAATTTTTCCTTTAGCGCCGACGTTTGAGCCCTGAACTTGAATCAAATCGGAATCGGTATCTAATTGGTCAACTACAGGATAAAAAGGACCCTCGACCTGCGGGGGTGTTTTTCCTGGCAAGCATTTTTCAGCAGCTGCGCTTTTTAGCGGAAGAGCCATCAATGCTGCCGTTGTTAAAAGACCATTACGTATTAAATTTCGGCGATTCAGTTTCATGTAAACTCCTCTTAAGGTTTCGTACCTAACTTAAAATTAGTTTTAACGGAATATTTGATATAAATATAATGAATATACTAAGTAACTATGATAACATATATTAATGATAAACCAAACCGATCTAAAATACTTTCTGGAGCTATCTAAAAGCTTACACGTATCCCGAGCAGCCGAGCGGCTTGGCGTCACACAGCCAACCTTAAGCCATTGCTTGAAACGCATCGAGGCCGAAACAAAAACCCAACTATTTATCAGGTCAAAAAAAGGAATCACCTTAACAGATTCTGGCAGGCGCCTGGCCGAGCGTGCCACTGAACTTATTCTAAAGTGGGACGAAGTTTTACTTTCGGCGCAAAATGAAGTGCAAAAAGTTGCTGGCGTCATTCGTTTTGGTTGTCATTCGGCGGTGGCCCAGTACACGTTACCGTTTTTTCTGCCCGATTTACTTAAACGTTACCCTGATCTGACATTCCAGTTTTCGCATGGACTATCACGGCACATGGCCGAAGACGTCATCAGTCAAAAGTTAGATGCAGCATTTGTTGTAAACCCGGTTGCTCATCCGGATTTAATTATTAAAGACTTATCCAAAGACCGTGTGACTTTATGGAAAGCCAAAACATGTGCTAACCCTGACGTGCTCATCGTCGAGCCCAGTCTACTGCAGACACAGGATTTGCTGCGAAAATTGCAGAAAAAGAATTTGCAGTTTTCGCGGGTTGTTGAATCATCCAGTTTGGAAGTTATCTCGCAATTGGTAATTAATGGCGCTGGTTGCGGAATATTACCTGAACGTGTTGTTAAGTCTTTTCGTGATGCTAACGTTCAAGCAGTTAAAGATGCGCCAGAGTTTCAAGACCGAATGTGTCTGGTGTTTAAAACTGAATTTAGAAAATCGATGCGCGGCCAAGCGCTGATTAAGGCCGTCAGCGAAAAGTTCGTCTAATAAAGTCGTTCTAATTTCATGGAATACTTCCCTGGTGCATAGCCAGCTTGGCGTTGTTTAAGCAAGGTTTGAAAATCTTTTTCTGTGTTGGCAGCAGCTGCGAATGGAAAAATAGCGATTCCACCACGTGGAGTGAATTCTCCGATGACCTCGATATACTTTGGTTTCATAAGTGAAACCAAGTCATTACAAATGGTCTGAACACAGTCTTCGTGGAAATCGCCGTGATTTCTGAAGCCAAACAAATACATTTTAAGCGATTTACTTTCGACCATTTTTTTACCTGCGATGTAATTAATAAATATTTTTGCAAAGTCGGGTTGACCGGTTTTTGGACACAGGGAAGTGAATTCGGTACAAATAAGACTGGTCCATGCAGTGCTATCAGGATTTCTATTATCAAAGGCCTCTAAAATTTCTGGGGAATAGGTCGCTGGGTAAGTGGTGGTAGTTTCCCCTAACGAAAAGTTTTTTAGTTCGTCCTTCTGGCGGCCGCTTTTATTTTTTTTCATAGGGTAGCTGTACACCAGACAGCGCTTAAAATGCAAGGGGCCAGACTAAGTTAATCGCCTATTATGGGGCCATGCTAGCGTCAAATCGGCCAATCAAAAATAAATTAAAACTATACAACTTTTTTGATCAGTTTTTGCAAATCAGGAGACGTGCGATCAACAAGTTCGCCGGCCACGTAACGATGAAGAATGCTGCCAATAAAGGTCTGGTAAGGAATGCCAAAGCGCTCGGCTTCAGTTCTGATTTCAGCTAACTCAGCGCCATCAAGTCGAATACTAATTGGTACTTTGGCAGCCTCAGCAATGACCTTAACAGGTCCGGGACGTTTTTTTAATTTTTTTAAATTATATTCCTTCTTCATATTGTTCCCTTTCTTCTCGTGTGGCCTTACGGGCACTGATAATCCGAATAACATTGCCAGAATCTCGTTCACAAAAAATAACTAATAAAAACTTATGAGCAGTCGAGTGCCCTATGCGGATATAACGATCTTCATCTGTGCTATGCTCTGGATCAAAAAACTCATGGGCGCGGGGATCAGTCCAAATCGTACTGGCTTCTTCAAACCAAACTGAATGCTTTTTAAAGTTAGCTTGATTCTTTTCTTCATTCCATATGAACGAGTATCTCATCGGGAGCAGTGTATGCCATTGTATATACTATGTCAAGAAATTAGAAGTGGGGTAAAAGCGCCCAAGGCTCAGGGACGCTGAACACTGTTGATCAATGCTGTGGAAAACAGGAAGTGTTAAAGAAGCCCTTATTTTCTATTTTAAACATTACTCTGATAAAGCATTAAGCTGCATGTTGAAAAGCGAATCCGACCATTCGAAGTCTTGCGACCTTCATGGAATCCACAAATTATTTATTGTTTCGAGCCACCGCTTTTTGCGGGTTTTGGATTCTCAGCGGACTCAGAACGTGTGCCTGAGTCCGCAGATACGTCCACATCTTGCGTAATTCCACCGATTCTACAAATCTTTTTGAATAAGGGCGCCCCCTGGTAACTTGCAATTACCGTTTTAGATGTCAGCGTTCCTGCGCGTTCGACTCTGCAGTGCTCTTGAGCTTTCTTTTTACATAACTCTTTAGTAAGTCCGTTTTCTTGATACTTACGTGAGGGATTTCCAGAATTATTTTCGTCAAAATCGGTGTAAGTAATTCTTTTAGTCGAGCCTCTATCAGGGGAACAAGGGCTGGTTCCTGGGCAATATACATCCCGACGACCAGCCGCGTTCGCACCACGCAGTTCATCCATAAATTTTTGATTTGTCGATAGCGGCTGATAGGTGATAGTAAAAACACAATCTAAATCAGCTGCATTCGAAAATAGCCCTGCTAAAAAAATGAAAATTATATGTATCATGAGCGGCCTTTTTTTTGGATTTGTTTGTCTAGTATACTTTAGGAATTGGCAGTTTAAAACTATCCTTTGGTCTAAAGATTTCTTTTTGATATTTTATGTAAAATTATGGTTTCATTTGAAAAAACCGTTTAGGTAATGTTTCTGGACAGTGAGCTATTCACCACGGCCGGAACTTTCCTTTACAGATGATCATCAAAAGGGTTACCATCCTTGTTCTGGCAGAATTTAAAAAACCTGAGAATATCTGAGAAATAAAATTTGCTTTGCTGCCAGCGATTCTGAGCATATGAATTTAAATTATGTTTTCGCATTTTTAAGAAAAATGGTAGGAAGTGCTGGAATTGAGCTTGAGACCTGAAAAATCAAAAATACTTAGTTGTTTCAAGCACTTAAGATAATTTACTTGAATTTGATATCGACTTTGTGCTAGTACTTTACGAATGGTTTATCAATGGCTCTATTCCCTGGCTGATCACGTATCAGCATTCAATGTTTTTCGTTACATAACAGTTCGTACCTTCATCAGTTTTTTTACCGGATTTTTTCTGTGTTTAATTTGGGGACCAAAATTTATTCAAAAGCTAAAGGAAAAACATTTCGGACAAAGTATTCGTGATGACGGTCCACAGACACATCAAAAAAAAGCTGGCACACCGACCATGGGTGGCTGGCTTATTTTATTAAGCACACTTATTCCGCTCGTGCTATGGATTGATGTTACAAACCCACTTGTGATAGGTACTGTTTTTATTACGTGGGGTTTCGGATTGATCGGTTATTTCGATGACTACATGAAGGTTTCAAAAAAGAATTC
>JAYTMU010000125.1:0-12338 GCA_043728195.1 Bdellovibrionales bacterium
GCCGCAGCCGAAAGCGCAGCAGCCGAAGCTTTATTATTAGAAAAAAATAAGCAGTTATCAACTGACTTAACAACAAAAGATGGCGATCTAGCAGCAACAAAAAAAGACTTATCAGCTGTTAATGACAACTTGAACACAACTAAAAAAGATCTTTCTGCTGCAAATACTGATTTATCATCAGCAACGAAAGAATTAAGTTCGGCACAAGCAAGCGTTGAAGTGCAACGTGCAATCGAAACAGCGCGCCAGCAGTTTTCAGCTGACGAAGCCGAAGCTTACCAGCAAGGTAATTCTTTATTGATTCGCTTGAAAAAAGTTAATTTTGCAAGCGGACAAGCGCAATTACCAGGAGCATCTTTACCGGTTTTGGCAAAAGTATCTGAGGTAGCAAAGCAGTTGAAAGCTTCAGGAATTAAAGTTGAAGGCCATACAGATTCAACTGGAACAGCGGAAAAAAACAAAACAATCTCTGAAGAGCGCGCTCAGGCAGTTGCCACCTATTTTAAATCTAATGGATTTCAGAATATTGATGTACAGGCCTCTGGATATGGTTTTCAAAAACCTATCGCTACCAATAAGTCTAAAGAGGGCCGTGCTTTGAATCGACGTGTTGATATTATTATCACGCCCGAGGGTGTGATTACTAAGTAACCCGAGAGTATAGCTACTAAGTAGTCTGAGGTAGAAACAATTAGATCATGATCCCACTGAACTAAGATTTGAAAAGTCGCTTAGACACTTAAATCTTTAATTTCAGGGGGATCATACCAGCTTGGGTAACCCGCCCATTTTTATTAAGAGTCTAAATAAATTTTCCAAGCATAATTAGCGAAAGATCTGTGACAAGAGTTTTTGTATCCATAAAGTAGTTGGGATAACTTTCTTCCAACTTTTTAATGTCGCCCGTGTTAACGAGAACAATATTGATCTGCCTATCATTAAAATGCTCGGTTTCTAAATCTAAGTAGGCTTTTGCAGCTACTTCAAAGTGACTAGCCCCGAATGTTTTTAAGGATACCGTATTATTTCTAGAGTTTAATAAGATTAAACTATAATGCCCCTTCCTTCCGGTAATGGTGCTGTGTGCAATCGTTCTATAGAAGGCTGTATAAACATTAAGATTATCTATTACCTGTAATTCATTAATTATATTTTTTAGCTTTTCAATCAGCAAACTTTGTGACAAGGCTAGGTGTTGTTTTAAAGTGGGTCTCTTTTCTTTTATCGCAAAAACTGAACTTAATAGTGAAAAAAACTCTAACCATCTTTGACTGCCATGGCCTGATTTAAAAGAGCTATTTTTTAGTGTACCAAAAACTTCCACTCCTGTTGCCCAGATGTGCTGTAATTGAGATCTTAATTGTATTTCTAAAAATACAGTCGGGGTTTTTGAAAGCTTGTACACAAGATGAATACCGCGATAACCATCTTTTTTGGGATTTTGAATATAATCATCCAGCGAAAACAACGAGTGCTTAGACTTCGATTTTTTATATAGATCCAGCAATTTATATACATCTTCAGTGTTTTCCAGAATAGCTCTTAAGCCACCGATATCTTGCATCGCAGACAATCTCATTGTTTTATGATTTAATAATTTAAGCAAAATTGACGGCGTTCTTTTCAATCTTTGCGCAATAATTGTATTGCTATAAATCTTTTTTGCTCTAGTTTTTAGGACTCGTGCAAAAGTATCTAATGGAACAGCATGGGTGGCGCGCCAATTAGAAAGTGTCTCTAAACCTTGAAGCTTTTCGTCGCTAGAAATAGATTTGTTTTTTAAAAGCTCACCTGCTTTATCAATTTTTGTTTTGCTATACTGAAGCTCAATAGACTTCATAAAAACCACCTATTTTTATAAGTTTAGATCTGTAAACTATTGATAATATTAGTAAACCACATTTTCACTGCAGATAATACTACTAAGTTAAAAACACCTGGTTTTTATTAGTTTAGACTTGTAACCCACTGAAACTGCTGAATTAACGTGTCCGCAGTACATTGAGCGCTAGAGATTGAACCCGGTGGTAACCTCAGAAGCAACTTCTTGTAGGGATGTGTCTATTCAATTATCATTGCCGACACTTATAGCTCAAAAGCTTCTTTAAGCATTTTTGCTTTTTCTTCTTTAGACATGTTGTCTTTGAAAGAGCTTAGAAATGCCGCCCAAGTTGTGTCTGCAATTTCTTTATCGGTTTGATTTGTTGTCTTGAAGGTGCCAACTGAGCGGTGAATGAAGCTTTTGCCTTTACTGCTTTTACCTTCAATCACTAAGCGAAATTCTTTTAATATCGGTAGCAGTTCAAAGGTAAAATCCGATGGATCTTTGCTACCTGTCGTTGCTTCCGGGGGAACTAATAATTTTGCTGGCTCTGTTTTTTTGTTATTGCTACTTTCAGCATATACTTTTGTTATAGAAAAATTCTTGATCGGAAAATTTAAAAATACGACTTTCACTTTATCTTTAGGTAACGCGTAGGGTGGGTACTGATGAATTTCTAATGTGCCAGTTAGTCTTGATTTCCAGTAGGCATGGAATTGAACGTTATTATCTAAATCGTAAATGAATTGGTTTTTAATTATTTTTTTATTTGCCATATTAAAATGATATCCATTTTTAAGACTAAAACAAGACGCTTTCTGGCCAGCCCATGCGCGAAGCAATGATACGTACTATTTCGCTGGCGGTTTCTTCCAGGGCACGTTCGGTGACGTTGAAAACGGGCCAGCGACGATTTTGTTTAAAAAGATTTTCGGCGTATTCGATTTCTTTTAAGATCTGTTGCACCGACGCATATTCGCCACCAGTGTCCTGACCAAATTTTTCCAGGCGGTTCTTACGTATCCGCTGCAATGAATCGATGTCAATAATAAGGCCTACGACTTTTCGCTGATCAATTTTAAATAGCTGCTCGGGCAAAGGCGATTCTACAACCAAGGGAATATTGGCTACTTTCCAGCCTTTGTGACTTAAAAAAATGCTTAGCGGTGTCTTACTGGTACGACTGATTCCCACTAAAACAATATCAGCTTTATCTAATTCCTCGAAGGTCTTACCGTCGTCATGGCGCACAGTAAACTCAATGGCTTCAATACGTTTAAAATACATGTCATCGGTCTGGCGAAGTGCACCGACCTGGTGTGATGAAGGCACACCGAAAAAATGATCTAGCGTTCCAATCAGGGGTCCTAGAAAGTCGATTGCGGGGATGGACCTTTCGACACAGATTTCTGCAGTTTTTTGACGAAGTGTGGGGCTTGCAAATGTATAGGCCACCATGCCGCGCTTATTAAAACAATCATCAATGACATTTCGCACTTGCTCTTCGGTTCGGATATTTTTACAGCGAATGATGTTTATGTCTTTTTCTGAATACTGTACCAACGCTGCCCGGATCATTGTCACAGCCGTTTCGCCGGTACTGTCAGACAGAATAAAGATGGAATAGGTACCGTGTTCAGAACTCATTCAAATGAAATTTTCATCAATGTTTTCTGTAAACTTTCTAGTCGCAGTTTCATCCAGGGCTCTGCTAACTGTGAAAAGACCAAAAGTGAATGTTGTGCACTGATCGTAATTACAAAGGCATTCATTTTTTGGCTGCGATTTAAAAAGTCATAGTTCATCTTTTTTAATATGCTAGGCGCTGAGGTTTTAACCACATTGTACAAGGGGGTTGTCGGCAGATTTAAGAAAATATTTTTTTCATCTAGTTTTAGTGTTTGGCCAAATGCAAAACCCTGCACAGCTGCAAAATTTCGTTTTTGTTTTTCAAGTAAAAAGCCCATTTCAAAAAAGGAAGCCAGCTGACTAAATACATTTGTAATATTTTGAGCGCTTATGCGGCTATGAATGTAGCTTAAATTTTCCAAAGAATGGTTTTCAAAGTTAAGTTGAAACGACTGTTGGCTTTCAAGCAAACTTAAATCCTGAGTATTTACATCAAAAGCTTTTTCGATTTTATCATTCCATTTTTTTATCATTTTTAAATGATACGTGAATCATTTTATTCAACGAACGATATTCGATTTAAACTAGCCGAAAGACGAGCCGATAGTTTTTTTAAGAGGTCTTCAGATGGGGAAAATAATCGAATCGAGTGAACTTTTAACATATCACAAGCCGTGCTAATTTCATTAATGGCTAATTCCATTTCATCGGGCACAATAAGTATCCACTTATTAAAAAAGTGATTCTCGGTACCTAGTAACAAACTTTTTGCATCACTTGAGAAATTAATTCTTTTAATTTGGGTTTCAGTTAGAATTGCCTCTAACCGACTTGAGGGTTCTTTTTTTTGGAACAGCAAGCAGTGCGAAAGTAGAAAGCCAGTACGGAAATCAATATTTTGCCACCAGCCATTTTGCGCTTCCGATAATACCCACAAATCTGCACCCGCATCAAATGCAGTTTCAGCGGTCAGTTTATCGGCGTTCATTTCGAACAACCTGATCAAGTATGCCATTTACAAAAGATGGCGATTCTTGCGAACCAAAAATTTTTGCGACCTCAATGGCCTCATTGATGGCAATTTTAGGCTCAATCATTTCGGTTGCGTGAAAAATTTCAAATAAAGCTAAACGTAATAAATTGCGATCAACTCCGCCCATGCGGTCAATTTTCCAGTGGCGACTAGCTTCTTGAATTTTTTTATCTAAAGATTCTTTGTGCGCGATAACTCCACGAACTATTTGATCGGCGTAACTGATCACGCTGGCTTCCATTTTTGCACCGTGAATTGAAACCAAATCATCAAATGAAATTTGTGGCGCGTATTCAGTTTGAAATAATATCTGCAGGGCGATTTCGCGGGACTGTCTTCTCATCTTCGTTTTCGACTTTCCGAATCGTGTTCTGAGCTAGCGGCGTTAAACTTATTAAACTTAATTGGGGGCTTGCAGAATCTATTATATCTATCAGTTCGTCACCTTCAAGTTTTTCAACGAATTCTTGAACGTCTTTGAAAGTTCTATAAACACTAGCAAAGCGCACATAGGCCACATCGTCTAAAGTTTTTAATTCGGCCATCACACGGCGACCGATAATTTTCGATGACACTTCAGATTCTCCGCGGGTCATCAGCCACGCAGAAATGCGCTCTACGGCGGCCTCAAGCTGTGCAAGACTTACAGGGCGCTTTTGACACGATGCTTGGACCCCACGTAATAATTTTTCTTTGCTATACGGTTCACGGCGGCCATCTTTTTTAATAATGAACGGGTAGCTCAGCATGACGGTTTCAATTGTTGAATAACGCGATTTACAAGATAGACATTCACGACGTCGTCTAATGCCCGTGTCTTTTTGGACTCGGGTATCTAGAACTTTATCCTCTGAATGTCCGCAGAAAGGGCAACGCATAGCCTTAACCTAAGAGAGGCCTAGGTCAGGGTCAATGATGCTTGATTGCCAAAACCGAAAGTTGCGCGTAGCATAATCAAGGTAAGGAGACCCCATGAAATCAATTACACTTCTTCTAGCGACGGCATCCTTTTTTACATTTCAATTTGCTGATGCCAATGCACCCAAAGTGGGCAAACGTGCAGCTGCTCGTTATTTTCAGAGTGAATCCCCAACAGGTCGGGGCGACCCCTCAGGCACTCAGCAAGAAATGGCTAATCAGCGAGTTGCTTCCGCACCCGATACAATGTCTGCCGAAGATCACTTTTTAGCATTTGGTTTTAGCAATTATGTTAGTTCGGACGCGTACAAATGGGGTGGGGACGGTAAAGAAGAAAAAGTGGGGAAGTGGGGAATCGATATGATGTATCGAATCGGCCAGTACTCAAATGTCATAGATCATGGAATTCGCGTCAGTTACAACGAATTCGAAGCCACCATGAAGCGCGCTTCTAAATTAAGTTTAATGTACGGTTTAACTTTACCTGATGCCAGCTCTCAGTTTCCGCTTTATTTTGGTGCGGCCTTTGGTCCAGGAATTTTTATGACCCAATTAGAAAATGAATCCGCATTAACTTTCGATTACCAACTTTATCTAGGGCTGCGACTGTTTAATATTTTTGAAAATACCGGCTTTTACGTTGAGGGCGGAATGAAAAATCATTTGCAGCTGACTAGCGATGGACAATTAAACGGAACGTATATTTCCGCCGGCGGAGTATTTACTTTTTAATGACCGATCAACTGCACTTTCATTTAGTCGAATCCGTTTCTTTGGCACTAGATGAAATTTTTCTGGACGGAAAATACGCCGATAAAGTCATCGAGAAATTATTCAAAAAAAATCGCAAGTGGGGATCAAAAGATCGTAAGTTTGTTGCGGAATCGATTTACGAAATTGTGCGCCACAAACGCCGCTTAATTTTTATCGCGGATTCGGACAAATCAATTGATTTAATTGCGGCCTTTTTCGTACAAACCAGGGGCGAGCTTCCCGATTGGGAAGATTTCGATCACATCAATATCAATGACTACAGAAAAAGAAATTCGGCCGAAAAACCGCTGGAAATCGCCAATTCATTTCCGGACTGGTTACATGAACTAGGACAAGGCGAATTCACCGATCAGTGGTCTAAATTAATGAATGCCTTAAACAGACCAGCAGAAGTTTTTTTGCGTGTGAATACATTAAAAGCCACCCCTGAAACGGTTATCAAAGAATTGCTATCTGAGCAAGTTGAAGCCGAAATTGTCGCGCACAAGGATTTTGATTTTCCAGTCGCTTTGAAATTAAAAAAGCGAAAAAATGTTTTCATTACACAAGCATTTCGCAAAGGTTATTTTGAAATGCAGGATGCAGCTTCACAGCAAGTTGCAAACCTGTTGCAGGTCGAGCCTGGCCAACGTGTGGTCGACGCCTGCGCCGGTGCCGGCGGTAAGTCCCTGCACTTAGCGGCGCTTATGAAAAACAAAGGCAAAATCATTTCCATGGACATTCACGAATGGAAATTAAAAGAATTAAAAACCAGGGCCGCGCGCGGCGGAGTTGATATTATCGAAACGAAGTGGATCGAGAATTCCAAAGTGATCAAGCGTTTAGAAAATACATTTGATCGCGTTTTATTGGATGTTCCATGTTCAGGTTTGGGTGTGCTACGCCGGAACCCTGACACCAAGTGGAAGCTTTCCATTGATGAAATCGAGCGTTTACAAGTTTTACAGCGTGAAATTATTTTTGATTACTCAAAACTAGCTAAAGCAAATGCGGTCATGGTGTACGCCACCTGCAGCATCTTACACCGCGAAAATGAAGAACAAGTAAAATGGTTCTTAATGACCGAAGAGGGCCAAAAATGGAATTTAGAAAAAGAAATGCGTTTGTGGCCCCACACGCACGGCTTTGATGGCTTCTACGGGGCCAGGCTTCGTCGGAAAGTTTAGCAGTCCTATGAAATTAGACAGTGGTTACACGATCAAAGAAATGAGCGCTAAAGAATTCTTTCCATTATTTGGCAAAGTTTATGATTCCCTTTTTGGTGAAGATCATACTTTTTTTCCAGATGGTTATTATTCAATTGAAGAAAAACAAAAGCTAACTTTGTTAAAGCAGCGGATGGGCCAGCTTTACGAGCTTCGTCTTGGTTTATTTTCCCCCGCAGAAGAATTTGTTGGATTTTCGTTTGGTTACCAGGAAAGTGAAGAAACGTTTTACATGGCTGCTTCGGGCGTGCTACCTGCGCACCGGGGTCACGGGCTTTACAGCCAAATGGTCAAATATTTAATTCAAAAAACAACTGAAGAGGGTTTTCAAAAAATTTATGGAACTCACTGCGCGACTAATAATGCTGTTTTAATACCAAAACTAAAATTAGGCTTTGTTTTTTCTAAAGTCGAATTATCGGATATGTTTGGAACTATTTTACATCTGCAGTATTTTACAAATCCACTTCGACGTAAGATGATGGATTACCGCAGTGGGCTCAAAGTGCCGGATCAGGAAATCAGGTCCGTCACCAAATTAAAAGAATAGCTTCAAACCAACTTTGCTGCCGTTTCGCTTTAAAAACGAACCCGCTCCGGCTTTCGTTGAAGTCTGGCGCTCTTCGAACCAGTCTCCGAAAATGCGCACAGGGCCGTACTCGATGTAAACGCCAGCATTTAATTCGTCAGCCGTGGTGTCGCCGTAAAAAGTTTCAGACGTTGGCAAATAAATTCGGTAATGGCCTTGCACTCCGAAATACTTAGTCATGTACAGCTGAAATGTTACTGCTGGAAAACTTTGATTAAGGCGGTACAAATTTTTATTTTCAGTTCGGGTTCGTAAACCATAATGGAACGTTAAGTGCGTTCCTTGTATCGTGTTTCCAAACACGCGTAAGTTGAAAATTCCCGTGATGTCGTTAAATTGTTCTTCCAGATTATTTTGGTATTGTGCCGTTACGCCAACCAGGGTGGCATACGCATCAACAGTTCCTTCGCTAGATTTTTTGGCGTCTTTTAGGATACCTGAATCTAGCGAATACTGAATGTAGGAACCAGCTAAAGCGAATTCGTAGGGCGATGGGGTATTGATCGATAGCCACATATCCATTAGCGCTCTGCGGTCTTTGGCTTCCATCCATTCTTTCAAAGTAAACCGCTGCATCGCCCGCTGTTCGGAGCGCTTCTGCATGCTGTAGCCTTTATTGCGCTCTTGCGCTGTGGCCTGAAGGGCCGTCAATCCAAGTAAAAGAATAATAAACATCGTGTTCATAATGTCAGTTTAACACGGTAGGGGTGACGAATATAAAATAGCAATGGGAAGTCTCAAAATAAGAAAACGAGTGGCTTTTAAGTCTAATTTATTTGCGTTATTTTATACTCTGATCCAATTTATTTAGTCTTGCCATTTGACTTGATTGCGACTGCCACCAAATTATATATTGGTGCCGGTTCAGCCTTAGGAAATCGTTTTCTGGATATCTAGACGCCATAGCACCATAGTCGGGAATTTTTATCATGCGCGTATCCTTAATTTCTTCTCCTCTGTAACTTTGCAGCCTATATGCTGCAAAGTTACAGAGGAAGAAAAAAGGCAAATTAATTGAACTGATTTTTCTTTTAAAAATCACATCGGTCAGCAAGCCGCAATCCGGAATTAGCAATTCAATCCTTGATGGAAACTGAATCTTCATGTGCTGCTATAACGAATTCGTTTTCTACAAGATAACAAGCCCTGATCATTATAGAAATTTCTGTGAAAGATTAGCAACTTAGCGCTTTCGCACCCTAAGTCTTAATTTCCGAGCCGCCGTTGTCGAGGAACAGACTCTTTGTGAAGACTTAAGTGGGGATTAAATATTTCTAGTACAATAATCCCGGAGTCGGAAATTTTCGTTCGGCTCTCCATGGTTCATACACACCGTTGGTTTCGCCGTAGCCCCATAGGGAATCACTGCCAAACCCTTCAGCCACATTCGGTTGCTGATAGTCGGGTTGTGATAAACCCATGGCTTGTAAAATAGCGACTAAGAAAGAATTGTAATTGCGTCCCTGGGTGCCATTCGCATAGTTGATGTAGCGACCCGTGTTGATTCGTCCACCCAGGCCACCAGCAAGCATAACTGCCATGTCGTCATAGTTGTGTCCCGTTCCGTTCCCCATTGCATTCGCATAATAGACTAACGAGTTATCTAAGAAAGTTCCATTGGTGCCGGGTTCAGGTACATTTAACTGATTTATAATGTAAGAAAAATAACTAGCATAGTGTTGTGTAATTCTTAGAATCTGGCTTGATTCCATTGTGTTGTGCGCGTAAACGTTGTGCCATACTTCAGGTAACCCTAAATTATTGAAAATCATATTATCGCTGGCCTTACTTAAAGTAATCGTACCGATGTTGGTGACACCGCATTTCATGGCGGCAATCATTAAATCCATGTGCTGTTTCACGGCGCGATCGGTATCATAGGAATTATCATAAATGGGTTCCCCACCTAAGCCTGTGGGTCCGGTGCAGGCAATCTGCGGCTGAGTTGTGTTTATTATTGAAGTCTGTAGTTGATTCAAACTATCAATGTGCTCTTGCAGAACATTTTTATCTTCACGTGCAATTTTCGCACTGGTAATAACAGACTTGTAATCTTGCAAAACTAAATCGACAACTTTTTGATTTCGATCAGCACCTGGCGCATTAGTTACCACAGGACCATTACCAAAAATAAAATTAAACGCGTCCCTTGGACTGGCGTAACGATCAGCAATGATCATTTCGTTGGTAGCTTGGTTATATCTGTAGGACATGTCCCAGCCGTTTTCAATACGCAGATTTAAATAGGATCTTGGATCATTTGCTTGCGGATTAGATTTTAAATTTTTTGCCATGACGTAATCGATAGTTGGACCATTTTTATCTGCTAAATAACCGGAAACGCGGTTACCACCTAAGTTACCACCTAAAATAGAACTCATTTCGTGGCCACGAGTATTTCTAAAAAGACAGTCTAAGCCCCTAATTAATAAAAGTTTATCACGAATCGCGCCATTGAATTGATCGCCGAACACTTGCGAAATGTTGCCGGCGATATTTCGCATTGGCATGTCACGCATGTAGGGAACTCCGCTGACAGCTTGAAGTTTTGCAGCTTCATTGCTATTCGGATACCACTGATTGGCAGAGCGCCCGTTATCCTGAGCGATACACAGAAATCTTTTTGCAGGAATGGGTGCGGCCATGGCTTTGGGCATCATGCTTGGTAAAAAAGGCATTGCTAAAAAAGTACCGCCAGTTCCAATTAAGAATTGCCTGCGTGATTTTCTATTATAAAACATAAATTCTCCTCTACTGTAGCGGTCCCAGTTTTTTCATCGTAAAATGTGACGTTCGGGTATAACTTTTTAACATTTCTAAAACTGAGCCACCCGTTTTATTAACGGCATCGTACATAGGCGCTAAAGCGCAATTATCGCTAGCATTCGCATCGCGTCCAGTGTTGTACTGCATCCATTGTTTGACCATGCAAGCTTGCGCTGTGCTGCTGTTAGCCATTTCAGCTTGAAAAGCTGCAGCACCAGTTACGGTCACAGTCGAATCAGGCGTTAACAATGGATTGATAGTTGAATTTATTAAGTGCGTTCGCATTTGTCCGTTCGCAGAAACTGTTTCTTCTGTGCGAAAGCGACCGAAGCCATCGAAATTTTCAAATGCAAAACCTGCGGGATTGATGCGGCTGTGACAAGCCATACATTGCGTGGCACTTGTTTTTGTTGCTACTTGGTCGCGCGTCGATGCCAAAGGATCAACTGCTGATGCTAGCTGTTCCGCATTAGCAGGTGGTGCACCCAGCGGATCGCAAAGCATATGCAGTCGGGCATGGACTCCACGTTTGATTGGGCCTGATCTACCGCCAGAATCTACAGCTAACATTCCAGCACGGGTCATAATACCGGCCCGATTTGGATCTGCTAGTTGCACTGCAGCTGTTGCAGTTGCAGTTCCATAAACCTTAGCTAAGTTCGCACTTCGCGGAAAAGCTACCTTGGTCGTCATTAGTCCTTGATAGTTTGATTTTTGTGTCCAGATTAAATAGTCCATAAGTTCTAGCATTTCTTGTTGGGATTCATTTTTGAAAGTGGCAAGGTCAATTCCATTTGCTGCGGCTGCAGGTACATTAATATCGGGAATATAATTTAAACGCAGCCACTGAGAATAGAAATCACGAATTCCAGTTTTAGCTTTAGCAAGGCCAAAAATGCGATCTACCTGAGTTTGAATGCCGGCCGCAGTCGTTAAACCTCCAGTTTTTGCAGCATCCAATAGGGCTTGATCAGGCATCGAGCCCAATATCGCGTAAGAAATTCGCGACGCAATTTCATAACCATCTAACTGAAATAAATCACTGCGACCATTCACTGCAGTACCATTAATTTCCATTTTGTACATAAACTGTGAAGTCATCATAAGACCCTGAATGACCCGCGCCATACTTTCTGCTGATGAGATTCCAGTTCTGTATAAGTTTAAAAAATTTGTTTTCTCAAGTGCTGTTAGTGGCCGACGCATAGCCCGTAATCCGAAATTATCTAGAAATGCAGTTACGCACAAATCGGCAACAGTGGCCTGCGCCATACACGCACCACCAATAGCAGTCATTTTAGCAGAGCTTGCCGTGATTGTATCAGCGGCTTTAATTGCTGTTTGAAAGTAAGCCTTTAGTAATGGAAGTGATATCGAGATCGGATTTGTCGAATCGAATAACCGAATAGATGGAATTGCATTAGTGAATTCTTTTTCGATTGAATTTATTTCCTGCTGAATATCCGCTACGGCCAAATTGCCAGAGAATAAATCTAAAGCTGTATTGGTATATTCACGTTTGGTTAAACGACGAAGAACCGTTATGCCAACTTCGTTGTTGCACGTAAACGGATTAGCCAAGCCGTCATTTTTTAATACCAA
>JAYTMU010000126.1:0-2580 GCA_043728195.1 Bdellovibrionales bacterium
ATCGATACAATTACTTTTGCTTTATCAAAACGAAAGCTCGGAATGACGGCTTCACCGAAAGATCTTTTTTGTCCTTCTAAAACGTCGTCTGCCGCTAAGGGCTCCCACGTCGTGTGCTGTGCTGAAAAAGCTTTTGTAAAATCGCTAACAACAGCAGCAGTTGCTGGTGATGCAATATTTCCACTTAAAATATGGACCGAACCTTTTTTTAAAGACTCGACTACTTTTTTATCTAAATCTTCCCAAGAAACATGAACTGTTTCTTTGTTTGTCTTTTTTTCATTAAATAAATTGCGAACTGGGCTTTGTAAACGCTCGGGATCGTAAAGGCCAAGTAAAGAAGCTTGTGCCCTGGATGATACTGCACCTTTATTTAACGGATAGGCAGGGTTTCCCTGAATGTGGACGGGTCTTCCTTCACGAGATTTCACTAATAATCCAAAGCCTTCAGAGCCATCGAAAAAAGTCGACGTGTACCAGTTAGAAACTCCAAGTGTTACTTCTTCGGGTTGTTGAGTGTAAGGAACCATTTTTTGTACCGGACGACGAATACAGCCAGCGCCAGTAGTTAACGCGATAGATGCGCCCATTAATTTTAAAAATTCACGGCGCGCCCATTTACCTGAAGCATCGTCAGAGTTTAATTCGGTATCAAAATCACCTTCGCTTGCCGTTTCATCTCGTAGCGGCGATGACATAAATTCTGTTTGCAAAGATTTTTGAAATTCTTCGGTATTATTTAAGTCATCGAATGATCGCCAAAATGTGCGGTCCCGTTGGATCACTGGATGATTTGGATTTTTTTGCTCGGACGAATTTTCTGTATTTTCGTTTTTGTTTTCCATGACAGCCCTTTTTCTAGTGATGACACGTGGTGCAGTTAAGTGGCGCTTTGTTTTCTGGCTGGCGATGGCAGTTTATACACCAACCCATTGATAAATCTGAAAACTGGTAGACCTTCGCCATTTTTTCGATCGGTCCGTGGCAGGTTTGGCAGTTTACACCGCGTGAAACGTGCGCTTGATGATTAAACTGAACGTGGTCAGGAAGCATATGAACTTTTACCCACTCGATTGATTTATTTTCAGCGTAAGCTTCGCGTAATTTCTTAATGGATTCTGACTGTGTCGCGACTTGATTGTGACAATTCATACACGTTGATAATGCTGGAATGTTCGACGACTTTGAACGCTCGACCTGGTTGTGACAGTACTGACACTGAATCTGGTGGGTACCAACGTGAAGCTCGTGCGAAAATGGTAACGGCTGCTCGGGGGCGTAACCGTTGTTGTAACCAATACTGGTTTTTACACGTTGTTCAGCGTCAGGTGACTGCCACAGACATCCCGATAAAAAAAATATCGCGAGCAGGCATGCCATAGATCGGGCCAGCAATTTTGTAGTGGGCATACAAAGATCCTTCATTGTGTTTTTATTGAAAACTATCACACATTTAATTGCAGTAGACATGGTTTGTCACGAATGTTTTTGAAAACCAATTGACAAACTTCGAATGAAATCACTGTGTTAGCTGCTTTTACTTTCAGCAACTAACACTTTAGATAAACAAAAAATTTTTAATGTAAACAGAAAGGAAACTGTGCAAACAAAGAAAAACTAAGTCTGGATTTTTCTGTTTTTATGTACAAAAAACGCATATATAACAAACAAAATATGTAACAGCACAAATACAGAAACGTACTCGACACCACCAGCACCAAAGCCGTACGAGTGAAGACCAGCGCCTAAAACAAAATTAACTCCGTACCAAGCCATGATAACTAAGCTAAAACTAATTATTCCAGCAGCTAGCGTACCAAAGTTTTTAAGCCAGCCAACTAAACGTGCATGTAAGACGATAATGTATCCAAGCAATACGATTAGCGCCCAAGTCTCTTTTGGATCCCATCCCCAGAACCGACCCCACGAATAATCAGCCCAAATACCACCTAAAATAATTCCGGGTGTTAAGAAAGCTACACCAATCTGCATTGCACGATAAACTCCGGTCGTTAATTTTTGAATGGTCTCTTCGTGCTTCTTTTCGCCCATCACATAATAAATAAGTCCGATATCACCCAATCCAAAAGCCAACATGAACGCCGAATAAGAAATAGTTATCGTCATCACGTGAACCAATAGCCAGTAATTGCTGCGAAGCACAGCCTCAAGCGGCTGCAGACTTGGATCTAAAACAGCCGGAGCAAAATCGGCGACGATTAAGGCAACTAATCCTACGATCCCGCCACCCAGAAGAAGAATGCGGAAGTTATAAATTTTTTCTAAAATAATAGTAAATAATATGGCGCCCCATGAGGTCCAAATAACGGTTTCATACATATTTGATACGGGCGGACGCTCGGCTAGATACACGCGAAATGCAAAACCTAGTGTATGCACTAAGAAACCAAGCAGTAGAAAAAACCAGGCTGCGCCCATCCCCTTTTCTTGCTTACGCACCCACAAAAAAAGTATGATAAGCACCGAGATCAGATAAAATATATAAGCCCAGCGAAAGGGATGAATTTTATTGTAGGCAACTTCGACATCTACTTTACTTGCTGCTTGGTATTTTTCTGG
>JAYTMU010000127.1:0-4511 GCA_043728195.1 Bdellovibrionales bacterium
TCGTGGCAACACGGCCAGCATGCGCCCACCAGCAATTTCACGAAAAATGAAAAATTGGTTTTCTAATCGCTGCAGCGCCTGAAAGTACGGAGTTAACTTTTCTTTTGATTCGCGCTGATTTGCAAGTTCTTGCATGACGTTGCTCATTTTTTCATTTTTAAAAAGTTCGTCGCCGGTGTAGTACCGTCTGTCTGCCGCAAGACCTAATTTTTCTAAAACGTCTTTATGCCTCACTTCAAAAAGTGGGCGCGTCACCCAACTTTCTGGTGACAGCATCCACGTTAAGACGACCCAGTGGGCATCGATCGGTTTTGAATTGGCGTCAGTTTTGTACGTTTTTTTACCATAGATGATTTCTAAAGTTTCTTTTGCAAACGTATCAAATGGCTTTATACGACCGGAATCTTGAACCGGTAAATACCGGATTTCGTCACCCGTGGCAGACAATCCAGCTGAAGAAAAAATACTTAAAGCAATAAACACAAAGCTTAAAATCAATTTGGTATTCAGTTGTAAAATCATAATGCTATTTTCCTTTTCCGGCGCTGATAAAATAACCACACTATACCTAATGTCAGAATTAACGAGCCCAAATACTTAATCCACCTGCCAGGATCATAATTAATTGAAAAAACGGATGCCGTTGGCTGCCGGGTGACTTCATCTTCCTGAAAACTAGCTTGATAAATGGTGAAATTGGCGTGCTTCAAAGGTTCATTCATAGAAATTGTTGCGGTAACGGGTCCGCTAGGTGAACCAACGCTAACATCACTTTCATAAGCCATGGCTTTTTGCGAACCTTCGTAACGGACGACTTTAAAATTCTTAAGCTCGATGGGAAAACCAATATCTAATCTGCGATTTTGATAGGTTATTAAAAAAGCCTGCTCGGATCCAAAAATTTTTAAAATGTCATTAAGCACAAGCCAGTGTTTATCAGCCCCGCGCTCGATTTGAATTGCTGCCGTGGTCAATGGCGTCGGTCGCCCCAGTTTCACAACGTCCCACTCTTCGGTCGCTAATTGCATGTAATCTAGCAAACGGAATTCAAGGCCCATCCAACCCGTTTCAATAACATTTCCAATTTGCAGTGTCCCTGTTTTTTCAGGCTCTAACTTACCTTTTCGAAACAGTGCATAAGTAACTGAATCTTTATCTTTAGGTGTTAGAAATATTTCGTTCTTAGCCAAATCATTACGTAGCACAGCCCCCAAGTGAATTTGCGCTGGACCTAAGTTAAACTGATTTGTTTTATTTTTCTTAGTTTGCGTAATACTTTCCACTTGTTTGACGTTCGCATTCATAATCTGAAAGCGAATTGAGCTACCGGCCTGCGGAGCCACACTTGGTTTTACTTTTTTGCTAAGCCTAGCATACGGTGCATAGTCGATAACGCGAATCGAATTTTCATGCAATTTGATGGTAAATGGTTTTTCAACGCTGGGTCTATCTTTGTAAAAATCGACTTCATTTTCAAACATCTTCGTGTACTTATCACCATCGAAAGTTGCGTACACAACCAAATCTGTTTGCGGCATAGCTACAAAATTATTTTTACCAGCAATGGGCACCGACATGGAACCATCAATACCATATTTTTGCGTGACGGAGCCGCCAAGAATTATCGTAATAATTCCAATGTGAACGCAGACAAAGGGATAATGGCGCGGCACCCAAGGTAGTCGGTCAATCATTACAGCTGTCAGATTGTAAATTAGCAGGATCATTGCAACAAACATGATTCTGCTTTCATACACTAATCGTTTAGCCGCGTAAGCGTCGTATTGGGATTCAATAATTGTTCCGTAAGCAATCATAACGGTAATAACGACAAGAACAGGAATTCCCAATTGGAATGAGGTTGAAAACCTCCAAAATTTGTTTGCCCATTTATTTTCAAATCTCATTGAACTTAAATGTTATTCTTGGATACGTAAATTGGGTAGCTCTGATTTGATATAAGCTAGCGCTTTATGAATTTTCTTTTGTACCACGGCTGAAGTTTCAGCGTTTAGTCGCTTGGTTGATTCGTCCATATACAAACTGCGGTTGAGTTCTACCTGGATTGCATTTTGACCTAGCTTCGGGTGGCCATATGTTTCAGTAACGCGCCCCCCCAAGTAAGGCCAATTGTAGCCAACCTTAAATCCAGCCGTAACATAGGCTACAATAACTAAATCTCGAAATTTTGAATGACAACTTTTACCTAAGCAGTCGCTTACAACAATTTCAGCGCGTAACTGCCCAGGATCTTTGTGCATGCGTGTTCCTAGCGAAGGCATAGAGTGCGCATCGATGTGGAAAATTTGTTGGTGGCCATTTTTTTTTAAATCAGCATAATGCTTTTTTACGGACGCATGAAAAGGCTCGAAGATTAATTCTGTAAGCTGATTGTGAGCTTCAAGGGGCATTGGCTGCTGCATAAGCTGCTGTTCATTTTTTGTTTTTACCCAGTGGTAACCATCGCTATGAGAGCCTGAAATATTTTTATTTCCAACCACCGAGTCACAATCGACATCTGCCGGAAAACGGTTTAAATCAACCGCATACCTATGCCACTGCGTTTTTTCAAACGGTATCGATAAAGTGTTTAAGGCGGGTTCGTAAAGTTGATCGACGAAGCGATCAACATCTGACATTAGAATTGTTTCTGGAAGTGATTTTAACCACGGCGTTTGTTCGGGTATCTTTTCGCCCGAATGAGGAATAGTGACAAAAAATGGAATTTCAATTGTTGATTGACTCATGCCCTGCCTTCGTTTGAAATGAACATATGAAAATTTACACAAAATCCGGAGACAATGGTACGACTCGACTGGTCGATGGCTCTTGTGTCGAGAAATTTAATCCGCGGGTTGAAGCTTACGGATGTGTCGATGAACTAAATTCCGTGTTAGGAGTCATTCGAAGCGCTCTGGCCGAAAAAAATGGCAACCCGCAAAACATGCTTTCACCACTAAACCAAAATTTAGAGAAAATTCAAAATCACCTTTTCAATGCGGGATCACTGCTGGCTTCAGAAAAAAAAGAAACCTTTCAAAAGCTTCCGCAAATTACAGACGCCCACATTTCCCAATTAGAAAACTGGATCGATTCAGCAACGGCGGATCTGCCACCACTAACACATTTTATTTTACCCGGCGGAAGCCCTATTGCTAGCCATTTGCATGTTGCGCGAACATCGTGCCGGCGCGCCGAGCGCCGAGCCGCAGAAATTCATGCAGATCAAGATCACTACAAAAATGTACTGATTTACTTAAACCGCCTAAGCGATTTGTTATTTACGTGGGCCAGATGGGTAAATTTAAAACTTTCAGTGGTTGAAACACCTTGGAAAAAAGATGAGTGACCTATGAGTGAATTGCCACTAAAGCTTCGCGAAGCCACGCGCGAAGATTCGCAGCAACTTGGCACTTTTTTTACGTCGATTCCTATTTCGGGTGCGATCGAAATAAAAATTTCACGCGAAGAACAATTTTTTTCATTTTATCAGCGCCTTGGCCTTCCGTATAAGACTTTTATTCTAGAAGATGAAGGCGAGATTTTAGGAACCGCTAGTTTTTTAATTCGCGAATTGCAATTTAAAGATAAAGTTTTAAAAATGGCCCAAGGATGCGATCTGCGTATTGCCCCGAATCGTAAAGCAATTCTTACTTGGTCAAAGTTTTTTTTACCTCTGATCGAAGATATTCGCAAAAATGAAAATTGTGATGGTTTTATCACTTCGATTAATCACACCGAAACCCAATCGATGAACGCCTTTATTAGGCCAAAAATGCGCAGGCCCGAACAGCCGGCTTATAGCTTAAGCCGTAAATACAATTTAATATCAATTCATGGCAATTATCCGTGGCAATCCGGTTTAAATGAGAATATTTCGGTACGCAGTTACAATGCTTCGGACCGCGAACAGCTAACTCGTTTCATAACCGGCCGCTTAAAAGATTATTGCTTTGTACCAAAAGCATTGGCCGAAGATTTAGTCGAATACATCCACCGCTCATTTTTGTATTCTTGGAGCCAGTTTCTTATCGCATTTTCACGCGAGAAAAAAATTATCGGCTGCGTGCAACCCATTAGTTCGAGCCTACTGCAAGATTATTTGCCACAAGATTACGACCAACAGGCGCATAACTTTCGCCAGTTCTTGAAAGTAGCGCAGTGGATGGGCGTTGGACGAAAATTAACAAAACCATTTTCAAGATCACAAAAGCAAGAGGCTTTGCATTTTCGAATGCTGCATTTTTTCTTGTATGATCATGCTGAAGTGCAGAAAGCTTTACTGCATGCAGCTTTCAAGACTTCAAAACAAAATGAATTCCTAGTTTATGGCATGGAGAAAAATGATTATTCGAAACTACCACCTAAGGGAAGCATTTACGCGGAAGTTCCATACGGATTGTACAATATTGAAACTCCGGATCGTGATATACTTTTCGAACTGAGTTTGAACAATGATCAGCCGGCCTGGCTTGATATGATTTGGTTTTAACTGCCTACCATTTCTAATC
>JAYTMU010000128.1:0-5579 GCA_043728195.1 Bdellovibrionales bacterium
CATAACCACTTTTGTAAAGTAGTAAAGCTTCTCAAAACCGCAGCGCATATCAATCACAGCCCCATAAATGAAAATTCTTAAATTCTTTCTTTCAAAAAACATTAGACTAACTCATCCCGATAATTTGAATTAGTTCTGTGCTTGATAGGTTTTTAATTTCAAAACGAATCCCATTTTTTTCGAAAACTACGCTGACCGCCAACTTATCCACAGATTTCGTTGTGGATAAGTCGGGCTCAACTTTAACTTCTGTAAAGTATTTTTTTTCTGATTGTGACTGAAGCTTTATTTTTTTACTTTCAAATGATTTTCTCCAGTCTTTTAGACTGTGAGCTGGTACGCCAAGATATTTGGCAATATCGCCGGCCTTTGTTCCACTTAACAAAAAATCTATGGCTTGCTTTTTATATTCTGTAGGCAATGGTTTTAAGTAACCTTCGTCACGGCGAAATTGCCAGCACAGTTCACTTAGTTTTATTAATTCTTGATTCGGTTTTGGATTCATAGCACACGCCTCGTATTTTTAAGTTTGCGTGGTTATAAATTGTTTTTTTGAACTACGCTAGAACCTGCTTAAAGTGCTGGTTACGAAGTAGCTAAGTTTTTTTTGATTCCTTTTGATCAAGAAATTCATCTCCACCCCGGGTAGAAAACCATAGAAATCGTTAGAAAGTGTCGGAATCTCAAGCATTCAAAGTGTTTGAAATTACTGGATTTCGCCAGTCGTTATAGTTACTTACAAAGGGCCAAGCTTTTCCTTTACTCCCTACCATTTCAAACCCATCTTGTCAGGTTTCCTTTCATAACTTTTTTTAGACGATTGCCATTCAAAGATGTATTCCAAGTCTCCTCTAACAGTGGCATCGGAGGGTCCAATCTGCTCAATTTCATTTAATATATTTCTTGCATGCTCCCGCACCCCTAGCGACGGGTTAAAATTTAAAAATTTGAATTCGGGTTTCATAGAATTCTCCTTTGGTAGAATTGATATTGATTAAAATTTCGAAAGCATTTCAGTGATGGTATCGATACATGCAACTGGATTAAGTGGTTTTTGAACATATAAAGGAGTTGGCTCTCCATCTCCTACGAGTTTGGCAAACTTCGTGGGACTTACAGCACTCATCAGAAGAAATTGGGTATTGCCACTTCCATATCTTTTCCAGAGATCAATTCCAGTTCTACTTCCAGAAAGAAAGATATCAGCAATAATAAGATCAAATTCTTCAGACATATGAAGTCTGTGAGCAATGATCTTTTCTGCGCCTTCTTCCGTGGTAACCCATTTAATTGACGCTCCTGGCGCTGATATTTCGATCACATATTTCCATAAGGGCTGCATCGTAATGTCATCCTCAACGATTAGAACACGTGCTGAGCGACGGTATACCACATTTGGGTGCAGCATTGTTTCTTGAATTGCTTCTTTTTCCATAAATCACCTCCTGTTGTGATTTAGTATCGACACTCAGTTTGCATGGCGTAGTGAGCTCCTGAGGAGAATTCTTCTTAATTACAATGGACCAGGTGCAGTACAATACTATAGGATCTGAGAAAGATTATGAAATCCATACTTTGTGTTGAAGACAATGCAGAAATTCAAATTCTTGTTCAAGCAGCGCTTGATCAGTACCATGTGACTGCCGTAAGTCAGGTTTCTGAAGCTAGGAATCTTATTTACTCAAAAAAATTTGACCTTGTTATTCTTGATGTCGAGCTTCCTGACGGAGACGGTCTTAAATTTTTAGCTGAAATCGTTGGGATTCCTGATCGTGATAAAACGCCGGTTTTTATGCTGACTGGAAAATCAGAAACTTCAAATAAGGTGATTGCATTTTCTCTGGGCGCAGATGATTTCATTTCCAAACCATTTGATGCTCTAGAGCTCCGCGCTCGTGTTAACGCCAAAATGAAAAAGCTTGATCAATCGGATCAGGATAAAAGCGTGATCAAGTTAAAAGACATAACTATAGATGTTCCAAAACAGCGGATTTATTTGACGCAAGGTAAACTTCAAGAGTCGATAACACTTACTTCTTTAGAATTTCGTTTACTGCTTGTGTTCGTAAGAGCGCCAGACCGCGTTTTCTCTAGGACGCAGCTTCTTGATAAGGTTTGGGGCTCGGATATAAGCATCACTGATAGAACCGTTGATACGCACGTCAATCATCTTCGTAAAAAAATAAGTGGATCAAAAATGAAAATTGAAACGATTCTAAACGAAGGATACCGACTACTAGTTTAAAGATAGTGGTTTTGATTTTTGAAAATAATTAACACTTCATTACCTTTGGTTAAAATATCAGTGGCTGTACCTTTCAATTGCTCTATATCTAAAGATGAATTTGTACCTTCTTCTAAGTGATCACATAAAAGACTAAGCTTCGATGCCCCCAGCGTTGCACTAGATGCTTTGAGTTGGTGTGCCCATCTGCCAAGTTCTTTATTATTACCTTCTGCAATGGCTTTTTCAATCGCACTAAGGGCTTTGGGTAGGGTCACCAGAAAAGACTGAATGAGACGCTTAACTACCTTAGTATTCGTGTCTTGAGCTAAATTTTTAAGGACCTCCCAGTTTATAGGGTCATTTTTTTTCGGCAGAACAAATTCACTAACGACGGATGAAAAATCCGAGGACTTAAAAGGTTTTGAAATGAATGCGTCCATTCCTGACGCCAAACATTTTTCCCGATCTGAATCCATTGCGTTAGCAGTCATTGCAACAATAGGGGTGTGAATGCCCAGACTGGTTTCGCGATGTCTGATTGCCTTTGTCGCATCAAACCCGTTCATAACAGGCATCTGGCAATCCATTAAAACTAATGCGTAAGAAACTCGCGTCAGTGCTTCAATTGCCTCAGCTCCATTCGCTACAATGTGAATCTGAAAGCCCATTTGTTTCAAAAGTGTTTCCGCAACTATCTGATTTGTTGGATTATCTTCCACGAGCAAAACAATTTGACCAGGTTCACCACTAGCAATTTTAGCCGGCGTCTCTTCCTTAATTTCCGATTGAGTCCACTCGTTACTGATCACGGCGCAAAACTGATCTCTGGTAAATGGCTTTCTTAAAAAAGAAACTGTCAAATTTTCTTCGACTAATTCGCTAATATCATCGAACTGGTTCGTTGCAACTAATGCGATGGCTTTTTCTTTAAGGTGATTATTTTTAAGAATCAAATTCAACTCTTCAGACGAAAAATCCTCAATATTGATTAAGATCAAATCATGAATATTCAAGTGGGACTCAACAAAAGTTTCTTCATTACGTACCTGAAGACCTAGTTCCGCAGCATAAAGAGATACTACTTGATCCAACAGCTCATTTTTTCCGAGGCACAATAAGGATTTATATTTTCGATTATATTGAACACGACTTGATATTTTTTCTTCACCAATTGATTTAAGCGGAATTTCAAACCAGAAAGTTGATCCGTGATTTTCTTGTGACTCGAGGCCGAATTGACCATTCATATTTTCGATAAGTCCCTTACAAATAGAAAGACCAAGCCCCGTTCCTTCGACGTTTGATTTGCTTTCATCATGAACTTGCGTGAATGCCTGAAATAGAATGGCCTGATTTTCTTTTGAAATTCCGATACCAGTATCTTGTACCTCAAAACGTACGGCTATTTTTCTGCCCGCCTGAAAGCGGTGACGAGCCTTTACCAGGACGCCTCCAGCATGAGTAAATTTAATGGCATTACTAATAAGGTTTCTTAAAATTTGAGCTATTCGGGTTGAGTCTCCTAGCAGCGAATACGGTATTTCTGCGTCCACAAAGGTTAGGATCGAAAGACTTTTTTCTCGGGCTTTTGCTGAAAACAGCTCAGCAGAAGATTCGATAGTATTTATTGCCGAAAACTCGGAATATTCAAACTCCATTTTTCCGGCCTCAATTTTTGAAAAATCTAATACATCGTTTACGATGCGCAAAAGCGCATTGCCTGAATCGTGAATGATCCCAATAAATCTTTTGTTTTCAGATTCTTTCAGCCGAGATCTTAAAATATCACTCATTCCTATGATGCCATTTAGTGGAGTTCGAATTTCATGGCTAACGGTCGCAAGAAATTTTGATTTCATCTTTGATGCCACAAGTGCTGCCTCTTGTGCAGCTCGAAGCTCTTCTTCGTTTTTTGCTCGTCGGCGAATTTCCATTCTAGAGATGTAGGCGAAAAGAATTATAAGAATTAATGTAATGAGTGAACCGATGGCTATTGAGGCGGTTAAAACAGATGAGTATATTCTAACACCTCCTTCATGTCTGATAGCTTCAAGCTTTGCGCTCTGATCAATCTTGTCTAGAAGGCTACGAATTTCTGTCATTAATTCTTTACCTTGGTCCGTTTTAGTTACTGCAATGGCTTCTGATCCCCTTCTAGACTGTCTCAAAATAATGGTTAGCTTAAGCTCTTCCAGCTTCTGCGCAACAAGCATTTCAATCTTTGATGTCGGTATTTGATAGCTTGGGGTCGCACCAAGTTTTATCTTCAGTGCAGTTAGGGTAGGCAATATTCTTGGTGTGGTATTTAAATACTCGGATAGATATTCATCTTTACCAGTTAAAAGATAACCCCTTTGCGACGACTCTGAAGTTTGAATGTACTGAAAAAGATCGTCAAGATTGTTTTGGATTGCGTTGGCCTCCCTTTCGAAAACGATGGCATTCCGAAGAGAGTAAACGGTCCACAAAGAAATACCCACCACAATCGCAAACGATAAAAGTCCAATGGGCAAAATAAGTTTTAATAGGCGATTCATAGAAATACCCTTCATTTAGCCCCCGCCAGTCCTTCAGGATGCGGCAACTGTACACTTTGCATACCGTTAAGTATAAGTAATTCCATATGAATAAGCGGTGCAAATCGTAAGGAGATTTCTCCTCGAGATTCACGAACGTGTATCTTAACGACAGAGTAGTTTTGATTTCAACAAGCAGAGGAAAATCTGCATACAATAACCGACCCTAGGGCCGAAGGAGTATTTATGAAAACCGCAATTGCATCTGCACTAGTTATTATGGCAGCTATGAGCTCAAATAGTTTTGCGCAAGGAACAGCAGCTTCACCAAAGCCCGCCCCCAAAATTGAATCTAACATGGGGAAAGTTGTCACTGTGACGCCCAAGCAGAAGAATCATTTTTGGAAGAAGCATCAGTTACAAGATAAGGAGCAGGTTGTAAAAAAGTCAGGCACTTGAGTAACAAATAGTAATTTATCGCCCCTCCGATATTTCAAGGTGAAGATCTAATTTAAGATCTTCACCTTGTTTAAATTCGAACACTAAATAAAAAAGACTATGGACCGCGAAAAATAATGGAAGAGAAAACTTCGAAATTATTATAGCCATTGACCTCATTATTTGACCCTTGCCCCGCAAACAGCAGACCCGATTCAATTCTTAAAGCAGCATTATGATTATAGGTTGCTGACGTCTTGAAAATATTTAATAACGTGCTTTCATTCGTCGTTGATACGACTGTGCTTTTATTTCCGCGACGATTCGTAATTTCAGTTGCCTGAGTGATGGTACGATTCAAATAATTTTTTTGTGTTATTTGCAGTTCTGAATTCCAG
>JAYTMU010000129.1:0-2488 GCA_043728195.1 Bdellovibrionales bacterium
TTATATCCGACAAAGATCTTCTTGCTGCTGCAACACAAACAAATGTTTTTGCACGTGTTGCGCCCGAACATAAATTGCGTCTGGTAAAAGCACTGCAGACTGCCGGATACGTGACAGCTATGACTGGTGATGGAGTCAACGATGCCCCCGCTTTGAAGCAAGCGGACATTGGAATTGCGATGGGTATAACAGGTACTTCAGTTGCGAAAGAGTCTGCTGATCTCATTCTTTTAGACGACAATTTTGCAACGATTCGCGCAGCAGTCGAAGAAGGCCGCCGAATTTACGATAATTTAGTCAAAGCCCTTGCCTTTGTGCTTCCTACAAATTTAGGTCAGGCGCTTATTATTTTAGTGGCCATCAGTTTTTTTCCGCTTACAAACGGACAAATTTTGATGCCAATTCTTCCGGTACAAATTCTTTGGATTAATTTAGTTGCATCGATTGCTTTAGCACTTCCGCTGGCCTTTGAAGCCAAAGAGCCGAAGTTGATGGAACGAAACCCAAGGGCGCAAGATGAACCGGTGCTAAGCGGGTTTGTTATATGGCGGACCGTTAGTGTCGCAATTCTAATGGCCGCAGGCGCAGTTTTTCTTTTTCTTTCTGAATATCAGCTTGATATAAACTACGGCCACGGAGTCGAATTAGCACGTCGGGAAGCGCATACGATGGCTGTCACAACAGTGATTTTTTTTCAGATTTTTTACTTAATGAACTGTAGATCCTTAAAAGATTCGGTCTTTAAGATCGGTCTTTTTTCAAACCCAACTGTGTATTTCGGAATCGGCACCCTTCTGTTACTACAAATCGCTTTCGCACAAATTCCATTTATGAATACTCTTTTCTCTTCCGCTCCGCTTTCGGCTGAGTCCTGGATAAAATCGATGCTTGTTGGTATGACGGTGTGGCCGGTTATAGCTTTGGAGAAATGGGTTGTTTCTCGGGCTACATAAATCTGCAACATTAGTTTTTTTATTTGTGTTTAAGAATCAGAATGGGCTTTGAACTGTTGCGAACGATTTGTCGAGTAATGCTACCGCCCATTAATGCTGCCATGGGACCGGCTTTCGCGCTAACTACGATAAGGTCGGAACCTACTTTTTTTGCGTTTTTTAAAGTTAGGTCAGTAACTGAACCTAATTCCGACGATAGAGTGACTTGGCAGGGTACTTGCGCTGCTTTTGCCGCTTGCGCTATCCAGTCGTTTGTTTTCGATATCTTTCGGCGATAAGCCAGAATTTCTGGATTCGACTCATCAAGCGACCACTTGTAGATGACTTGAGTTACATGAAATACAGTTAAACGAGCTTCCAGTTTTTTGCATAAGTACAACACTTTTTTCAGTTGTAACTTTGGGGATGGGCTAAAATCACTGGCATAAAAAATATTCTTAATTTTAGATGAAAAATTAGTCTTTGGATTAACTAACAGAAGATCAATTTTACTTCTGTGGATCGTAGTTTCGGCAAAACTGCCAAACATGATTCTCTTATAACCCTTTAGAGCTTGAGTTTGCAGCGCAATAAGATCAGAGTTAATCGATTTTCCTAGTAAAAGAAGACGATCTACAGCTTTGGTTGTAGAAAATGACTCGAAGTCTACGACATGAATATTCTTTTTATCCATGACGATATTAGCACTCTTAAGCTTATCTTGCAGAATCTTTAAAGGATAAGAACTAAATCGCTCTCCAAAAGGAATATCGAATGCTAAATGAAGCTCACTTTCTCTTCTAGTGACAATAAAGCCGGCTTCAATATTTGAAGGTTTGCCAGCTAACTGTTTAATCAAATTGTAAATTGCTTTAGTATTTTTCTTATCCTGATGAAATGGCTCAATTGCCCATAGTGCTTTCAAAATGAATTCTCCTTACCTGTAGTTTCTTTCACGCAATAACTCTAGATTCTAAGCTTTATTTGAATTCATCAAGCCAGTGTGACGCGTCTGAATGTTCTGACCGTCAGATATCGTATGGGTTTGTACCCTAGTCTTTGGCACTGCGGACGGTTCTGGAATGTTAGATCCGGTCATATACTGCACCAGTTGACTAATCAAAAATTCTTGATCCTCAATCAACGCTTCTGTAATGTGCTTCATACTTAGAAGTGCAATTGGTTTTTCATTTTCCATTACTGGTAAAGCTCTTATATCCATTTTAGTCATCACAGCCAGGCACTCATTAAGTTTATATTCTGGAGAAACATAGACAATCTTTCGTGTCATAAAATCTGCAACTTTTGAAGCAAGGCCCGCCATTCCTTTGCTCTCTATGGCGATTTTTGCATAGTCTGTTTCCGCAAAAAGTCCCGCTAGACTTTGACCCTTCATTACCAGCACAGTGCGAGACCTAAACTTTCTGCAAGCAAGTAGTGCCTCTTCGACAGTGGCTTCCTGGTTAACAAAAGGAAAGTTTTTAAAATTTCTCTGTCTGAGCAAATCCCTTACGGATCTTTTCATAACTTCTCCTCAAGGCTCTTCAGCCTGGTAA
>JAYTMU010000130.1:0-10680 GCA_043728195.1 Bdellovibrionales bacterium
ATTTTAGGCCTATATATATTTGTTATTTTCCGCGGCTTTCAAATCGCTTTAAAAACTGCGGATCAATTCAAAAAAATATTGGTTCTTGGTTTGGTATTAACTTTTGCGATTTCTGTTTTTATAAATGTTGGCGTTGTTATGGGACTGCTACCAACTAAAGGCTTAACAATGCCATTTCTAAGTTACGGTGGCAGTTCGTTACTTATTTTAAGCTTTCTATTCGGAACGATACTGAATATTGAAATGCATGAAAACTAAAGCCAATATTATGATTGCAGGTGGCGGCACGGGCGGTCACATCTACCCAGCTATTGCTATTGGTCGTGCAATTCAAAAATTGTACCCGCAATACGAAGTGCGTTTTGTAGGGACTGCGTTTGGCTTAGAACAAAAAATTATGGCAAAAGAAAATTTGCCACTGGATCTAATTCAAAGTGGAAAGCTAAATTTTTCTGGTAATCCTATAAAAAAATTAAAAACCTTAGTCGCAATTTTTATTGGTTTTTTCCAATCGGTAAATTTACTACGACAATATCGGCCGAAATTTGTACTTGGAGTTGGTGGTTATGCATCGGCACCGTTCCTACTTGCAGCAACTTTGCTGGGTGTAAAAACCGCATTATGGGAACCAAACGCCCACCCAGGCATGGCAAACAGGTTGTTATCTCGATTCGTGTTTAAGTCCTATTTGGTGTTCGCTGATGCTGCTTTATATTTAAAGTCTAAAAATAATGACATAGTAGGCATGCCACTGCGTGCAGAAATTGAAGAGGCTCGGCTAAATCCAAAAGCAGCGAATGATAAGTTTGAAATTCTTTGTTTTGGTGGCAGTCAGGGTTCGTTGTTTTTAAATCAAAAAATATCGGACTATGTTTTAGAAAATCCTCAGCTGCAGTCAAAAATTCACCTTGTGCATCAAACCGGAACTGCAGATTTTCAAAAAATGAAAGACAAATACGCGGGAATTGCATGTGTCGACGTGCACGATTTTATTTACGATATGCCAAAGTACTACCGAAAAGCCGACGTGCAGTTTTGTCGTGGCGGCGCCAGTACGATCGCTGAAGCGGCCTGTTTCGGTGTAATTCCGGTGGTAGTTCCACTTCCGGCAGCTGACGATCACCAACGTAAAAACGCCGAGACTTTAATAAAAAACAATTCTGGTTTTATGATTTTGCAAAACCAATTTCAAATGGAAGACCTAAAGCAAATTCTGCACCAACTCATGACAGATTTGAAATCTCGTGAAATGATAAGTACTAATTTAAAAAAATTGGCAGCTACTAATGCTGCAACAACAATTGCTCGTGATATTCACAAAGAAATAGGTTTATGAAACTTGAGACAGCAAAATTTCATTTTATAGGGGTCGGCGGAATAGGCATGTGTGGCTTGGCAGAGCTTCTGCACAATATCGGCGCGACGGTAACGGGCTCGGACGCTGGCGAAAATGCCAATACTGAAAGACTTAAATCATTCGGAATAAAAGTTTTCAAGGGGCATCAAGCCGCACAAGTTGGTCAAGCCGACGTTGTTGTTTACTCAAGCGCCATACCGTTTTCAAATCCCGAAATTGTAGAAGCTCGTGCGAAACAAATTCCGTTAATTCCGCGCGCTGAAGCACTGGCTGAAATCATGCACTTAAAGCGTGGTATTGCGGTAGCGGGTACACACGGCAAAACCACAACAACAAGCTTAATTTCGTCGGTGTTTCTGGAAGCAGATCTGAACCCAACAATTGTGGTGGGTGGGCGCTTCGAGCGCATCAAATCAACTGCCTTACTAGGTACTGGTGAATGGCTGATTGCAGAGGCTGACGAAAGCGACGGAAGTTTTAACAAGTTGTCGCCTGAAATTGCTATTATTACGAATATTGATTCCGATCATATGGATCACTATAAAACCTTTGAAAATCTGAAGCGCGCTTTTTATGAATTCGCAAATCGCATCCCGTTTTATGGGTTGATGATTGTTTGCGGTGACGATCCGGTCATTCGGGAAATTTTTCAGAACTATCCGAAGCGTATTCTTTATTACGGTTTTGATCCTAAAAATGATTACGTCATAGAAGGTGAAAAAGGCAGTTACAAATTATTTAATAATTCTGATTCTGCTAAAAAACTTTTAGGTGATTTCGCCTTAAACATTCCGGGAAGGCACAATGCCTTAAACGCTGCAGCTAGCATAGGTGCTGGACTGGCAGCTGGAATTACATTCGAGCAATGTGCCCATGGCTTAAAAAACTTTGAAGGGGTTGACCGCCGCTTTCATTACAAAGGCGAAGGTAGTGGAATAAAGGTTTATGATGATTACGGACATCATCCAACCGAAGTGCGCGCGGTGCTTCAAGCATTTAAAGAAAAATACGAAAAGAACCGAGTTGTGGTTTATTTTCAGCCCCATCGTTATTCACGAACCGAGCACTGTTGGGCCGATTATAAGTCTTGCTTTGCGCAGGCGGATTATTTGTTTTTAGCTGACGTCTATCCAGCAGGTGAACAGCCAATCCCAGGCATTAACTCAGAGAGATTAACTGCAGAAATTACGATGATCGCAAAAAGACACCTGCCTAAAAGTTTAAATCTGGCGACCGAAATTCTGAAAGAACTTAAAGCTGGCGACGTATTTATTACGTTAGGTGCAGGTGACGGATGGAAGTTAGGAATGGAAATTCTTGAAAATCTTAGAAAACGTTAATTTAGCCGAGTACACGTCATGGCTAATTGGTGGAACCGCGGACACGTTTTGTCTGCCCACGACCGTGGATGAATTGCGTGCGGTTTTGTCTAAGGCAAAAGAAGAAAGCTGGCCCGTGACCTTATTTAGTGGTGGATCTAATATTTTAATTTCCGATAAGGGTATTCGCGGTCTAACAATTTGTTTGCGACGATTTTCTGCGATCACTACAAATGTTGAAAATAATAAATTGGTCATTCAGTGCTTGGCTGGAACAACAAAGTCAGAACTGCTAAAAGCATTTTTAAAAAATCAGTTGGCACCAGCGCTTTTTCTTGCGGGTTTGCCTGGTGATGTCGGCGGCGGTGTTGCCATGAATGCCGGAGTTGCAGAACAATTTCAGCCGCGCGAATTCATGGACTTTGTTAACTGGATCGAAGTGATGGATTTTAATGGCGCTGTAAAAAAAATTGATCGGGCGGATTTAAAAGTTGCTTACCGCCACTGTGACGGGTGGCAACCAGGAATTATCACTAACGTGCAAATCAGTTGGCCGATGAATCAAGATAAAGATGTCTTAACTAAGGTGCGGGAAGCAAATAAAATTCGTTTGACGAAGCAACCATTAGACATGCCAAGTTGCGGGTCTGTGTTTCGTAATCCTATTGGTTACAAGGCCGCCCATTTAATTGATCAGTGCGGATTGAAAGGTTATCGATTAGGTGACGCGCAGGTATCACTGAAGCACGCAAATTTTATTGTAAATCTAGGGGCAGCAACTGCCACTGATACGTGGAATGTCATGATGCATGTGCAGCAGACCGTAATGGCTGAAAAAAAAGTATCCCTTACAACTGAGGTCGTGCGACTTGGCGACTGGTCTGGCGTGTAACATTTTAAATTAGCGGCAGATGACATTTGCAGTGGTTTGAAAATCAACATTGTTTTTAATATCGACCGTGATGAAATCATTTTTCAGAATTACTGCACCCGCTTTGTTTTCGTCACAGTGCACGCGTAAAGCTTTCGATCCAAAGCCAAAAACTCCTGATTTTAAAATGACGGCAATCTCAGAGCGGTAGTCGTTGACCCCATCGCCCCATACTCCAATACGAGCGCCTTTAGTATTGATGCTGAATTTAGAATTTAATTTTACAGACTGTAATTCGGCAGCATCTTTCGCTGATGCTGCTTCACAAGAGTAAATAGAATTTGCATTCATGCGTTTGGTAGCAAGTTGCATGCACTGCTTAACGAATTTATCTTTATCCATGCCGGCTATTGCAATTTGCGGGGCTATAAATGCTATTGGAATTAAAAAGCCAAAGATAAGTTGTTTCATAAAAATCTCCTGTATTCACTACCTAGCTAGAAGTATTCCAGCTGGGCACAGCTTAAAAGTGATTACAGGGATAGTATTTCGGGCCGAAGCTCAAAAACGTCATACACTTTTTAGTTCGCTAGTAACGATTGTTCGATGCACATTAGCTGCGGATATGCGGTTCATTCTGAGATTTGAGGGTTACTAGGATTTTACGATTTTTATATTTGCCACTGCTAAGCCTATTCTATTATTTGCTGCTAAAACATAACATTAGCTGCTGCTAAATACAGGTGCTGCGTGTTTGATCCAAGCGGCATAGTGGTTTTTCCTAGGTTTGTAGTTAATGAAACCTAATGCTTCTAAGAAGTTTTGTTTTAAGTAGCCTGTGCACTGTTTAAAATCCTTACCCCAGTTCGTTATTCTAGAAAAAGGTCGAAACTGCCAAAAGCCTTCTGGGGTTTGGTGAATAGAATTCACTTCGTTCAAAGTTTTTGACCCATCGCCCGCAGCTACCTTCTTACGCGCATCAGCAAACACCTTAAAGCTTTGCTGACCCATTGTGTGGCTTGCGATCTGACCTGATACGGCTTTTATAAATGCTGTGTACAGTGTCCTATTAGTTATTCTTAAAAGTAAATGTATGTGATTTGAGATTATAGCTTGTTGGTAAATTTTAACTCCAAACATTTTGCTAAACCGCATAATTATTTGTTTAATTGCATGGTGATTACGTTTAGCTAAAAAGCTGTCACGACCTGTCGCCCACTCACTGCGAAGTACTAAGTGAATAGAATCCTTTTTAGATAGTGGTCGCTTTGATTTTCTTTTCTTGTAAAGTAAGGCGCCGCCGAAGAACTTCTTAGTTTGATTTGGAAATAGGGATAACTGCTTTAATTTTTTCATCCTAGCATTTAAATACTTCAATACTGGGGCGATGCCTAAGATGCCGCGATGGAAGAAGGATTCAGATTGATATTCGATAATCGGATTTGGGATTAGTAACATGGGATTAGAAGCATAGAGGTTAGTAACATAAGGTCCGGAGCTTCTTCTACATTCACCGGACAGGCATCCTGCCTATTGAAAGCCCTGCTTACAAGCTATCGCTTCTCCAGATGCGCCCGGCATCTGGAGACTTGGGTTTTTTCTTTTTGATTAGGTGATTTTTGATGTTCAATCGAACTATAGTGTTTCAAGCCGCAATTAAAGCGCGTTCATTATTTGACATGTGTATGCAGCTAATCCTAAACCTTGCGCTAGTTCTGTTGCCATCATGCATGTCAACTGATTGCGCTCGGTTCCGCCTTCTTTATCAGTAGCATTTAATTCTATTGTTTTTGTACTTGAAAATTCATCAACTGCAGGTTTTTCTGACATGGCTTCATATAAACTTTTCGTTAATTCTTCGTTGTCGCCTGCGCCGTATGATTCGCTACCTAAAGCGTTCCAACCAGCATCTGCTAAAATAGCGCATGTGTATTTCACTTTCGCGCCAGATCCTGATTCTAAACATGAAAAGGCATTGGCAATCGTGATCACATTCATTTTTCCGCCAGCAAGCATTTTCGCTGGTTCAGCTTGTATGTTGTTCGCAAGAGATTGGTAAATTATTTTTGAGAATTGAGAATTTTTTAAAACGACTTCTTCTAAAACGGGCTTTGCTTTAGCGAATGCGAAGGTTGTTAGTGAAAATGCCAGTAAAAATCCAAGAGCTGCTTTTGATTTCATTTTGTATCCTTTTATAAATGGTTTCTATCAATTAGGTTTAGTTGCATTGCGAATGCCTTGGCAAAACACAGTGTATTCGTTTTCAGTGTCTAGGAATAAGACATTTGCCGTTTTTCGAGGTTTGGCCTAAGGTCTAGGGCAGAAGAAAAAAGGAAGCAGTTGATGATGGCAGGATTTTTTTCGAATATCCTAATGCAGATGGCGAAGAACAAACGAAAATTAAATATTTTGCGCATATTAGCTACCTTTGTACTGCTGCCAGCTGTTGTTTTCTTGTCTGTTTATTCACTAGATCAACAGGGGTTTTTCAAAATAGACCAAATTGATTTAAAAATTTCTGTTAAGCCATCGCAGAAGGTTTTCGTAAAACCCTACATGGAATCTATCAATGTAAAATTAGCATTATTCAAAGGGCAGTCTTTGTGGAAATTTTCTTTGAAAAATGTTTCAGAAATTTTACGCAGCGAAAGTTGGATTGAAGATTTTAGAGTTTCTAGGGCGTGGCCGTCAGCCCTTGAAATAGAGATTGTTCCGCACGAGGTAGCCTACCTGATCCAATCAAAAGACGTTAATAGCACGTCTGAATTTTATCCAGTGACATTAACAGCAGAGGTACTTAAAAAAGTGGATTCTAAGCAAACCCCTGCAGTAGCAGTTGTTCGTGGTGAGCATTTTTTAAAAAATCAAAAAGTTCGTGAGGGCGTTATTTCTATTTTAAAATCTTTGCCCGAGACTGGTAAACTGCAAATCGGAAGTGTGTCTGAAGTGGGATATGACAAAAAAGATGGATACTGGATTAGTCTGATTCAATCCGATGTAAAAATAAAATATGGTGAAGACCAATTTGAAATTAAATCTTCTCGCGTGTCACAAGTGATGGACTACTTAGAAAATCGCGATCTGAAGGCGCGCGTCATAGACGCAAATCTATCCAAAAAAGTTCTTGTCAGGTTGCATTAAGAAATCTAAGCTTTAGTCATAGGGACATCGGTCTGGATGACATTTGTTCTTTTGATTTGCAACGCGACGGGCAACATGTAACGGCAACAATAAGGCAGAAAACTTGAGTTCAAATCGGTTTAAGGATTTCACCAAAGACTTCAACAGTCTAAAGGACTTACGGATGAGTGCTTCTCAAAACACGGTTAAAAGCGGCCCTATCTTGGCCAGTCTTGATATAGGTTCAGCAGCAGTTAAATTAGTTTACAGCACTGTGAATTCAGATGGCGAAATTGAAGTGGTTGGTGTGGGCACCGCGCCAAATGCCGGTTTAAAGCAAGGCGTCGTTGTAAACATTGAAGCCACCACCGAATCAATTCGTAAAGCTAAAGAAGAAGCCGAATTGATGTCAGGCTACACAACTAACGAAGTTTGGGTTTCGGTAAGTGGTTCACACATTCATTCATTTGATTCAAAAGGCATGGTTGCCATAAAAAATAAAGAAGTCGGCGCGCAGGATATCGAGCGCGTAATTGAAGCTGCAAAAGCGGTAATCGTACCCGCAGATCGAACCGTCATTCATGTGATTCCTCGCGAATATAAAATTGATACTCAGGATGGGATTTCAGATCCAATCGGAATGTCGGGCGTGCGTTTAGAAGCAAACGTCCACATTGTGACAGCTAGCCAGTCGGCTTTAGCGAATATTTCTAAGTGTATCGAAAAAGCTGGTTTTAAAGTTGCTGGTTTAGTCTTGGATCAAGTGGCTGCAAGTATGTCCGTGCTATCTTCGGATGAAAAAAATCTTGGAGTTTGTTTGGCTGATATTGGCGGCGGATCTAGTAAATTAATTTATTTTGTTAATGGCAGTGTTGCACACACTTCGGTAATTGCTGTTGGCGGATCGCATTTTACACATGATGTGGCTGTCGGTCTTCGCACTCCGCAAGTGTCGGCAGAAATTTTAAAGAAAAAACATGGTTGCGCAGTTGCAACTTTAGTTTCAGATGAAGAAATTGTTGAGGTCGAAGGGGTCGGTGGTCGTAAGACACGAACACTAGCTCGTAAAGAATTATCTCATATTTTAGAAGCACGTGCTGAAGAGTGCTTAAACATGATTGCAAATGACATTCGCATGAGTGGCTTACAACCAGTTTTAGGTAGTGGCGTTGTACTAACTGGCGGAACAAGTGGCCTAGATGGTTTGGTCGAAATGGGTGAATTTGTTTTTGATATACCAGTTCGTCGTGGGTATCCAAAAATTGTTGGTGGCTTAAAAGACGTTGTCAAAAGCGGAGAATTCGCAACGGCAATTGGACTACAAGTTTACGCACTGGATATTCGCAAAGACTTTTACAATCGTAAAGATTCGCAGCCCTTATTTTCTGCCGGCAGAAATGCTTCGTTTGACAATATGACGGTAAAAGTAAAGAAATTTTTTAATGATCTTTTTTAATTATTAATCGGTAATCTTAACGACCTGCGGAGCGGGTTAAAATTTTATTGCTACGGAGGGAATAAATGTTTGAATTAGAAGAAAATGTAAATATCGGGGCTAATATTAAAGTTGTCGGCGTCGGTGGCGGCGGTAGTAACGCTGTAACCACAATGATCGAAGGCGGAATGGACGGCGTCGATTTCGTAGTCGCAAATACGGACATACAAGCATTAAATTCAAGTAAAGCGGGTCAAAAAATTCAGTTAGGTGCAGATTTGACTAAGGGCCTAGGGGCTGGCGCAAATCCAGATGTTGGTCGTCGAAGTGCAATAGAATCTTACAATCAAATTGTTGAACAATTAAAAGGTTCTGACATGGTTTTTGTAACTGCTGGCATGGGCGGAGGGACTGGTACTGGCGGAGCACCCATCGTAGCAAAAATTGCGCGTGAATTAGGTGCCTTAACAATCGGTGTGGTCACGAAGCCATTTTCTTTTGAAGGTAAAAAACGCACGAAGCATGCTGAAACTGGTTTAGCAGAACTTAAAGATAATGTCGACGCCTTGATCGTCATACCAAATCAAAAGTTATTAACGATATCTGCAGAAAAAACTCCCTTATTAGATACGTTCAAAAAAGCAGATGAAGTTTTACTTCAGGCTGTAAAAGGAATTTCTGATTTAATAAATATTCGCGGATTAATCAATTTAGATTTTGCTGATATTCGCACCGTAATGGCTAACAAAGGTTTGGCATTGATGGGGACGGGCTCTGCAAAAGGAGAAAACCGCGCGATCGAAGCGGCGACTCAGGCTATATCATCACCATTATTAGAAAATGTAAAAATTGACGGTGCGACTGGTATCATTATTAACGTAACGGGTGGTTCAGATCTTTCATTATACGAAGTGAACGAAGCATCAACTTTAATTACTGAAGCTGCCAGCGAAGACGCCGAAATTATTTTTGGTGCGGTTATTGATCCTAATATTATTGATGAAGTGCGAGTTACAGTTATTGCTACAGGATTTGCCCGAGAAGACAAAATCATGGGCTTACCAAACATGAATTCAATGCAGAACTTTTTGAATTCATCACCTTCGATCATGTTTGATGTGCCAACAATGCATGGTCACGCGGGTCAAATGCAATCCAGCATGAGCCAACAGATGACAGCTCAGCAAATAGCGCAACAGCAAGCTTTAATGAATCAACAATTTCAGCAAAACTTTAATCAAAACTTTGTTCCGCAATATATACAGCCGAATCCACAGATGCCGCAGCAGTTTCAACAGCAGCAACCGGCGCCTGCAGCACCGGGTTTTGTGGCTCCGCAAATGCCGCAACCTCCGCCAGCGTTTATGGCGCCGACTGGTTTAGGTGGTTCACACTTACCATCAATTAATAATGTGCAAGAATCAGTGAAATCATTCACCAGTGAAGTTGTAATGCCTACGGTAGAAACAACGCCGTCTCCAATTTCAAATCAACAGTCAAATCACGTATCAAATCAAGTTTCTAATCAAAGTATTCATCAAGAAAGTCATGCAGAAATTTCTTCTGAAATTTCTCCGCTAGCGGCAACAAGCACACATTCAAATTCACAAATTGCACGTGATATGTTGTTAGCGAAAGCGAAAGCATTTCGTGAATCTCAAGTAAACCAACCTGCTACGACCGAGAAAGCCGCTCATCCAGAGCAATTGACTATGATGGATGAAGGCCGACAAATCGAAGAGGCACGCAAAATGGCCCGCGATATCTTAGAAGTTCCAGCTTTCATACGACGCAAGCAAAATCAAGAGAATCACCAGAACTGATTGTGACGTCCTGGTTCGTATCAGATATACATCTTAAAAACATCAATGAACGCAACGGAAACACTCTGTTGCGTTTTTTGTTTTTACTGAATCAAAATCCTAAAGAACATCAAATTTTTTTTCTAGGAGACATTTTTGATTTTTGGATTTCAAATGGACCCGCATTCGTTCGCCAGTTTAAAGCCCTTATTGATCAGATTGAAAAATTTAAGCTAGCGGGCGGGCAGGTATTTTATTTTGAAGGCAATCACGACTTTCATGTTGATGTGTTCTGGACAAAAAAACTGAACATTCCTGTTTATGAAAATGAATGTTATTTTAAGATTGGGAAGCTAACCGTACGTCTTGAGCATGGCGATTTTATAAATCCAGACGATATCAATTATCAAAACTACAGACGTTTTGTACGACAGCCTTGGATAGAAATTTTTGGGCATATTTTACCAGGCTGGTTTTGGAAACCAATCGGCGAGCGCCTTAGCGAGAAAAGTCGTAAGCGTACCGGATATTACGCCAAGAAAAATTCTGAAAAAGTGATTACACTAATTCGGGCCTACGCCCATAAGGTATATGCTGAAAAAGAATTTGATATAATAGTTACGGGGCACATGCACGTACCAGATGAATATTCGTTTCAAGTGGGTGATAGGAAAATTACATCAATTAACTTAGGAACATGGTTGGACAAACCGCGGGCTCTTAAGTTAAAAGACGACCACTTTTCGGTCGTCGATTTAGAAGAGCTACTAAGTCAT
>JAYTMU010000131.1:0-3924 GCA_043728195.1 Bdellovibrionales bacterium
GTTAAATATTTAGATTTTTTAGGGAGTACTGATGCCGCCCACGACCAAGCGAAGAGTTCACTTAATAGCTAATTCGAAGTCTGGTAAAGGTCAGGCGGAATCGATTTCCGAGATCGCTGAAAAAGTATGTCGGGAACTAAACGCCGAGCTAATCCCTTACCCTATTGATAATCCCGAAGAAATTGTGGCACAGGCAAAAAAAGCGATTGCTGCTGTGATAAATTCTGATGACGTGGTCGTTGCAGCTGGGGGCGATGGAACAATTCGCTCGGTGGCTGAAGTGGCTGCAGGCCAGCCTGTGCAGTTTGCTGTGGTTCCGTGTGGAACGTTTAATTTCTTTGCACGCACGCATCAAGTGCCTGAAGACCACGAAGAGGCCTTAAAATTGGCTGTAACCGGAAAAGCGCAACCCGTGCGCCTTGGAGAAATTAACGGACGTACATTTTTAATCAACGCAAGCCTTGGATTGTACGCCAAGGCAATCGAAGAGCGCGAGGAAAACACAAAGCGGTTTGGCCGTAAACGCCTGGTTGTTATTGCTTCAATGCTTGCAACATTACTTAAAAAGCATCGTCTACTGCACGTTATTTTAAAAACAAGCGGCGTGGATAAACTGATCAAGACGCCGATGGTGTTTATCGGAAACAATGCATTGCAACTGCGTAGTTTAGCGTTACCCGTATCTAAAGGCTTAAAGCAAGATATGTTAGCGGTGATCACTTTAAAACCCGTGCGCGGTTGGGAAATGATTCGAGTTATTTTTCGCGGCATTATGAAAACACTAAAAAACGAAGAACGCCTTGATCAACTTTCTACGGATAGTTTAGTTATTGAAACTAAATGTAAAATCCAGACAGTTATGTTAGACGGAGAACTTTTTGAAATGACATCACCTTTTCAGATTCAATCTGTGCCGGGCGCTTTGCAAATGATTGTTCCAGCAAAAGCTGCTGTTATGACAGAAGTGAAATCTTAAACCAATGCGAACGCGCCTAGTTCATATTTCTGATCCTCACTTTGGCACAACAAAGCCGCAAAAAATCGCGGCGTTGACAGAGGTGTTACTTGGTTTAAATCCCGACCTGGTGGTTCTTTCAGGTGACGTGACCCAACGGGCGCACCATTCACAGTTTACTGAGGCAAAGCATTTTTGTGATGGGCTACAACCTTTAAAAATTCTTGCGGTACCCGGCAATCATGACATTCCGCTTTTCAACCTACCGGCCAGATTTTTAAATCCCTACCATGGGTTTAGAAAACATTTTGGTTTTCCGGTGAATTCCAACTGCCTTGTGAACGGTATCGAAGTCAAAGGGCTAAACACCACACACCCTAAGCGCCATGTGCAAGGCGAGCTTTACGCGAAAGAGCATAAACTATTAAAGCAATTCTCAGCTTTGGCGACGGTTCGAATTGTGGCTTTACATCACCCACTTGACTGCGCCAAGCAGGTGGATGAAAAAAATCTATTAGTTAATGCTGCGGAAACTATTGAAAAGTTATACGCTGCAAAAATTGATATTATTTTAAGTGGTCACATTCATGACCCACTAGTTAGGCTAACGAACACGCGCTATCCAGCGACAGTTAGACCAGCAGTTGTATCGGTAGCTGGCACATGCCTATCATCACGAACACGAGCCGGAGCGCCCAACTCATTTCATGTGCTTGAAATTGATGTTACCGCGGAGCAAGTTGATTTATCTGTAATTAGGTACGATATGAATTCAAACTTAAAATTTGCATCCGTGGGTACAACGGCATTTAGGCGCGCAGGGCCGGACCGCTGGCACAGCTTAAGCACTTAATGACAGTGAAACTATTTTAGCAATAAGCTCGTCATATTCGACTCCAGCTTTACCGGCTGAAAGAGCATAGTCTTCTTTTTTTGCAATGGATGGATTAGGGTTGGCCTCGATGAAGTATATCTTGTCTTCTTTAATTCGAAGATCGATACGGCCAAAACCTTGGATTTGCAGTAAACGGTAAATTTTCTTACAGATATTTCCAAGCTTTCGTTCGGTTGATTCTGGCATAGCCGCTACCCAGCCTGAATCAATGCCCCATTTTTTTCGGTATTCAGCGTCCCATTTACTGCGAAAGGTTGCAAACTTGGGTTCGTCGTCTGGAACTTGCTTGAAAAAAAGTTCGCGCGGTGGAAACACGCTTAATTTTTCATTTCCTAAAATACTAACATAAACGTCGCGGCCGTCGATAAATTCTTCGATGATGGCGTCCACTCCTAAGCGTTCGTGGATGAATTTAACGCGCGCTAAAGTTTCTTTTTCATTTTCTGCGTAGGACACCTGCGAAATACCTTCTGATGATTCCAACTGTAGCGGCTTAATGAAGGCTGGAAACTGAAACTTTTTTAAGGATTCAATCGGACGAGATTTTTTAGCAACGACAAACTTAGGCGTGCGAATTTGATGATAGCCTAAAATAATTTTCGTAAGGCCCTTATCTTTGCATAATTGTAGACTCATGGGACCTGCACCGGTGAATGGTACACCAACCAGTTGCATTAATGCTGTCAAGTTGGGTTCGAAATCGCGTTTTCCGCTGAAGGCTTCGCTCATGTTAAACACTAAATCAGGCTTTTGTTCGCGAACTATTTTTAAAAAGGGCTCGATGTCGTCAAAAATTCCAAAAGGTATGACCTCATGGCCTAATTTTACCAGTGTATTTCGCACGTCTTTTTCGGCTTTCCAATCCGCTGTATCCCAGTAATCGTCGTATTCTTCGGCCGGCAAATTTACGGATAGATCAAATAAAAGAAGAATCTTTAATGGTTTCATTTTTTAAGCCTCTCGTTTGAATTTGCCAGTGAATAGATAATTTTTTACTAAACTTGTTAGAAAACTTGCCACTTCCATAGTGGTTTGGGTTTCTGATGTTCCTAAGCGTAGTTCTAATTTTCCGCAGCGTTCGCTTAAGCGCTTCACTAACGCATCAATTGTAAATTTTCTTTCGCTGGTAGCCCAGGCTACTGTTGCGACAATCGCTTTTCGGTGCCGATTCATAAAACGTTCTGCCGAAAAATCACGTTTCGATAACGCAGTTTCACCGCCAAATATTTTCTTTAAATCGCTATCGTAAAAATCGGGGTATTCATCGGCGTTTTCTCGGCGGCGCTTTTGATAATACGTTTCTAGGGTCGATGTCATATGTGCAACCGCACTTGGCGGACGACCTTTTTCGGACGTGTTTTTTAATTTATTACTTTCACTGGCTAAGCTGTCGACATAATGGAGTTTCGCAAGAGCTGCTGGCCACGACTGGTATTCTTTTTTCCAGTCGCGATTAGGATCTAACCAAACCGCGAAGGTCTCTGCGAAGTCTTCATCCGGGTGTGCTTGCGCGTACCACCGCTCAAGATACTTAACGTAACTTTTACTGTACGGTTGGGGCCTGTAGCGTTCGGGTTGGTATTCCACACTGGGTGATCCGAAAACTTGACTCCATTTTTTACGTTTTGAAAATTTATAGCAATGATCAAAACAATGTCCCGCTTCATGACGAAGTAGTTTCATGAAGTATTCGGGATCGCCGCCTTCGACTTCTAACATCAATGTTTTTTCTAAATTTTTTAAGCGCGTGTTTGACAAATAAAATGGTACAGAAATGGCATTCATTCCTTCAGGGCTAAACCATTCGTCTCCTAAGAAAATTTGCGGTCGAAATTGTAGGCCCTTAGCTTCAAGTTCCGAATGAAGCTGCTTCACGCGATTTTCAACGTCAGTCCCCGATACCAAAAGCTCGATGTTCTTAAAGCGCAGCTTTAAAATCTCGGCATCGGTCATTTCCGAAAGTTCATCCGTCGTGACAGATTTAGCTGACATTGGGTCTGGTTCTTCTCATGGTTTCATTATCTATGACGGAAAAATTGAAGTAAAGGCAGCTTCCCCACTGCTAGACTAAAGG
>JAYTMU010000132.1:0-3928 GCA_043728195.1 Bdellovibrionales bacterium
AGCGCGAGCTCGCAGGCCGGAAAATTAAAGAAATCAAAATTAGCTCTATTCCGCGAGCACACATTAACTCCATGGCTAATCTTGCAAGACGAACAGGTCATATCAATTTGGCTTGGCAAATGATTGCTCCAATTATTCGACCTAAGTTTCCTTTAGCAACACCTGCCACTGATATTGAAAAAGCAACTTACACGATTATCCTGCTTGCACTTGGAGCGATTCCCGAAGCAGTCGAACTTTTAGAAAGTGCAAACCCTGAGTCTCCCGAAATTAATCTGGCCTTTGCATTTGCGCACATTAGTCGATGGGATTATTTGGCTGCGATCCCCAAACTTCGACTTTATTTGCGTTTCGAAAAAATAACGCTTTATGAAAAGATGGTCGCGCAAGTAAATCTTGCGGCTTCGTATGTTGCTTCCGGAAATACGAAGGATGGCTCGCCACTATTACAAGAAATACTGGAAATCACAAGTCAGAATAATTGGCATTTACTAAACCGGAATGCTTTAGAAATTAGCGCACAGCTTGCCATACAACTTGAAAAGTGGACCGATGGCGAGACGCTATTGAAGCAAGCAAAGCATGATAGCGATAATCAATTTAATTTGGACAACTTTTTTGTCACCAAGTGGCAAGCCATTATTGCATTGTTAAAAAATGGGCCCACTCCCCCGGCCTTAAAAGAACTTTCTGAACTTCGAGATTTAGCTATAAAAAATAAACACTGGGAAACGATACGGGACTGTGATTTCTATCAAGCGATCACAACCAAAAATTCAGAGTTAGCTTTGAGACTTTATTTTGGAACACCCTTCTCAAGTTACCGCAAAAGATTAATGCACCGTGCCCGTGATTGGCTGACAGTACCCGCTGAATACGAATGGCAGGCATTAGAGCAACACTCCAAACTTCAGCCGGCCGCGCCAAAGCCAGCAACTAAAGTCTTTAATTTAAGTTTAGGTGAAGAACTTTCCGGCACTGCTAAAGTGAAACCTGGAACCGCACTTTACAGAGCACTCGCTGCCATGACTTCAGATTTTTATCGTCCTTTCTCTGTGGGCTCGCTCCACTCTTTGGTTTTTCCAAAAGAACATTTTAATCCTGACTCGAGCCCTCGACGAGTTTCATTTTTGATTCAGAGATTAAGAGGTTGGTTTAAAGAAAATTATTTACCTTTGAATATCGTTTCAGAGGTAGATGGTTTTAAACTACAAGCAACAGAACCATTTACTTTCATTTTAGAAAAATCAGGTCCCGTCAAAGTAGAAAAAACTTCAGAGCCTGCTCAATACTTAGCGCTACTTAAAAAACTGAAAACTCAAAACGCAGGTAAAGCTCTTAAGACATCTGAAATTTCAGAAATAACAAAAATATCAGTCAGATCAGTTCGTTATTTTTTAAAATGGGCACTTGAAAAAAATAAAGTTCTTAAGCAGGGAAATGGCCGCGAGTCCCGATATAAGATTCGCTAAAGTAAATCACAAACTGTATATCTACTAAACACCTTGTGAGGCTTCGTCACTTAAAGCTGATTCAAGAGTTATGTTGCACTGTAAGCACATGAAATACCTATGTAAACACAAGATGTCGCAACTTGAGATTGGAGTGCATTTTGCATTTTGATAATGTATCGGGGGCGCAATGTTCAGGATCATTTTAACTACATTAGGCTGTCTTCTTTTGATCACTTTGAATCAAAATTGTATCGACCCTGGCAACAGTTTGGACACCTCGAATACGTCGACCGAGAAACAAGTTCCGGCGCTTACGTCTGGAGTCAATGGTGGAAACGGAACTCCCTACGGTGGAAAATTACGACCAGGAACATATGTCAGGCCACTAACTGAACAATTTTGTGGACCTCAAATAAAAAATCTTGGAGAAATTGTTGTTACCGAAGATGCGGTCACTGGAAAAATAATTAATTCTGAAACTTGCGCTAGCGTCGAAATTAATTTGGACACTCGCGAACTTGAATTTGCAGAGTATAACGAAGGCCGCATTGGATATTTTGAAGGAATCTACTCATCCACAAAAACAAACCCTGAAAATACTCAAGTAAAGAAAATTGATGGTGTTGAAGAAGTTTGGTGTCGTAAAGTAGGCAGTGCCTCGACCGTGGGATTCGATATCGTGATCAAAGCGGATTACAAAAAAGGTGTCTTCACATCTTATGCAGCTTCCGCTTCAATGGGGTCAGATGGCGTGATAACGGACCAAAACTATCAGTCGATGGTAGTTGATCGAAAATTTGATGACATGGACCGAGTTCGCTACAGAGCTGACGGCTTCGAACTCGAGATTCGCCAGAGAAGTTACAACAAAGGCTCTGGTTTAATGGAAGGTGATCTTACATATCATTTAAACGGAATGGCTACGGACATGCGAATCAACTGCCGCCTGGGTGGCGAGCTCGATGTCATGATTCCAAAAAAATAATCTTCTAATTCGAGAGTGCGCAAGATAAGAGGATGGGAAGTTTAAAGGCCAGGAAAGCTGGCCTTCCGGGCCAGCTTTGATTGTTTTTAAATCTAGGTCTAAAAATGCGTGATGCATTTTTAGAAGCGGGAGTCTGAGTGCAGAGCCCAACATATTAATCCCACGATTTTTAAATTCATTTCAAGGATTTTCTGTCAAAGACATCAAAGAATATATAACTGCCCGATGCGTCGAGCTCTATTTATAAAAAACTCAGATACAAAGCACTTAAAGCTATTTAATTTTGATGTAACGGTGCATTTTTTTACAGAAAAAAGAAACTGTTTAAACTGTAAGAAAGTGCGTTCTGAACTGATTGAATGGCTATGTCCCAAAACACCGCACATTACGATGGATTTAGCAGGGTGAAGATGAGACCAGGGATGACTTATTTTTTACTGTAATTGTGGAATTAAAAACGCACAAAGTGATTTGGATATCGAAGTCACGTAGGAGAGAAGCCTTAGATACATTCTTTGAAATCATAGGGCCAGCGGCCTGTGAAAAAATACAGGTGATCGCAACTGATCAGCATGCGGGCTATGGGTTAACCTCACAGTTGCATAAAAAAATATAAATATAGTTGAAATACTTCTGGAGAATGGCTCTCTGTAATGGTTTGATAGATTTACGAAGAAATAAAAAACAAAAACAGAAAGCCACCAGAAGTGAAATATAGCAGATCAGCAATCCACTCAAAAGTCCATGCAATTCCTCATTTACAATTCGAAGCGCAAAATTTAACGGCTTATTCAGGCCTGGTTATTTTTCAGCTTCTTTTTCAGAAATTAAACCTAAAATCCCGCATTTTAAAATGTTTCCGGCATAAGAAAGTTACACCAATATTTGGTTTCCATACTATTTTTATGTTTTTGGTTATTCATTTGGCCTTAGGTTTTAGACGAATTCGCGATCGCGACTATTACTGCGAAGATCCAATGGTGAAACGCGTTTTAGGTCTAAATAAAATTCCTGATGTTTCAACAATCACAAGAACCCTATCAGGTATGGATTTGAAGTCTCTTTTTAAAATTAAAAAACTAATTCAGGATTTAGTTAGTGAAAGACTTATTGAAAACAATTTAAATCGAATCACGCTTGATTTTGATGGATCAGTTATTTCAACGACGCATAAAGCGCAAGGTTCGGCGGTTGGTTACAATAAAAATAAAAAAGGCGCCAGGTCGTATTATCCATTATTTTGCACAGTTGCACAGACAGCCCAATTTTTTGATATCCATCACCGACCTGGCAATGTTCATGATTCAAATGGCGCCGTAAAATTTATGCGTCAGTGTTTTCGAGATGCTCGCAAATCCATGCCCATGGCTATTTTAGAATCACGAATGGACAGTGCATTTTTTAGTGAGAATTTTTTGAAAATGCTGACACTAGAAAAGGTTGAATTTACAGCGTCAGTACCGTTTGATCGTTTTGCAGAGTTGAAAAA
>JAYTMU010000133.1:0-14103 GCA_043728195.1 Bdellovibrionales bacterium
GTATCATGTTCTTCACGTATCGTGTGCTAAAACCGTTCAGCTTGTAAAAACCGCCAAAGCCGAAGGCCTTCGTGTTACCGCTGAAGTAAGCCCACACCATCTTTTTTTTAATACCGAAACAATTGATGAGGATAACTCGTCGTTCAAAATGAATCCACCGATCCGTTCTAAAAATGATCAAAAGGCTCTTTGGAAGGGGCTTACAGAAGGGGTCATTGATTTTGTAGCGACGGATCATGCGCCTCACGAGCTTCTAAAAAAGACTGGCCTTTTTGAGCATGCATCTTTTGGAACATTAGGTTTAGAGACCACTTTAAAAGTTCTTATTGAGGCGTGGAAGAATGGAAAGATAACAAGCCAAAGACTCGTGCAGGTTTTTTCAAAGAATCCCGCAAATTTTCTAAATTTAAAAAATGGATATGGTGAATTTAAACTTGGCTCAAAATTTCACGGTGTTCTGGTCGATTTGCTAGCCGAGCCTTCCATTTTTACCGAGCAGGACATTTCAAGTCTTTCAAAAAACAGCTGTTTCATCGGACAAAAACTTCCCGCTAAAATTTGTGGTGCCTTTCATGGGGAACTAACTTTTAAGTTTAATTGAATTGTTTGGCGGTTATGATTCCGCTAGTTTTCACTTTAGGGGCTAGCTTCCAGATTTCTCACGGCAAGCCTTGGCACAAGCAAAGAAACGCATGCTCCTGTTCCTATCCTAGATTCATTGATTTCGATACTTCCTTTATGAAATTCGGCAATTTGCTTCACAATGAATAGACCATAGCCTGTTGAACTCTCGTTTCCAGTGGGCTTCGCACTCAACACTTGGGCATAATGAAACGCCTTGGTTTTATCATCTCCAGTAAATCCAGGTCCTTGATCTTCAACTTCGATTTGAACATTCTTACTATCGATTTTACATCGTACCCAGATGTTTCCCGACATAGGGGAATACTTAATCGCGTTACTTATAATATTGGATAAAAGTTCTTCAAGCTTCATGCGATTTCCTAGTACCGTCGCTTCAGACACTGAAAATTCTCGTATAAAAACCTGACCTTTAAGCTTTGCTTGAGCCTCATTTTGCACGCAAATTTCTTCAAGAATTAAGACAAGATTCACGGGCTTCAATTCATAGGAGACTTTATCATGTGTCGAAAGAAGAGAATCGACTAACTCAAGTGATGACTGAGAAATTCTTCTTATGATACTTGAAAACTCCTGAATCGACTCACGAGAGGTTGAATCATCACCCAAGAGTTCTGCAAAACCACGAATAGAACCCAACGGGTTTTTGAGATCATGTACGGTCGTCTTAACTGCCCCCTGCCTCTTAACTTGTTCCTCCAGCAGGGCCATATTAGAGACCCTAAGTGCGCTAAGTGACAAACCCAAATCTTCCATGATTTTCCTTCTGCGTCTAATCTCGATGTAGAAGGAAACGAGTAACAGGGCGATTAGTAAACCGTCTAAGACGAGTGCCAAAAAGAAAGAACGCTCAAGTTCTCTGTTCTGTACTAATCCCCCATGAAGGCGTTCTTGTAAAATTTGAGCCTCAACAGCCAACATTTCAGAAATAATAGCTGTGGCTGTGACTGGCGATGAATGCAATAAAGTAGTAATTTTAGTAAGCGAATTTTGTTGGGTGCTGTTTCGAGTTAATCTCCTAACATGATCAATTTCTATTTTGACATTCGATAACTCTTTTTCATCGTCTGGATAAGCTATTAGTTGCTCGACGGCCTGTTCTAATTTTTGAATATAAAGAGTCACTTCGTAGGCATCAATTACAGATGAATGAATTTTTTGATAGGCGACATAATCAGAACTAAATTTAAAAAGAATTGCGCAAGCGGCTGTCCATTTAAATATTTTTTGAATTTTAGTCTTTGTTTTTGGGGACATTTTTTTACAGTACTTCATCACCCGCTAATCGGCGACTGAATTTCATTTAGTATCTACTCCCGCATCATTCAACTCGGTTTTAAATCCCCACATTTTGTTAAGAAATCTCGGCGCATGAGATCCGACATAGGCCATCAACAGAAACTTGATAAATCTTCCTGAAAAAATGATGGCGGCTAATAAAAAAAGTGGAGTCTCAGCCAAGCTCGCAACAATAATTGCAGGCTGCTGCATCAAGGGTGTAACCGCTACGATAAACACCAGAAGCATTCCGTATTTCTCAAAAAAATTCTCAGTCCAGACCCATGATTTGGTTTCGTTTATTCCTGGGTACATTTCAAGAATCCACTGAAGCCCCTGGGTTTCCACAAAGGCAGCCAGTATAAGTGCGCCAAGTGTAGATCCAATTGCAACATTAAGGGCTAGAGTAAACCACCTTCGGGGTGTTAGCATCGAACTAGAAATCAAAATCCCATCGTTAGGGATGATAATTAAGAAGTTATCCAGAGCCGCAAGCATTCCAATAAGGGGCGGGTACCAAATACGATCAGCATATTTTTGTAAGATCTTGATGTATTTTCGTATTCTGTCATGAAATTTTTCAGCAAGCTTTAGGTTTTCAACTGCAAATAATTTCAAAACGGTTTACTTCCAGCAAGATACGCTGCTGCCCCGCCGAGAACTAATGCGGTAATCCAAACTGGCTTGGCCCAAGATTTCTTTCTGATAACGACGCCAACCAGAATTGCGAAAACTAACCATATCCCTAGCTTCGCTAAGACCCAACCCGGCAATGTTCCGTGCATGACACCAAGACGAGCTAGAAGACCAAATCCCCCTACCAGCGCAAGAAGTAGTCCGATGCCATAAGTGATGGCGACAGGCTTACGCCAAGAATGCTCTCGTCCTCCACCATTTATCGAGTGCATGCTGACCCCGCCCAGCGAAAGAAAAACCATCATGACGCCCAAGAGGTGAACGATTTTGTAGATCGAATACGAGATCATAGTGTTCCTTTCGCTAAATTAATCAAAGATCTCTGAAAGAAAAGATTTTCTTTTTTTGTGGTAATGATCTTTCCGATAATCATCTCTAGATTCTCGGTAGTCATCTCTAGATTCTCGAGAATCATCGGGCCGGACGGCCTGAATACTTTGCGTTGAAGCCGATTTTTCGATGAGCTTGTCAAGTTCGCCACGATCAAGCCACACTCCTCGGCACTGTGGACAATAGTCGATTTCAATTCCTTGTCGGTCAGCCATAACCAAGGTTGTTTCTGGACAGGTTGGACATTTCATTTTTTCCTCCGATGTTTGTTCTTTAAGACATTTGCATAAATGTCTTAGTTATTAAATAGCAACTCTTGCAGGGACTTATCCAATTTTCTGTTCGTCTATTTCAAAATTTTGCTCTAACTCTTGAGCAATTTTACGAGCCTTTGTTCTTTCTTTAACTCGCAATTTATCGCCGAAACGATTAAGCTTCTCAAGCATATGGTCCACAACTTCTGCTAATGCGACATACAGGTTAGCATCTGCTTTATCGAAGGTTATTCCGTCGTATCTTCCACGAGCAACATGAAGCTTGATCCTGAAAAAGTCGGGACCAGCTTTCGAAGGTGAGTTCTCCATTTCTAAAGTGATTTGAATTTTACTGGCAGACAAATCTGGAAACTTCTGAATCAAAGTTTCAATTCTTTCTGCGACCGCTTCACGAGCCATTTCTGATTTTTCTAAATTTTTAAACTTAATTTGAATCATATTGTTCCCCATTCAGACGTGTTTATTAATTTTTTCATTTGTGTACACTCTTCCCCCTTGCAGGCTGCTGGTGCCGTTTCAAGACAGGCAACCTTCAAGTTTTTTAAGTTGTCCAAAGCAGATCGTGCAAGCCATGGCTCGACTGCTATTAAACTTTGAGCTTTCCCCCAGCAACTTAAAATTTGAAACTTTGAAAAACCCTTAGCTTCCAACTTCAAATTTTCAACTTGAGCTAGTGCCGCAGTCGAATGGATTACTTCGGTCGTTTTTGAAGCGACATAGTTAAATGCCGAAACTCCTGCCCAGGTAACAAGTACTGCAGTTATTACAAAGCCCACAACTCCGACCGCTAGGAAAATCTTTACTTTTCGCGTAAGGCCGGGCTTCGCTTTTAGTTTTCTTAAAGCCTTATTAATTATGTCTTGTTTCATCCGAACCTCTCTTGAAGAACTTCAAACGCTTGAAGTTCTTCTGTTTTTTCTAATACCAAACCGTCATCGTCAAAAATTGCAAGAAATGTCGCATTTATTAAACAGCTGCTCTTAATCTTTTGATTCGCTCTTCAAGTGGTGGATGCGTTGAGAATAGTTTCATAATTCCGCCAGGCCTGCTTGAAATTTTTAAAGCCGCAATTGCGGGCTGTGCCGTGGGATCAACGCTTTCAAATGTTTTTCTCAAAGACTCTAATGCTAAAATCATATGTTCTCGCCCAGCTAGCCGAGCACCGCCTGCGTCGGCTCTGAATTCACGGTATCTAGAGAATTTAGCAACGACCATCGAACCAAGTATCATGAAAGCAATTTCAAGAATCATTTGAACTGCATAATATGTAAATGGAGTTCTTTGGCTGCCCTGATCGTCTTTTCGGCCAGTCATCGTTAGAGCAAAGGCAATAACCCGGGCAAGGAACATGACAAAAGCGTTCACCACTCCTTGAATTAGTGTCATTGTTACCATGTCACCATTGGCGATATGGGCTACTTCATGTGCCAATACGCCATTAACCTCAGCGGGCTTCATGCGCTGAAGCAGTCCGGTTGAAACAGCAACTAGCGACCGTGATTTAGTTGGGCCTGTAGCAAATGCATTTACTTCGGAAGATTCATAAATTCCAACTTGAGGCATGACTGATAATTGTGCGGCTCTTGCAAGTACGTGGACCATTTGAAGAAGTTCTCGCTGATCGAAATCTTTCGTATCAAGAGAAATAATTTTAACGCCCATCATCCACTTCGCCATAGTTCGAGAAAGTGCAAGTGAGATAAAGGCTCCACCCATGCCCCAGACAAAACAGAAAATCATAAGCGACTGGTAATCAATTCCGTATGGCGTTAGGTATGGTTTCACGTCAAAAATATTCAAGATCAGAGAAACGGTAACCATCACCAAGACGTTCACAGCTAAAAACAAACCAATTCTTTTAAACCAAGTCACAACTTCCCCTTCACAATTGCATCCAGTATAGCCTTGACGAATTCTTATTAAAATACGATAAATACAATCAAATAGTTTTGTTAAAACAAAGTACTAAGAAAGACGTTTATGCAGTGGTTGAACTATCATCACCTTTATTATTTTCGAACAATCGCTATGCAGGGTGGAATTGCAAAGGCTGCTGAAAAGCTACGTTTGGGTCAACCAACGCTTAGCACTCAGCTAAAACAGCTAGAGGAAATGGTTGGGAAACCGCTCTTTGAACGTCGCAATCGGAAAATGATTCTTACCGAGTCTGGAAAAGCCGCCCTTGATTATGCCAATGAAATATTTAGGCTTGGCGATGAAATGATCGAGGTGCTACAGGATCGCACAAGTGGTAACCAAACTCACCTGCAAGTTGGTGCCCTTGATAGTGTGCCTAAGAATGTAATTCTATCTTTGGTTATGGAAGCTTATAAAATTTCTTCCACGTGTACAGTTTCTATTCTTGAAGGAAAGGGAGACGAACTATTTCGCGAGCTTTACAATCATAAAATTGATCTGATTTTGTCTAATTATCCTCCGCCAGCTTTAGAAATAAGGCAGGCATTTTCAAAATCGGTGGCAAAGCTACCTGTATCTATATATGGCGGATCTGCTTTCCGAAAACTTAAGCGAACATTTCCACACTCGCTGAATGATCAACCATTCGTGCTTCCTACCGTCCATAGCAAACTTAGACATGATCTTAACCACTACTTTAAGCTACAGAATATCCGCGTTCTGCCCACAGCAGAAACTCAGGACACCAGTCTGCAAATACTTTTTGCGAAACAAGGGATTGGACTTGCCCCGCTTTCAGAAGTGTCCAATGAAGATTTGATCAAAGATGGATTACTTCAGAAAATAGGGACTCTGAAAGGTGTGCATGAGGAAATTTGGCTAGTATCAGCCCAAAGAAAACTTGAAAACCCAATTGCTGCAAAACTAATAAAGACTTTTACACTTTATTAAAGTTTGATTTATACCAACTACCCAGATAAATATGCGGCAATGAAAAATGACTCCAAGCCTTTTGATAAAATTGATACAGCGATTACCCGCTGGATGGCTAAGTATAGCGTTACATACTTACGCGTCAGTCTTAGTTTAATTTTTATCTGGTTTGGAGCCCTTAAGTTTTTTCCTAACCTGAGTCCCACAATCGGATTGATCGAACGCACTACAGAGATTGTCACATTCGGTAGCTTGCCCGCAGCCGTTGCTGTATACATGCTAGCTACAATGGAGTGTCTTATCGGGCTTGGTCTTCTTCTAAAAATTTGCATGCGAGCTACTTTGTTGTTTCTGTTTTTGCAAATGCTGGCTACATCTATACCGATTATCCTTTTACCCGATGTTGTCTTTAATCAAGCTCCGTTTGCTCTTACAATGGAGGGTCACCATATTATAAAAAATCTTGTTATTATTGGTGCTGGATTGGTACTGGGAGCAACTGTACGCGGTGGACATTTAGTGGAAGCGAAAACTTAAAAAGATTGTTGCAAAACTGATAAAGGTTTTTACACTATATTAATGTTCGATTAAAACAAACTATATCGTCTTAATTATCTAATTTTTTAAATTGTAAAATTAGATACACTGACAAATTCATAACAAAAAACCACGGGAGTACATAATGGATCCAACCGAAGAATTTTTTAAGAATCTCAAACAAAACACTAAACTTGTCAAAATTGGGTTCATCCTAGTTGTGGGGGCTGTGTTGGTTACGGGTAGCACGTTTATTATCCCGCCTGGACACCGCGGTGTCCTCATAACAATGGGTAAGGTTTCTCCGGTTTTTGCGCCAGAAGGATTGGGTTTCAAACTTCCGTTGGTAACGACGGTTGTCCCGGTATCTGTGCGACAGCAGACCACCCTATCCAAAACGGCATGTTATTCCTCTGATCTTCAGCAGATCGATGTAGAACTAAGGGTGCTTTACCGAATTCCTGAAAACATGATCGTGAAAATGTTCCGTGATTATTCCGGAGATCCATTCGAAAGCTTAATCTCGCCACGAGTAAGTGAGGCACTTAAAGAAGTTACAGCACTACAAAGTGCTGAACAAATCGTAAAAAAACGTGAAGAAGTGAAAGCCAAGACTCTCGATGCCGCGCGGGCGAAAGTGGGTGACCTACTTGTGATAGAAGATGTGGTTATTCAAAATGTAGCGCTCTCGAAGGAGCTTGAAACAGCGATCGAAGCGAAAATGGTGCAAGAACAAGAAGCCGCGAAGGCGAAGTTTACTCAAGCGAAAGCAGAAATTGAAGCTCAGACGGCAATCATTCGCGCCAAGGGTGAGGCCGAAGCCATTCGGGTTCGCGGTCGTGCCGTTCAAGACAACCCAGGTTTAGTGCAGCTGCAAATAGTAGAAAAATGGAATGGTGTCTCACCGCTAGTAATTGGAGGCGGAGCAAGTGGTGGCAGTGCTAACATCTTACTGCCAATTGGAAATCTTAAGACAAATTGAAAGTTCAACGAAACGGAATCTTCCGATATATTTTGATGCTTGCACTGCTAATGGCGATAGTTCGATTTTTTCCTGTCATTGCACGTATGATCCAAGCGGCTGCAATTGCAGCACGAACCTTTTGGTGGCTAATCCTTCCCGTGTTGGTAATCGGCTGGGTCTCTTGGAGAAGGTATAGGCGTGGGTCGATTGAAAAAAATTCTGAATATCAAGGCGCGAGCGAAGGCTGTCGTGATGTAACGAACAGTGCCAATGAATTGCTGTAGTGAAAATAGCGTCAAAATATTTAAAAAAGACAGGATGAGAATAGTGTATGAAACGCATTGAGAATTTTTTTGAACAAATAATTTTTGCAAGCCGTTGGATACAAGCACCTATTTACGGTGGCCTTATAATAGGGGCCATGCTTTACACCTACAAATTTTTGGTTGAACTTGTGCACCTCTGTGCAACTGTAAATTCGATCACGGAAGAAGTTCTGATGCTCGGAATTTTGACTTTGGTTGATATCACTATGGTCTTGAATCTCCTAATTATGGTTATCATTGGTGGATACGCAACATTTGTAAGTCGCATTCAACTGGACAAACATGAGGATCGTCCCGACTGGCTTGAAAAAATTAACGCTGGAACTCTAAAGGTTAAATTGGCTGGGGCCCTAGTCGGCATTTCGGGTATTCATTTACTAAAGTCCTTTATCGATATCACCAAGAAAGATCCTGATAATATTAAATGGCAGGTAATTATCCATATCGTGTTTTTACTTTCAGCTCTTGCACTTGCGTACACCGAAAAATTGCTTTATACGTCTGAAGGTAGTTCTTCGAAATTAAAGATCCCTGAAAGGTAAAAGAATGAATAAGTTTGTCACTGACATCTCTGTTGCACCCCCATGGCTTTGGATTTCATTTACAATTGGTATTCTTGTACTGCTAGCAATCGACTTAAGTTTATTTGGGCGCGGGAACCATAAAGTTCAAACCAAAGCGGCTTTGCTTGAAAGTAGCTTGTGGATTGCTATTGCGTTTGGGTTTAATACTTGGTTTGCAATGTCTTATGGCACTGAGCTTGGCCTAGAATTTTTGACTGGCTACTTAGTAGAGAAAAGTCTTAGTGTTGATAATCTTTTTGTTATTTTACTTATTTTTAGCTCTTTCAAAATCCCAGATTCTTACCAGCACCGAGTCCTTTTTTATGGTGTATTGGGCGCAATCATACTTCGAGCCATATTTATTTTGTTAGGTGCCCATTTACTAAATTCATTTCATTGGATTCTTTATATTTTTGGATTCATTCTGGTCATCACAGCTATTAAATTTTTGCGCGATACTGATGAAAAAATTGAAGCCAAAGGCAGTTGGTCGATTCGTTTGCTGAAGCGAATTATTCCGACAACGGATAATTTTAACGGCAGCCACTTTTTTGTTATCGAGGGTGGAGTTCGTAAAGCTACGCCAATTTTCTTAGCCCTTGTCGTGATCGAAGTAACTGATCTTGTCTTTGCGGTCGATTCAATTCCAGCAGTGTTCGCGGTTACCAAAGACGCGTTTGTGGCCTTCGCTTCGAACATTTTGGCAATTTTAGGTCTTAGAGCGCTCTACTTTGTTCTTGCAGATTGGGTTACAAAGCTTCGCTATTTAAAGCCAGGGCTTGCCGCGATTCTGGGATTCATTGGTGTGAAGATGCTTTTGGTTGATTTCGTTAAGATCCCAAGTTGGATTTCATTACTTGTTATTTTTATGGTCCTAATGACTGCAGGCCTTAGTTCATGGTACGTCGCAAAAGTGGAAGAACGGAAAAAAGTCAAAGGTGATCCATTTACATGATTTACCTTGCACATCAATCATTATTACAATGAAGGAGTGAAAAAGTGGGATGGGTTAAGTCGTTTTTAGCTTTTTACAAATTTAATTAAATCCGTCATTAAACGTACATGACGACCATTTTCATTTGGAAATACGTGAATTTGAACAAGTCGATGCTGAAATCTAGCCGCGATCTCATCATTGCTGAAAGTTTTTTTTTCAATCCAAAATTGAGCATTACCAATTAGAATTGCAAGATCGGTCATGATGTTTTCTTTCATGACCCCGATGTTCTTATTCGACTTTCGAGTTTTTCCTGCCCATTTCCAAACTTGCTTAAACATATTTTCGTGAAGCTTAAGAACAAACGTTACTGAAAGCAAATCATCCAAGTCTTGCTTGCCGGCCCAAACAAATCCATCGGCAATATTGGACTATTCCAGTTGGTTCAATTCACCCATCGTTGAAATGTAGTCAGGAACTAAATCCTTAGCTTCATCTGGATCAATAGGCATCGCACCACTTGGGTATAAGATTTTGAATTTAGTCATTCGTTTTTACTTTATCTTCCTATTTTTAATTTCCCATATTCTTGGGTCGTTAGATTCAATGAGCTCTTTTGCAACCCGCTCTATTTCTTTCTGAATTTGCTTTTCAGATGTTCCCTGTTTTTCAAGCCTCATTGTGTGGGCTACATCTTTAAGAATAAGACCAGCCGCTTCTTGATCCTTACTATTTATGATGTCATCCAACGTGTTTGCTGACTCAATCGGAACTATGGCATAAACAACTTTGCAATCCATAGCGCGAGCTGCATTTTCCAAAGACTCTAAGGTAACCTTTTTTTGGGGTTCCCTTTTTTCTAACTGCGCGATAGATCCATGACCGACTCCAACTCGTTCAGCCTAGCAAATAGATCTAGCTTCTGCTGCATGATCCGTTTTTGATTCCCAAGTTGTTTTTTATCAGTCTTCATATCTACCATTTATGTATACTTATAGAGGCTACAAATAGTAAATTTATGTATACCTAAAAATATACACTAAATCTGTTAAGTAGCTGATTATACTGTCTTTAACGCCATAGTTATCTGCATTTAAATCTAGTTAGACTTCACAGCCATCACAACGTACATAAAACATATGGTATTTGTGCAGCTCTATTTTTACTGTTCTAATAGTGGAAACCGGATCTTGAACAGGATGGAAGCCATGCGGAGTCTCTTACCTACTGACCCCGTATACAAAGCAGACAGTTTGAAAAACGGGACATTTGTAAGGTGTGCTTGTTAAAACATTAAAACGGAGTGGGCAATGGGCAGACAAAGTAAATATTCTGAGGAACTTAAAGCGCAAATTTTAGTAGCCGTATCTGACGGTGAATTCCACGAACAAGAAAAAGATACTGTGTTTCAGATTTCTAAACTACCTGGGAACTGAAATTGCCAGCACTTTGCCAAATTTACAATTTCGACAGGCTATTGCCGTCGGTAAAGCATTTAAGTCGAACGTACCAATGATTTTTGAAGTGCCAGAAATAGACGAAGCCAAGTTCACAAAGGAGGCCTTGGATGAACAAGCTACCCATACTCCTCAGTAAAACAAAAATCATGCGGGGCTATCGTTGTCTCAAAAGTATTTACCTTACGATTCATCACCCAGAACAAGAAGCCCCAATCACACCTGACCAGCAAGCACTATTCGATCAAGGTAATGCCGTCGGTGAAGAGGCTCGCAAAAGATTTCCAGGCGGAACCCTTGTTGATAACAAGCCTTGGGATTTTTTTGGCTCACTAAAGCGAACTCGTGAATTGCTAGCCCAAAAGACCGAAGTCATTTACGAAGCCGCATTTCAATACAACGGCTGTTACGCCAGAGCTGATATAATTCAGTATTCAAAAGAAACTCAGCGTTGGAAAATATTTGAAGTTAAATCTTCAACCAAAGTTAAAGATGAACAGTTGGACGACGTTGGCCTACAAGCTTGGATTATGGCAAAAGGTGGTCTACCGATTGAGCAGATTAGCATTCTTCATATTAACAACACTTGCCGCTACCCAAATCTTGAAAATCTTTTTATCGCCGAAGATGTCACTGAAAAAATGAGAGCGCTTTATCCAGAAATACTTGGAAAAGTGACCGATATTTTTTCTACGATAAAAGATGCTAAAATTCCAGACATTGATATTGGCCAGCACTGCACAAGTCCAAATGAATGCGGGTTTAAAGATTCATGCTGGAAAGAAAAAAATATTCCCGAAGTAAGTGTCTTGGCTTTGCCACAAATAAAAACAAAGAAGTGGGACTACTATTCTAAGGGCATTATCAAACTAGATGACAAGCGCCTGACAGAGCTTTCGCCGATTCAAAAACGTGTCGTTGAGGTTTTTAAAACTGGAAAGCGATTTATTGATCCGGCTGGGATTAAATCAGTTTTAGAGAAATGGAAATTTCCCTTAATATTTTTAGACTTTGAAACTATCAATCCAGCGATACCTAGATATGACGGTGCCAGTCCTTACCAACAGGTACCATTTCAATTTAGTGCTCATGTGTGGGCTTCGCCCGAATCAACATTGGTACACAAAGAATATCTTCACACTTCAAAATCTGACCCAAGGCCAAATTTAATTCCTGCATTGCTTGATGCTTGTGGCGACAACGGTTCAATTGTTGCATACTATGGCCAATTTGAATCGAGTCGTATTTCAGAGCTTGTCGAGTATTCACCTGCTAACAAGAAAAAGTTGGAATCTCTTTTAGTAAGAATCGTCGATCCACTTCCGGTCATTCGTGATTATGTTTACGATAACAGTTTCGGTGGCTCATTTAGTTTGAAGGCAGTGGCTCCAGCAATTCTTGGCAAGTCACAATCTTATGATGGGATGCTCGTTGCTAATGGTACAGCGGCGCAACGTGCTTTTGATGAACTAACAAATGATAAAACCCCGCAAGATCGAAAAAATGAACTTATTCAGGCTTCGCTTGAATACTGCAAAAAAGACACATTAGTTATGGTAGAACTTGTGAAATGGCTCCTTCATCAATCTGGTCTGCCTGCAGGCGAAAGGACAATATGAGCGACAAATCACAAAAAGGCGAAATCATTTTATTTCAATCAAACGAAGGGCACACTAAAATCCAAGTTCGCTTTGAAGAAAAAAGCGTTTGGTTGTCACAGAAAAGCATGGCTGAACTTTATCAAGTTTCTGTTCCTAGTGTTAACGAGCATCTTGCCCATATTTTTGAAGAGGGCGAGTTACCTCCCGAGGCAACTATTCGGAAATTCCGAATAGTTCAAACTGAGGGTAAACGTGAGGTAACCCGTGCCGTTGACCACTATAGCCTAGAGGCCATTCTTGCTGTTGGCTACCGAGTGAGAAGCTCCCGTGGAACCCAGTTTCGCCAATGGGCCACAGCTCAATTGCAAGAGCTGTTAGTTAAGGGCTTCGTCATGGATGATGACAGGCTCAAAGAGGGCAAATCCATCGGCCAAGATTACTTTGATGAACTCTTGCTTCGTATCCGAGATATCCGAGCTTCGGAACGAAGATTCTATCAAAAAATCACCGATATTTACGCCACCAGCATTGATTATGATGGCAGAGCTGAATTGACCCAAGAGTTCTATGCCACTGTTCAAAATAAACTTCACTGGGCGACTCATGGAAAGACTGCTGCCGAGATCATAAAGACTCGTGCAGATGCTAACAAGAAAAATATGGGCCTCACAACTTGGAAAAATTCTCCGCAAGGGCTTATTCGTAAGCAAGATGTGTCTGTTGCAAAAAACTATTTAAAAGAAGAAGAACTGACTGCTCTTAACCGCACAGTGACCATGTATTTAGATTATGCATAAGATCAGGCCATGACTCGAAACCCTATGCACATGGCCGACTGGGTAAAAAAGCTCGATGGCTTTTTACAGTTCAATGAAAAAAACATTCTCACTCACGCCGGAAAAATATCTCATCAGATGGCACTTGAACACGCAGAGACAGAATTTGAAAAGTTTGATGATGAACGTCGTCGTATTGAAGCTAGTAGTTCGACAAGTGATTTTGATAAACTTGCTAAAAATATCACAGCTAAGAAACTAAAGAAAAAATAAAGTCAGGGACTAATATGCCGTCAGAAAAATCAAGATATGCAAATCGAAATAGTGATCCCGTTCGCATCTTTGGAATTGAAGAATTCACCAGCCAGCTGCCAAGCCTTGGAATTGATAAACTTACAAGCATTTTGGCAGTACGTTCAGAGCACGATGAGGTTTTAAATAAAATACTTTCAATTTTATTGGCGTTTAAGAAACCAGTCGCTGATATCAATAGCGTGACCAGGATTTTAGATTGTGCCATACACGTTCCTGACTATGGATCTAAATTTGTTTCTGACAATGATGGCCACGAATTTATTTTAAATGAAATTTTACTGCGAATTGAGCTGCTGGAAGAAAGCGAGAGCTGCCTAGAAAAATCAGGCAATCGCTAATGATAACGAAGCAGTTTTTAAATTTTACAGACATCAATCAAGCATGGATTCTTCATCGTGAAGAAATTGAAACTGTTACAGACGGTGTCTGCAATATCTATGTTTTACTGGATGCGTATTCCATGCATTGTTTCGCTCAAGAACTTTCGGTGGATTTGCCCACGCCTTCGAAAATTATCAACGCCTTGGAGTCTGCAATTTTAAAGTCTAAAGCAAGG
>JAYTMU010000134.1:0-3399 GCA_043728195.1 Bdellovibrionales bacterium
GCGAATGTTCATCGGGGCGCCCACTATTTAAGTGATAAAGCCACTGTTGAATTTGAAGCGGCGCGTGAAAAAATTAGAAACTTTTTAAATGCCTCAGCAACCGAAGAAATTATTTTTACCAAGGGAACAACTGAAGGAATAAATTTGATCGCTAGCAGCTATGGTGAACAGTATTTGCAAAGCGGTGATGAAATTGTACTAACTGAGTTAGAACATCATGCGAACATAGTGCCGTGGCAAATGTTAGCTCAAAAAAAAAACTGCAAAATTAAGTACATACCTGTAACTACTGAAGGCGATTTAGATTATTCGTCGCTGGATCAGATTATAACGAAAAAAACTAAACTAATAAGTTTCTCGGGATGTTCTAACATACTAGGTACCTTGGTTGACATCAAACGGTTGGTTGCTAAAGCCAAAGAAGTCGGAGCCGTTACAGTATTAGATGCGGCACAACTGGTGTCACAGAAGCCTATTGACGTAAAAAATTTGAATGTTGATTTTCTAGTTTTCTCTGCACATAAGTTATTTGGCCCATATGGTTTCGGAGTGCTGTATGGAAAAAAAGAATTGTTAGAAAAAATGCCTCCGTACCAATTAGGTGGCAGTATGATTTTGAATGTTAATTACGACGTCACAACTTTTAACGAATTGCCATTTAAATTCGAGGCCGGCACACCCCACATTGAAGGCGCGGTCGGCACAGCCGCAGCAATTGATTTCTTTAAATCGCTGGATTTGACTGAAATTTTTAATCATGAACAAAGTTTAATGAAAAAGTTGGTTGCAGGGTTGCAGGACATTTCAGGCATGGTGTTGTTCGGAACTGCCGTTGAAAAGGCTGCGATCGTTAGTTTTAATATTAAAGGTGCCCATCATTCAGATGTGGGCCAAATTTTAGATCAGCAAGGTGTCGCCGTGCGCGTGGGTCATCATTGTACGCAGCCGCTGCTAAAAAAGTATGATCTGACTGGAACTGTGCGGGTTTCCATTTCAATTTACAATAATGAAAACGATATTGATTTGTTTTTAGTGGCCATTCAAAAAGCCAAGAGGATGTTGTTATGAGTTCAGCAGAAGTTTTAATTCGCGTACAAGCAACGCCTAATCCGAACGCCTGGAAGTTTGTCTTAGACAGACCTGTTCTTACCGAGGGTAAAGCGACCTATTCAACAATTCAGGAAGCAGAACATAATATTTTATCCAGGTCGCTGTTCCAGGTCGATGGCGTCCGCCAGGTTCATTTCTTTCAAAATGTTATTACTGTAACCCATCAGTTCGATAGTGATAGCGATAAGCTGCAAATGGACGTGTGCGCGGTAATTCAATCGCGCATGGCTGTGCATAACCCGAATCAAACAGTGCTTGATGAAAAGAAGATTGCACGGCAAAGCTTATCGCCAGAACTGCAGCAAATAGAAGAAATATTAGATCGAACAATACGGCCAGGCCTTCAAGGTGACGGGGGCGATATAGATGTTCTGAAGTTTGAAGATAATAAAGTGTATGTTTCGTATCAAGGTGCTTGTGGGACTTGTCCAAGCTCGACCACGGGTACGCTTATGGCTATTGAGGGGATACTGAAAGATGAGTTCAATCCATCCGTAGAAGTTATTCCTATTTAGTTACTAAAGCATCATTACATAGATCTAACTAATACTAAAATTGCACTTACGACAATTACTGTAATTGTCGAAATCACCCCAACCGGGCGAAAATTACTAAGACTATTTTTAGTTGCCAGTCCGTAAATATGACTGCAGCGACCCAAAATTAATAGTCCACCTAGCAGATGCACTAGAATAATTGGGTAAGCTAAAAACTCGACACTAATTATAAGAATTAAAGCCAAAGGCACATATTCGGCAAAATTCGCATGGGTGCGGATAGCGATATTTAAAAGTGTATGACCACCATCACCCAAAGATACTTTCGACTTAAAGCGATTTTTTACTACTCGAAGACTAAGCGCTACAAAAATGAATGCCAAAATGGCTGCGTAAATTAATGAAACTCGTATCATGGAATATTCCTTTACTTTTTAAGTATTGGAATAAGGATAGCTGAAACAAAATATTTAGTGAATGACTTTTTTTGGATCAATCGGCCCATTGTAGCTACTGGCTTTTCCAACTTTGCCTTTGGTAGCTTTTGCATCAGCTATTTTGCTTTTCTCATATTGCTGCACGACGTATTCGAAAGAATCTTCTGGGCGCGAAGAAAATAGGATCTCTCGCTTTAAGTTTATGGCACCAACTTCGCCATTGACTGAAAAACTAATGAAAGATTTTTTTAATTTATTAAATCCTGACACTTCCAATTTGAATACGTGAACTTGATTGGCAGCAAATTCTGGTAACAATCCATTTGGTGCTCCAGAAAGAACTTCGACGTCTTCAGGTAAGTTCCATTTAAAAGGAATACCTGCTGGAATATCACGAAACGCTTCTATGCTAACTTCGATAACGGATGCATCTTTTTCAGTCTGTGCAATCTTTGAGGTTTCAATTTTCAAGTCGATCAACGTTCGTGAATACTGTTCAACGGCCATCTTTGATACCGTGGACGATGCCAGATAACGATTCGGAGATTCTTTGGTTAATGCAAACTGGACTGAACTGTAACCGATGACGGCGCCTAGTGCGATAACGGAAACTGATTTTAGTATGGTGAAGCTGGACATAAAGAACCTCCGAGTTGATCTTTTAATTCATAAGTATATTCTGTGTTACCGAGGACTGCGATCTTGGGCGTGTAAGCGCGTACGTTAAGTAAATATTTTGAGGCTGCACTAAGTGAACTTAGATTAGCCAAGGTTTTAGTTCCATTACCTGCGGTGCGGTCGTATCTTACCATATCGGAAGAAACCGATTTTTGTGCCGTTGAACACGTGCCATTTGCAGCGTAAGCTGCGCAGTCTTCATCGTAAGAATACGTATCCTTGTATAGTATTGAATCGATGTCTACAGCAGTGCCCGCTACAAAAGTTGACGTCAGTCGTATTTCAGTTACTCCTGTCAGTGCGGTTAAATCGACAGAATAAAAATGATTTGAATAGCGCTGGTCAGATTGAAAATTCGTATCCAGACCAGTATCTGCACGAGGTTGAATTTTTAAGATACAGACGCTAGCACTTGGAACTAATTTTATCCCATACGGAACGTGTACTCTGAAGCCGCCGACTGTAAAAGCTGCTGCGGTTTCACGCTGTTGCGCTTCATCAGTATCCAAAACAGTATCGATTGCTGCCGGAGTTGCATTTCCGAAAACAGCGTGAAGGCGACTATAAAACCGTGCCGATGAGCGAGATGGATAGGCAGCATTACCCATTCCAGTAGCTGTTGCTTTTTCAAAAGCTCTCCACATTTGTGAAAAATAACTAGTGCCAACACAGTTGGT
>JAYTMU010000135.1:0-19190 GCA_043728195.1 Bdellovibrionales bacterium
ACAAATATGATTGGAGTTTTTTTAAGTTCAGGCATTTCTTTAATTATTTTACAAAGTTCTACGCCCGTTATATATGGCATTTTGTAATCCATAAGAATCAGATTTGGATTGTAAGTCTTTACGAAATCCAAAGCCTTTTCAGCTTGGCAAATGTATTTGCATTCAAAGTGTGGGCTTAAGATTTCGGTCATTAGTTGGCAGCTTTCCTCGAAGTCATCAATTATGGCGATTTTCTGCATGAGCTACATTCCTTTATACTTAATTAGTTTTGTATCTAAAAATTTTTTAATTGCGTCCCGTTTATCTCCCTGGATTTCGATTTGTCCGACTCCAGATTCAACTTTGTACGATCCACCGACGCCGCACTTTACTTTTAATTCTTTTGTTAATTCTTTAACGAAGGTTTCATGATTGGGTAACTGATCTAATATCGTTACTGTCTTTCCACCACGCCCATTTTTTTCCAATCTAAACACTACCGTAAATTTATTGCTGTCTACAAGTTGACGGCTTTTTGCTAAAACTTTCTCTTTTTCAGCTTTCCCTGAAAGTAGGGCCTGATCCTTTGGATCAGTCGAATAGACCAAAACGCTGTCCTTCGAACTGTTTTTAAAACTGCTTTTCGCTGACACCCGTATCCCCTTTAAGAATAGACTACGGAGCCACCATAGTTTCACTTTGTAGACTATGCTTGGTATAGTCATTTCCATCAAACCTGAAAAGCTGCGGCTCGTTATCCATCATAGTTATCATATTTACGGGCCGTTTCCACAATAAAAAAAGGTTTTTCATCGTAGCATCCATATAATTCGGTTGTAGATCCAATCCTTCGTGGACGTGCCTTAGCAGCAATTCGCCTCGGTTTTCGAAGTTTGCATCTTCAATTTTAATAATTGGTTGACCAAAGTTAGCCAATTGAAACAAAAGCTGAGCTTTAATAGCTTTAAAATCTTTGGTGTCGACCTCAAAACGGTTTGTCTCTTTGTTCAATTTATACACGAACATTTTATTACGCACACAAAAGTCTTCTGTTAAAAACTCATCAATGAAAGTGACATCGTTGTAAATTTTCCTAATTTCGAAAATTTTGTCGCGCCCAAGTCCCGTCTTTTTGTTCCAATTATTTTTTTCACGTACGTCGTCACAGTCCTCCCATTCACGCCCGAATCGTCCTTTATTCCACCGGTCTTCAATGTCGCGAAACAATTCAATGCCCACTTTGTATGGATTGTACCCACCCATTTGCATAAATGTAGTTCCCGAGTGGTGGTCGGCAAAGTCGATAATTTCTGAGTCATTCAATATATGTCGGGTCATCATGTGCGAATGCCAATAAGATGCCCAACCTTCATTCATAGTCTTAGTCATGCCCTGGGGGGCGAAGTAGTAGGATTCATCACGAATAATTGTTAGAATATCTTGCTGCCAATCTTCTAGCGGAGCGAAGTGAATTAAAAATGATAGAACATCACGCACTGGTTCGTTCGGAAACCGTTTACCTTGTTGTAATTTATCAACTTGTTTTTGTTTTTCTTGCGCTACGTAATTCGGCGGATTGATATAATCTTTCATGTAGCTTTTATCAACCTTAAACAAATACTTTTCATTAGTTTCAATTACTTTTTTATCTTCAAATTTGGTTGGTCCACTTAAAATGCTGTGGCGATCTATTAAATTTTCTAAACTTAGACATGCATCAATGAATCGTTCAACAGTTTCGTAACCATGCCGGTCGATGTAATTACGAATACGTGTGGCGTGATTAGCCATCTGATCCATCATTTTTCGGTTGGTTTTTGAAAACCAAATATTATTTTTAAAAAAATCACAGTGTCCATATACGTGTGACATCACTAGCTTCTGGTCCATCATGGAATTACCTTCCATTAAGTACGCGTAGCAAGGGTCCGTATTAATAACCATTTCATAAATTTTTGATAATCCGTATTCGTAGGATTTAGATAAATGTTCGTATTCCATGCCGAACTTCCAATGTGGATATCTTGTGGGAAAACCCCCGAAAGCTGCAATTTGGCTAATTTGATCGTAGTTGATCAATTCAAAAACAGTTTCAAAAAAATCAAGGTTGCAGTTTTTAGCGATTTGACAAATACGACGACGTTCAGCTTCTAACTCTAAAGTTAAATTCGCCATGGGCTATTTTCCTTTACTTAAAAAATCTTTTATAGAATCTAATATTTTATCACGGCTTTCGATCTGACTTAACGTAACACGCTCGTCGTCAGGAAATTCTTTTTGTAGATCCTTTAAAAATTGACCACTGCCATATTTACTTTCGACCTGTCCGTAAGAGAAGACATTTACATTTGGCAAAAAGAATTCTTTTAACAAATTAACGCATATTCGCGTGTCTTCGCCGCTCCAGTTATCACCATCACTGAAATGAAACGGGTACACATTCCATTCGCTAAACGGATAATCTTGTTGAATTATCTGTTGGCAAAGTCTGTACGCTGAACTAATTAATGTTCCACCAGATTCGCTGGTTTTAAAAAACGTATCTTCGTCTACTTCTTTTGCTGCAGCATCATGAATTATAAACCTAGTTTCTAAACCCTTATAATGTTTTTTAAGCCATGTGTTGATCCAAAAAGATTCTAAACGCACGATTTCTTTTTGCTCATCGCCCATAGATCCAGATACGTCCATCATGTAAATGACAACTGCCTTTGTGTGCGGTGTTTGAGTCTTTTTAACAGAGCGATACTGGTAATCACGACGAATCGGAATGATCACGGGATCGTCGGGTGTATAAGTGCCCGAAGAGATATAACGCGTTAGTGCCTTTTTGTAAGTTTGTTTGAACTTTCTTAGACCTTCTGAACCAACAGGGGCAATTCCCGAGTATTTGTTTTTTTCTGCCATTAAGTTTTTTGCACCCTTAGGCATAATATTTGGCAGCTGCAATTTCTCACCAAGTATATCAGCTAATTCTTCCATTGAAATTTCGACCTCAACCATGTGCTCGCCTGGGTTTTCCCCTGCTTTACCGGCACCTTGTCCGGGTTGACCAGGACCCTCTCCGGGTTCACCATCACCTTGACCTACACCTTGTTCATCTTGCTTAGGTCCGTACCGAAATGTGGGAATATCAATACGTGGAAGTGGAATTTTCACAAACTCACCTTCACGGCGGCCGATCAGTTCTCCGTTCGTCACATATTTCTTAAAGTCCTCGCGGACTTTACCTTTTATGATCGTTTTGAAGCGGTTCTGATCTTCCCTTATAGACATTATTTATTCTTTACATCGCCTCTGGCGAAAATGCTGGCCACGTAATGTAAAACATCCGTTGCCGAAATTTCATCGTAGCCAAAATCTTTTATTAGCCTAGACTTCACAATATCAATTTTTTCTTGCGTGTCTTTGTCCGCAACAGAACTAACTAACGATGTTAATTTAATACTGTCTTTTTGATCTTCAAAAAGTTTTAGCTCTAAAGCTTTGTGCAGACGCTCGTTCATCTTGTAGTTAAACTTCTTACCATCTAACGAAAGCGCACCGATATAATTCATCACTTCGCGGCGAAAATCTTCTTTGCGTGATTCTGGAATTTCAATTTTCTCTTCAATCGCGCGCATTAAGCGCTCATCTGGTTCTTCATCATAGCCCGTGTATTGATTACGAACTTTTTCTTTTTGCGTGTAGGCTTTGACGTTGTCGATGTAGTTACCGCAAAGGCGCTGCAACGCTCCTTCGTCGGCACTAATGGCACGTTGCACTTCTGATTTTATTATTTCCTCATACTCTTGCTTAACCACGCTAAGTAATTCTTTGTACTCTTGTTTTAACTCTTCGTTGGAAATTAACGAGTGATGCTTTAATCCACTTTCAAGCTCATTCATTACCATGAACGGATTAACCGAGCCCTTATTCATCTGTTGCGCCATGACCAATGCGTTAGAAAGCTTATCTTGAATATAGCGTGGTGAAATCCCATCTAAGCCTTCGCGAGTGGTTTCCTTGCGAAGCTCTTTCACATTATCTTCGGTGAAGTTAGCTAAAGTTTTTCCGTTATAAAGTTTTAACTTTTGCAAACGTGTCAGGTTCGCTTTTTTTGGCTTTTCAAGTCGAGTTAATATAGCCCACATCGCCGCAACTTCAATTGTGTGCGGAGCTATCGAAATGCCTCGAAGTCGTTGCGAATTGAAATCTTTTTTATAAATATTAATTTCTTCTTTTAAACGCGTGATGTATGGAATATCAATTTTTACCGTTCGGTCACGTAATGCTTCCATAAATTCATTATCTTGTAATTTACGATATTCAGGTTCATTCGTGTGACCGATGATCACTTCATCGATATGTGTCTGCGCAAACTTCTTGGGCTTTACGCGGTGTTCTTGCGACGCTCCTAAAAGATCATACAAGAACGCGACATCCAACTTAAGCACCTCGACGAATTCGATTAATCCCCGATTGGCCACATTAAATTCGCCATCGAAGTTAAAGGCGCGTGGATCTGAATCTGACCCATATTCAGCAATTTTTCTGTAATTGATATCTCCGGTTAACTCTGTTGAATCTTGATTCTTTTCGTCTTTCGGTTGAAAGGTTCCAATTCCAACACGGTCAGCTTCTGAGATAAATAAGCGCTTCACACGAACGTGTGAAAGAACTTTCATTAGATCGCCGTTGTAACGCTCCATTAAACCCTTAAAAATAAAACGTGACGGTGGGCATAGCTCACCAACAATCTTTACGCGGAAGTCACCATCTTGTGATCTGTTTATCTCATCACAGATTTGCGGGCGCATTTCTTCTGGAATCAACAGTAAGGGCTCTTCATTCATTGGGGATGGGAAAACTTTGACGTCTTTGCCTAGTAAGTTGCCTTTTCCATTTTCATCAATCCACTCGAAAGTGAATAGGGCACCTTGATCCGTACGCGAATAATTTTCTAAACCTTTTTTTAAGCGGCGACAAATGGTCGATTTTGCTGAGCCCACCGGTCCGTGCAAAAGAATAACACGCTTTTCAGTGCCATATCCCAGGGCAGCCGCCTTTAGTACGTTTACTAATTTCATAAGCTGCACATCAAGTCCAAAAACAGCGTCCTTACCACCGGTCTCGACATCGTCGAAAAACTTGTAACGAATAATTTGTTTTTTAAAGTCGATGTACTCTTCGGTACCCGCTTCGCAAATCATATCAAACAGCCGTTGGTAAGCATTTCTAGAAAGCTTCGGGGTGGCTTTCACCAAATCTAAATACTCTTGAAATGTGCCGCTCCAATGGGATGCAACGGACGGACTGTTGCTTTGCCATTTTTCAACAATATTTTTTAGATTAACAGATGACGACATCGAGACTCCTTCCACTTGAAAGATATTCAAGTTGAGAATCGGGTGGATCTTAACTTGTAATGATTATAAACCGACCTAAAAAGGTTAGCGACTATAAACTATTTTATTTGAATTTGTTGGTAGTCTTCGGGTTTTTTCAGGACGAAGGTCTCGTTTTGAGGCGTACTTAGTGGGATTTGATCTTTGAAAACCCAGATCATTTCAAACTGTGGGTTTTTGATATCAATTCGTCGCTTTACAGCGTTTTCATGAAGCCATGTCACGTGCACGCCTTCCGCATTCACGCACGAAAGTGGCCATCCTTTTTCATCCGTTTTGCACTTTAAATCCCCCGATGCTGGGTTTCTGTTATGGACGGAATTCCATAAAATTCTTGGGTCGATATTCTGCTTAAAGACCGGGAACAGCGTGCGCGCATTGAACGGTCCATCAACATATTTTTTTGACGAGTGTAATGTATACTGAATCTTATCCGGAGTCATAACGATGGACGCAATCGCATAGCCAAATAAAGCAGTTACCTCCATCCGAATCGCTTGGTCGGTTAATAGGATGACTTGAATCTTAGCGCTTTGAGTTTCATCTTTACGCAAATCTTTGATTTGAACTTTGGTATCCAGCAACAACGGCTGGGTTTTAAAATCGACGGCTTTTTGAGTTGTCGCACAACCAGTAAAAACAAGACAGCCAATTAGTATAAGTCGATCTTTTATTGTCACTACCCTTTTATTAAAGATACGATAGATGAAAATGGCAATCATGAAATCACGACACATACTTTTATTTATCTTGGCTTGCGCTACTTTAATAGCAGCCGACTTCCCCGGTGGGTCATTACTAGCTGTATTTGCCTGGTTACAAGTAAATACCTTAATGACACAACAAAGCTTTAATAAATCTTCACAAATCTGGGCAGCAAAATTATTTTTGATTTCTATTCCTTTTTTGTTGTTTTGGGGAAGTATACATACTTTTCTTTTTATTTACATGAAAGAACAAAACTGGTTGTTCTTTGCAATGACAATAGCATTAAACGTTTGCTTAACATTAATCGCAGCCATTTATTTTGTTTTCACTTTTAACGTGGCCCATGAAAGTAATTTCAAGTTAATTTCCAGCCTAGGCGCCGCATGGCAGGCCTGTAAAAAAAATAAAGTCGATTTTTTTAAACGCAGCGGCCTTGTTTTTATTCTGTCACTGGTACCGTTACTTAGCGCCGAGTGGAAAATAGTTTTTGCTATTATGGCGACCCATTCGTACTTAAATCGGGATCACTTGCGGCGGGTTTTCGCATTCGGTTTTTAAGATCACCTTCGATTCCGGTAATTTTAATCAAAATTTCCCGTTTGCGCGATTGGTCACTTTCAAGTTCGTTGGCTTTTAAAAGTAACGCCCTTGCTTTATCTAATTTTTTCAATTTGATGTATGCATCCCCTAAGTGTTCCGCAATAATTCCAACGGTCGGCTGAATTTCATGGGCTTTTTCTAAAACAGCAATAGCCTCTTTATACTCGCCCCGCTTAAACAAGATCCATCCTAAAGTGTCTAGTACAAACCCATCATTTTTTTCTTTCTGTACAGCCATCCGAGCTAATTTTTCTGCTTTTTCAAGATCCTCGTTTAGCTCCGCTAATGAAAATGCGATGTAATTCATGGTCTGAGAATTCTCTGGCTCAAGCTCAAGAGCTTTTTCCATACTACTTAACATTTCGCGCTTCTTATTCATCTTGTCTAATAACGTACCTTCGTAAAAATAAGCCTGCGCATTTTTAGGGAATGCTTTTTGAGCTTTTTTAGCAACTGATATTGCTTTTTCCAGCTCAAGCTTGTCCTCATGAAATTGCGCCATCAAAAAATACGTTTGCACATTCGTAATTTTTTCAACATCAGCTAAAACCTTTTGACCCTTGTCTGCATCTCCTAGAATTTTAGATAAGTAAGCTGCATGCACACGGGATTCTTCAAAATAAGAGCTATTTTTTGTTATTAACATGTACTGATCGTAGGCCTGCTGGTATTGCTTTTTTTCTTCAAAAACTGCAGATAAGTAAAATCGTACTTTATCTGATTCAGGAGCTATCTTTAAAATGTCATCCAGCTTTTCAATTGCTAAGTCGTACATTTTTTTATCAATCAAAATAAGCGCCATTTTTAATTTAATTTGCACTTGGTCTTCTGACTGCGAATCTAAGATTTCAAGCTGTTCGTAAGCTTTATCGTACTGACCCTTCTCGATGTAATGCTGAGATAGGATTTCGGCAAGTTTTGGCTGTGGACCTTTTTTAGCTTGATGAGTTGCATAGAATTTTATTGAGGCTTCTTCGCCTTTATCTTTCTGAATCAACTGCCCTAGTAAAACTATGGCTTCAAAAAAATCGGCTTTAATCTCAATACTTTTGTTTAGCTCTATTTGCGCTTTTTTCGCATTTAGTTTCGCATCTTGTTCCAGATAAATTCGCGCCATGTAGTAACGAGCTAAATGTTGCGAGCTTGACTGTTTTTCTTGCGCAACTTTAGCAAATTGATCGATAGCCTTTTTATAGTTTTTTTGTTCAGAATAAATCGCTCCTAGGTAAAGCATGACCTCGAAGTCTTCAGGATCTTTTTTTAAAAGACTTTCGTAACTTGCAATTGCTTTTTCATAGCTTTTAGTTGAACTGTAAAGTCCACCAAGAAGCATATTTAAATCTCGTCGTTCGCCAGCAATTGCTTTCGCGCGCTCGGCCCAGTAGAGCGAATCGCGCAGTTGCCCGCGGCGAAAGTATTCGACTGATAATCTTTGCATTAAAGTCGCAGTTTGCGGGTCATAAACTAAAGCTGATTTTAAATTCTCGATCGCGTCAGCCGAATGACCTTGCAAAGATTCCATGTCAGCTTTCATAAATAAAAAGTCGGCTTCAGCTTGGTTATTAACGGCGTCAACTACTGGAACGGCGTCATCATAATTTGCAGGAAGTTGCAAAGATGCCGGAGCTCGATTTCGATCATTCATGGCCGAGTCAAAAAATCTGTCACCATCCGTTGCGCAACCAGATAGGACGATAAAAGTTAGTGCCATGATCAGCTGATTTTGAGTCATCATTTGAGCTCCCATATAGGCTCTCATCGGCTGTTTTAAGCGTTTCTCTCGAGTCCATTTCAGACAAAATCCCAACAAAACTAAGAAATCTGGACCTTTTCGTCTTTGCGGCAGTCACAAATTAGATAAAATTATAAGTCATATAAGATATTGAAATGTAACGTGTATTCTAGAACATCAATTGCCTAACCCATACTATTTTACTTCAGAACAAAATTATGTACTTTGCATTAACCTGTATTTCTTTAAGGTGTGTCGAGTTACTTGACAAGGGGTGGCGGCAGGGCTACTTTGCGCAAGAATAAACAGGTGAAAAAAGCTTCAGTTTTAAGCGAAACCTGAAGCCAAAAGCCAGTCACACGGAGGCCATTGTGATGAATCAAATGGATAGTTTAAGCATTAAGCCAAGCGCTAAGGTTAAAATTATCAAGAGATACCAAAACCGTAAGCTTTATGACACTCAACAAAGCTGTTATGTGACTTTAGATGACATTGCTAAAATGATCCGATCTAACGAAGAAGTTATGGTCATCGATAACAAATCAAAAAATGATATTACTGCTGCTACTCTTACTCAGATTATTTTTGAATCTGAAAAGAAGGCATCTCAGTATGCGCCTTTATTCACACTACGTGAAATCATTCAGAATGCTAACGGTAGCATTTCTAGCTACTTAGCTAAATTGGGTGCTTTTCCAATTGATTACATGACCAAGCAAGCAGCTGTTAATGTGAATATTGACCGCGTATCAACAGACGATTTAAAGCAGAATTTGGAAAACCGTGTTGCTTCAGCAGCTCGCTTAAATACAGATTCAACTTCGAAAGCTGTCGCTGATAAAGCAACTGTTCTTCCGGGTGCAAATCAAGAAGAGGAAACTCCTAATTTGCCGCTTCCAAATAACAATTCAAATTTTAATCAGTAGTTTTTTACCCAAATTATATTTGTATTAAAAAGCCAACAGCAATGTTGGCTTTTTAATTTTGCGAGGCTCTGTAGTCGAATTTTTTAAACGCTGTGATTGGTTCGCGTTGCGTTTCCGTCCTTGAGAACGCTTACTTATGGCCATCGTGGCCATAAGTTCTAGGCTTTTTATCTACTTAAGACTTCTTATCAGTTCAAACTTCTTTTCGCCACCGCGGATATTTACTGTTAAATCTGGTAACTTTTCCGAGTCATTCAAATAAATGTTCATGCCCGTTAAACGTACCGTGTGCTTGCCAGGCTTTAATGGGATTCGAACGATATGAACACCTTTGGGATAGACAGACCACTGCCGCAGGTCTGCCCGGTCAGAGGCCATCATAGCCAGCAATGCTAACTGCCCTAGAACTTGGTCTTTCTGACGAATTTGATCTGCAATGATATGCTTTGTTACCGCGCCGCCAATTCGTCGTGCTACCAATGAATTGTAATCGGCATTTAATGTCGCAATTGCGGCTTTTTCGACGCTATAGACGGGTTCGCTTTGAAAGCTTTCTAAGACTTTTTCTTTCTTATCAACAATTTCAGCCCTTAAAAAATGGGTCGTGCTATTTACACTGACAAGCTGTGGAAATGACGGAGCATCTGGACGCGGTTGCTTTCGCGGTCCCCAGCCCTGCATAAATACTAAAATTAGCTCTGTCTTATGAAAATCTTTTGCTGCTTTCAGTTCTTCGCTGGTTGCATTCATTTTGTCGGCAAGTATTTTAAATTCCTGTTGGCGATTTGCCTTTAGACAACCGCGCAGCATATCCACGCCAATTCTGCGGTACATTGTATCCAGAAAAAATGCGTCTTTATAATCGATGCACGCATCATCGTATTTGTGGTCAGCTTCCCAAATTAAAGCCGATAAATATTTAGAAAACGGACTAAGCTCGAAATTTTTTTTATCTTCAGCCTTATACTTGATAAACTTTTGATTAATTTTTCGCACCTCAACCAGCGCGCTATCAAATTGTCCCAATTGCATAAAATTAAGGGCCAGCGAAACATTTAGAAAAAGTTTTTCAAACGTATCACCCTTGTACTGAACCATTTCTTCGCTAAGAAGAGCTGCTCCGGCCACGCGCGAAACAGACACGTAGTCTATTTCGTCTGCTAGTTTTTCAGCTTTTAAAAAGACTTGGTTGCTTTTTTTATAGTCTCCGCAAACTTGCAAAGCGGCGCCATGATCCAACAAGTGAATCAGCTGATCACCGTCCACTTTCAAAGTCAGTTCTTCTAAGATCTTTAAGGCGGGTTCACACTGACGATTCACCAAGTAGTCACGGGCTGGTGCAACTTTATTTTGATAAGTTGCACAACCTGAAATGAACCCCATAAGTAATAAAACTGCAAATTTTTTCAAGGCAAACAATTAAAATCCGACTGATTTCTTCTTGAATGTCTTTCGGATCTGTTTGTGATTCGTCCATGTAATGATGCTTGTTTTTAAGTTCGTTAAATTAAGAGTCAGTTTGTAAAATACCGATTTATCTTTTCCAACTTCCTGGACAATCGCATCTAAACGACCGTTAATAATAAAATCGGCGCCAATCTGACCGCCCGGAGATTTTTTAGTTTCACCAGACACCGTGCCACTATTTTGATAATCGTATTCGTCAGAAATATCGCCGCGCGCTTCTTTATCGATAAAGGCAACTTTTCCTGAATTAGTTAACTCAACCCGAACCATGTCCATAATGCTTTGAGTATCGATGTGCTCTGATGTTTTGTTTTGTAAATTAGTTACAATAACAATAGGCAATTTTTTAGCATTCGAAATTGCGGGGTGTTGAACTAAGGAATCAACCATCGATTTAACGATAATTTGCATGTCTGTCTCGGACCACTGGTCATTCAACAAATTTTCTTTGTTAACATCATCATACTGGCCCTTTACGAAGGCTTTAGGACCGCAAGCTGATAAGACAAACAGAGAAGCAAAAACCGTTAGCAAAAGTACATTTTTCATGGGATCTCCTTAAATTGGTAATTTAGCTTAACATTTAAATTATTGGTTTCAAGCATTGATCGAAATCCGGAAGTAATCCGAAAAGCTGGACGAAACCTAGATTCTTAAGTCTTATATAACGATACAGGCTGGATTTGATTTTTGCTGAGGTGCAGGACATGTCTCAAATCCACAACAGTCAACTGGCGTTCCAAATATTAAAACAGAAGTTCAATCCAAACTGCGAAGAATTCTGGCTGCTTACCTTAAATTCTACTTTGACTCTAACCAAGACCGTCTTACTTACCAAAGGCACCCTAAATTATTGTCCGGTCCATCCGCGCGATCTTTTCCGTGAATGTCTTACGGCAAATGCATTTACATTTTTAATTGCGCACAATCACCCTAGTATGGATGTAAATCCCTCACCGGCGGACTTAAAATTAACTCGGCGGCTATTCAAGCTTTCGCAAATGCTAGAAATTCCGATGGCAGATCATATAATTTTTAGCGATATAAATTATTTTAGTCTGCGAGAAAACAACTCAATCAGCTGGAAATAATTCTGGCAATTCTTCAATCTGTGTTGGCTTTCGAATTGGCGTAACACTCAGTACTTTGTATTCAGAAGAAAGCACCACGTGATATCCATTTTTTCTAGCATTTTCGATAAACTGGCGCGCATATTCCTGCTTATCTAGTTCCTCTTTTTCGCGATATTGCTGCCTTAGGTTACTTTCTGACTGGATCTGTTCAGCTGGCGATCGATCTAATTCTTCATTCGTCCAAATTTGTTGCTTGGCCGGAATATCATCAGTTTGCAGCCTAACTTTTTCACGTTTAATTACGACTGGCTTATTAAGCTGTTTTTGTAATGCTTCCTTAAATGCCAATTGGTCTTTCAACGTTTGTTCAGAAGTTTGTTTCAGAAACTTATTTACTACTTGATCAATATCAACTTTGGGTTTTGCTTCAGCAACTTTTTGCTTTGCTGGCGCTACCTCAAAGAAATAAATATACCCGTATGTTACAACAAGTAACAAGATCAAGTAATTTAGGTATTTGCTTAGCTTTTGCATCTACTTTAGTTATCGGACAAACTGGCTGGCGCTTTGACGAAAAAGCTGTTGAATTTGTGTCTTATTTTGAGAATTGTAAGAATAACTATAATTTTTGTACCGGGTGCACCGGAATAATTAATGTAAACTCGGTCCCAATGCCCTTTTCGGAGCGAACCTGAATTTCGCCGCCGTGATTTTGAATGATTCCGTAGGAAATGCTAAGTCCAAGCCCAGTACCCTGACCTACACCCTTAGTTGTAAAAAATGGTTCAAATATTTTTTCTAATACTTCGGAATCCATTCCGGCGCCGCTATCTTGAATGGAAATTTGTACTCGACCCGCCTTATCATTGGATGCACGTATCGGAAACGTCGATATCCAAATTTGGCCTGAGCCATTTATGGCTTGCAGCGCATTCGAAATAATATTCATCAGCACTTGATTAATTTGCGAAGCATAACAAAGAACCTTTGGAATAGACTCATACTGCTTGTTTATTTGAATTCTATTTTTAATTTCGCCTTGCAAAAGTTCAATCGTCGTATCTAAAGACTCGCGCAGATCGATTTCTTTTAATTGCGCTTCTTCTAACCGCGAAAAATTTCTTAAACCTAGCACAATATCCTTTGTTCGCTGCGCCCCCTCCTGGCACGACTTTATAAGCCTAGGCAAGTCACCGCGAATAAATTCATAATCAGCATCTAACTTTAATTGCGGGAAGTTATCCGGATTTTTTTCTGCTTGTTCGACTAATGAAAAAAGTTTCTCTGTGTACTCTTTTAAATAACTTGTATTGCTAAAGATGAAACCGATTGGATTATTTAATTCATGCGCAACACCGGCTACTAGCTGACCTAAACTTGTCATTTTAGCGGAATGTACTAATTTTGTTTGTGCTTCTTTAAGTTCGCTATTTGCTAGTTCTAATTCTTTAAGTTTTTTTTTCAGATCGCTTCGAGCCTGGTAGATTTTGTGACTCATTTCATTAAAGGCCACAGTAAGGTGGCCAACTTCTGTATTATTTTTTATAGGCAACTGAACTAGACTTTCTGTTTTTTCAAATGATTTTAATCCAATAATTAGTTCGTGAATCGGTTTTAAGAACCAGTCGGCGCTGACTAAAATCGTTACGATCAGAAATAAAATAACGACTGAAATTACTGACAAGAAAGCAATATTTACATTTTTTAATACCGCTTTTGCTTCCTTTTTTGTGGTTCCTAAGGCTATATAAAAATGCGATTTATCCCAGTGAATGGGGTAAAGTATAAATCCGTAGGGCTGTTCTGCTGCAGACACTTCAAAAAAATGTTCAGTTTCTGGTCCCTTTATAATGGAATTTATATAGTTTTTTGATACTGATTTAAATTCTTTCTGCGTGGACGAAATAACTTGGCCAGTGTCTCGAACTAAAAACGCCTCTAATTTTAGGCGGTTTTTCACTCGATTTAAAAAAGCCTCTTTAAGATCTAATGTTTGCTCAACGTAACCCACTATTTTGCCAGAATTTGAGACTACTTTTGAAAATAGTATGAGCGAAACTTTATTATCATTAGGGTAATCGGCTAATCCTAGATTAGATTTTTCTTTTAAATGGCTCAGATATTTTTCGTTTAAAAGTACTTTTCCAACTTGAGAAAATGAGCGCACTGTATTTTTATCGTCTTTAAAAACAGATGATAGCAGGCGTCCGTCCCGGTCGTAAAATGTCAGCGAGGTCGTGATATCTTTTTCAATCCACAGCAGTGACATTTCCTTGATTGCTGAACTATCAGAAACAGACAGATTGTAAATAAGATGAGGACTTTTTATGTACGTGTCGCGGCTGGCAAGAAACTGCGCATAAAAATCAGAAATCATGACTTCGATTTCACGTCCATTTCCATTTAATCGCTGAGCAAGTTCATTATTAATAGCTTTTTCAAACTTTAATAGCGAATACCACGCAACAAATGCCAGCGGGATTATTGAAAATAGGAAAAACCAGATAACCAGTATAGACCGTAAAGATCTAAATTTTTTTACTTTAAACTTCGAATCATTCACTTTCTTTAACCTCAAGAATCATACGCTTTTGTCCTGCCGGCATAAGTCGTGGGTGAGGTTCAAACTGAATATTTAACTGGCCAAATTTGTTTAGAAACAGTTTAGCTTCTTCTATATTTTCAGTCGGTAAAATAATATGATAGTAAGAAACTTTTGTCGTCTTTTTCCAACCCAGCTCAACCTCGCCAGCTTTTTTACCACCCAAAGCGACTAACCTGTCTGTAATTCGACCCGTTAACGTGTCTAAGTCTGAAACCTGAATGCTGGCTCGGTAAAGACCACCCTGCTTACTGGACGCAGTTTCTTTTGGTGCTGTAGGCACATCAATTTGTTTAGACGCTACTGCAACAACCTTAGGTGTGACTGCCACTTTCGGTTTTTCTAATGGCGGCTTGCTGCGATCATTCACTGGCATTTCTTTTAAATTTACCGAATTTAAATCTTCCGACGGCACGCTGTTTTCTGCCAAGTAGGGCTGACTATTAACTTCCATCATTTTTACAGAATTGCCGCCCAGTTTGGTTGGAAAGAATTTTACTGTTACTGGTCTAATCAGTATAAATCCAAGGAAAATCACCGAAACCGTTCCGACTGCAAGTAAACTGCGGCGAAGTTTCGGTATGGCAACCGACCGGGCCATTGGAATTCGCTCGCGGTTAATCGATTGGTTTATTTCTATTGGGCCAAGTTTTGCTTTAACCAAGTGACGTAACTCTTGAATAATTTCGCCGTATTTTTTTTCTAAAGTGCGCAATTGAGGATGCAGCACTAACCCTTGCGAAACTAAAGCTGCATCTTTTTTACTTAGTAAATCTAAACTAAATTCCACCAAATTTTCATTTGTGTAAAAATAGGAAATTTTAATATCTTGAATTTTTTTGTATTTAAATTCAATTTCGACCATAGGATCTTTAACTGCTAGAAAGGTCAGTTTCTTAAAAGCTTGGTTAACCAAAAATCGTGCTTTTTGGTCTGAAATTTTCAGAAACGTAGCGACCTCATTTATTGTTAGGCCAAATACAATTAAGCCAACAATTACCAGTAAATGCTTTTTCATAGACTTCTGATACAGTGTATTCCAACTATCAAGCTTGTAATCTTCAAAAATGTTGAAAGGTTGTCCTGATCGAACTGCTGCATTTTTTAGGAAAAAGCTTTCCAGTTTTAAAAATACATCTTTCGCGTAGGTATCTGAATTTTTCTTAGGTAATGAAAGCAGGATTGTGTTGTACACATCCGAAGCTTGCGATGAATTTGGATACAGCAAATGGATAGCTATCCATAATCGCTGATCAGTCATGTTTACCATTGTTATATACTAATCAATTGTCAGCTGGCTGAGAAGATCCAGCTGGTCCAAGACTTTACCTGATCCCATAACCACACAAGTTAGTGGATCTTCGGCAATTGATACTGGCAGGCCAGTTCGTTCCCGAAGCAGGACATCTAAGTTGGCTAATAAAGCCCCGCCGCCCGTTAAAACAATTCCATTATCAACAATGTCAGATGCTAGCTCTGGAGGAGTTTTTTCTAATGCAGTTCGGACGGCATCAACAACCTCAGATAGGGGGTCCATTAAGGCGTCATTAATTTGGGTGCTAGTAATTTCAATTGTTTTAGGCGCGCCTGCTACCAGGTCGCGTCCTTTGACTTCCATGGTGCGTTCAACATCAAACGGATAGGCGTTACCGATTTTTAGCTTTATAGATTCGGCAGTTCGTTCACCGATTAATAAATTGAATTGGCGACGCACGTAATTAACGATGGCTTCATCAAACTTGTCGCCCGCGACTTTAATTGATTTGCAATAAACAATACCACCTAAAGAAATAACAGCTACACCGGTGGTACCACCACCCATATCGACAACCATATTTCCCGAAGGCTCAGTGATTGGCAAACCTGCGCCTATGGCGGCAGCCATGGGCTCTTCGATTAAATGTACTTCACGTGCTCCAGCAGATTGTGCGGCTTCTTTTACTGCGCGCTTTTCAACTTGCGTGATTCCGTAAGGAACACAAATTATAATTCGGGGACGCACAAGAGCTTTTTTTTCTCCCATGGCTTTGGTAATAAAATATTTTAGCATCGATGACGTTACTTCGAAGTCAGCGATGACACCGTCTTTGATCGGTCTGATGGCAACGATACTGCCAGGTGTTCGACCCAACATTTCTTTAGCTTCTTTACCAACTGCCAATACACGATTTTGCATTCCGCGATAATTTTTTTGGACAGCAACCACTGATGGCTCATCCAAAATAATTCCACGACCTTTGACATACACAAGCGTGTTGGCTGTACCAAGGTCGATCGCAATATCATTAGAAAAATAATCGGCAAATTTATCGAAGAAACTCATGTATCGAAAGTTTAAAGAATTATGAAATAGACAGTCAATGCCGATATTTAACGCGAGCCGACAAATTCGAGCTCGCGCGCAGATTAAGAAATTATTTAGGTGAGCACGTTACGTTCACACTGCTCATTAGATCTTTGATGTTTAATTGAACTTGTTCTTTTAAAAATGCAGAAGTTTGCACAGTCACGTCGCCATCAATTCCTGTTGCAGTTATCTGCACACGATTATCTTGGATAGTCATGGATAGTCCCGACGCTAAATCAGTCTCAGATCCATTTAAACTAAGATTATATGGTAAAGACACGGCGATTTTTTCAAGCGATGAATCTATTTTCGATTTGCCAGTGCACACATATTGAGAAACTGTCTTTACAGATGCAATTCTTTTAAATCGACCGATGCCGCGACAAGACACTTTCAACATCGCATTTCCTGATTTATTTTGCGCATCGATTCGAACTTCTTCGCCTGCAAAGCCAGATTTTTTAATTTCTATTTCACCGTTTAACCCATTAGTAGATAAAGTAAGTGTATCTGCAGAACCTTTTAAGCTAGCAGGTGAAAATGAAAGTTTGGTCGTGCCGAACTGTCCAATATCGAAACCTAAGAAACTGCTACGTAAATTAAATTCTTGGCCGCGACGAACATCTAAAAGTAACGACGCTTTGATTAAGCCTGTCCCTGTTTGGAAGTCCATACCATATTTTCGTTTGAAACGAAACGCTTCGAATTCACATTGAACTTCACGAAAGTTTACATCTAATGCCTGTTGATTTGATCCTGGAATATTCGGTGTCGGATAAACCGGGTAATTAGGGTTTCCGTTTTGACCCGGATTGTTGGTTTGCAACTGGGAACAACGTTGCTGTAACACAGCCGTTAAGCTTTGATATCCACAATTCATGTTTTGATTCTGATTTTGTAGCTGTTGGATGGCGCCACAAAACGTTGGTAAATCGGTAAACTGAATTTGCGGTAGCTGACACATTTGTCCACGCTCGCTACAGACAATCGAATTCGGATTGATTTCGCAGTAACTGCTTGGATCATTAGCCACGCTTACGCGGCCAGATGGAACACCCACGGGTGCTGCAATAACATCTTTCTTAGAGTCACTGCCGCCGTTGCATCCAACAATAGCCGACAAGCAAACCCCAAGTACTGATTTAACGATAAGTTTTTTCACGTAGAACTCCTCGGTCTAGGAAATTAAAATAATCCAAAGGATGCTAAAGCAGGAATAGCGCCATGACAGCTAATGCTTAAAATGGCCTGTGTATCATATGGCGAACTTTTCATTGAAAAACTTTTAGTCACTGTCCACAAATTGTTTCAAATTAGGAATTTCTGTTAGGGACATCGCACTTCTGGACTGGGGACCAGTAAATATTCCCGTTAATGTACCGAGAAGTTCACCATGGATAGCTTACTTTCATTTACAGGTTTTATTCTAAATTTTACGGTGCTTGCTGTTTTTTCATTGTTTTGTTTTAAATTTATTCAAAGCAGAAAAAATTCGGGCCAGAAAAATCAAATTCAGAATCTGAATGCGAAACTGTCTATGCTACGTATGACATTAAGGTCTAAACTTAAAACTAAGTCTTATAAGTACCGGTCGTTATTTAGAATCGGTATTACTTCTGGCGATCCTATTGATGAAGCGCTTAATGAATTGATCGCCCTGGCATTAGAGAATGGCGACGATCTACAGCGGTATTTCGACATTTCTAAAAAAGTTAACTCGATGCTTATCACACAAGCGGCAGCAGAAGCTAAGAAAGAGCAAGCTGCAGGCGTGGAACCTGTGGGTAAAGAAGACTTTATGGGAACTGACTTCAAAAGTGAAATTGCAATCTTGCGTTTGATCAAAGAGATGGTTGAAGTTTCAAAACTAATAAATAAACGTATAGAGAATTACAACCATGCCAATCCAAAACAACCGATCGCACAGGTTAACACCTTAACATTTCCAGCATTAGCTGAAGTTAATCGCGTTTTCATGAATAAACCTGATGATCCAGGTTCTGCACAAGCTGCGTAATTAAAATTTAAAGACTATCTCGCGTCCAGTTATCTGATCGGCCAAACAACGAAATACCCATGTATCCACGAAGCTCTAAACTATTCTCGTCTTTTTGCTTGATCCAGCCCTTGTAAGTCTTACCTGATTTACCGTCGTAAACAGTTCCGCCCGACCACTTCGCAGCCGAGTCTTCTTTTTTGAAATCCTTTAATAGAATCATTCCAAGCAATTCCCTAGTTCTTAGTTTCTCGTCAGGGTTTTTGACATCTTGCTTTGGCGTATTATCCGCGTTCAAAGGCGTTTTCAGCCAAACAATTTTTCCTTCAAGATTTTCGCCACTTTGGTAAATTTCGATTTTGGCGTCTTTTTC
>JAYTMU010000136.1:0-13441 GCA_043728195.1 Bdellovibrionales bacterium
CCGCCACTGTCAATGTGGCGGGAATGCTGGATCTAGTAAAGGCAAAGGCTGAGTTTCCAAAGTGACTTCGGTTGATTTTTATATTTTCATCATCACTACTCGACAACATATTCAGCATCTAGATTTAAATCATTCGGGACATGTCTCAACAGTGCTGCGCAAATCATTCTGATGCGTAAAAAAATTCTTCGCGCACGATTTTATCATTTTGTACGGTGTAAAGGCCAATTTCTGACATGTTCATTCATTTTCCATCTTTTTTACTTGTAACATCATACTTGAAATTAACTGAAAAACGATCGCCATTTACGAACGGCCCATCAACCGAAGCAGAATGGACTTGCTGATTTTCCATCCACCAGACATTTTTGCCACGAATGGCGTCGATTCCACGCATCTCAGCAGGCATTCCTGCCATTGCCATGGGCTCAACACTAACGATCTCTGGCGAATAAAGCGCGTCTATGGCCTCTAGGTTTTTATTTTGTTTGCAAAGCGCAATGAGCGCGCCAAGGCTAGCTATTGCTACGTTGATATGGACAGAGCAAGCGAGGAGATTTGACCCATTTCAGTTTTTGCAGAACCTGACAAATATTCAGAAAAATAAAAAATTAATTTTCAGTTAAAAACTTTTTTATTTAGTTGAATTAAAAAGCAATTTTAATTTTTATCGCATAATTTCACTGCAAAGCTGCAAAGATTCAGATAAATTTTTTACGAATTTTTTGTTCCTGATTAAGTGGAAAAATTTAGTGCGAATAATCATATTGCTGAAATGAAAATTTCAGGTGTTTAATCCAATCAACTAACAAAAGGAGAAATCACAATGAAAAAAGTTACTCAATATATTTCTGTTTGCGCATTTGCTGCAACTCTTGCCGCAAGCAATGCCGCGTCGGCATGGCCGGCACAATTTATAGGAGCCTGGAAAAACGTTAATCCCAATTCGGGCGGAATCATCAGACTTGAAATAGGTCCAGGAATGCAATTGCGCGCGTTTGGTTCCTGCACTCCAACGCCTTGTAATCACGGGTTAACACCTTTGACGACTTATGGAACCAGCGTGACAGATGCGAATCATCGTGCGGCAACAGCCGGTTATAATTTTTCGTTTAAGAATGTTATCATGACGATGAAGCTTTCAGGAGCCTGGCACCTTAATATGGAACATTGGAATAAGTTCACAGATGGCAGTGGCCGCCAAAATTATTTGAATGGTGAACGCTTCAAAAAAGTTTCAGCAGCAGAGCTAACAGAAGATTTCCCTTCTGTAGATGCAGAGCCAAAAAACTAGATACTTATTAGTCACGGCCGCACTGAGCTAAAAATTCAGTGCGTGTGATGTCTTGTTTTTTAAAGGCTCCGCGCAGATCTGATGTGGTGGTTGTGCTATGGGTATCTTGCACACCCCTTGAGATAACACAGTAGTGCTTGGCATTGATGTGGACGGCTACATCATCTGTGTTCAATAAATACTGTAAGCAATCGGCAATCTGCTTGGTTAGGCGCTCTTGCACTTGTGGACGGCGTGCAAAGTATTCGACAATGCGATTCATTTTTGAAAGACCTATTACCTTGTCGTTCGGAATGTAGGCCACGGTTGCATGACCATGGATCGGTTGAAAATGATGCTCGCACGTTGACATCACTTCAATGTTTCGAACGCACACCATCTGGTCGTACTGCATTTTGTTTTCTATAGTCGTGATTCTAGGAAAGTTCTTAGTGTCTAATCCTTCAAAGATTTCATTCACATACATTTTTGCTAAGCGCTTAGGTGTTTCTTTCAAACTATCGTCAGTTAAATCTAAACCTAAAATTTGCATTATTTCGGCAAAGTGAAATTTTACTTTTTCGATTTTCTCATCGGCCGTAAGGGCACTTTCAACGATGGGGGACGGGCGAACATGAGACAGAATTTCTGCGGCTCTTGTATCGACAGATTTTAATTTTGGATTTGTCATGGGTACCTCTGTAGCAAAGCCTGTGATCTAGCGAAAGAAAATAGTTGAACTTGGAAAAAATGGCTATGGCAAATCGTATAAATTGATGCTTTTTTACACAAAAATCGATGACACACGCTCTGCCTCGAGTAAGGCGCCTTCGACGGTATTGGCTTTTAATATGGCTGTCGAATCCCCTAAAACTTGTAAGGACGAACTTTCATCTCTGGCAGCGTTCGGTATAGGTTCGGGGTTTAAAAAATACGCGGACTGTATAAGGTCCACATCAGCCCAGTTGAAAAACGAGTCTGACTGTAGTTTTTTGCTGCTTAATCCCAACTTTGTTTTGCTGTTTATCAATGTCGATATGTTTTCAATTTCAAAACCAATTTCGGATTCAGTTTGCAAACTTTCTTTATCAAAAATCTGTTTGGTAAAGATCTCGAACTCAAGGTGGGTTAGATTATTTCGTAGGTTTTTTACTAAAACGTTAAACTGATTTTTGCCATCCGTGTACTCTACTTTATTTTTTTTACTAAATAAAATCTCGGTTGAGTTTGGTACGGCGTAATGCGCTTTTAAGATTGAAATTGGATTAATTGTTAAAAGCCATGCTTTAGCCCATGCCATTTCAGGTAATTGCAGAAGCCCCAAAACGCGCGCCCACTGGCTGGGAGGTAACGTCAAGGCAACACGTTTTGCAAAAACTGTACGTCGTCCCGTCGGTGCCGCAAATACCATCTCAAAGCCATCATTTGCTTTACGAATTTCTTGCAACTTCCAATTCATGCGAATGTTTCGGTAAGGCATGAGCCCACTGACTCGATTTTTTAATGCTGTCACAATTTGCTCAGCGCCTCCGGGGAAGTAAAAATTGGTGCTCGAAACAGAAGTGGTGGGTAAGTTAAACTCTTTTATTAATTTTTTTAGTGTTGCGTCCGAATGCGAAAATAATGAAGCACCATAATCAAGCCCATCATTAGAACGGATGCGGCCGCCCAAATAACTTGAACCTTCGAAAATACGATAACCAGTTTTTATTTGTCTTAATTTATGTGCTAGGTATAGGCCGGTAATTCCGCCGCCAATAATGACGACTTGCTCATCTGAAAATTGGCGTTTATCAAAAATATATTCATCAAAAGTCGAGCATGATGCCCCTAATGAGAGCACACCTAAACCACCGAGACCGCGCAAACTTGTTTTTAAAAAATCTCTACGAGAAGACATTTCCAACCCTTTAAACGTCATGCTACACTAGGCCCGTGTCACAAACAATAACTGGCGGGCAAAAAGAACTTCTCCGCATCCTTTTTTTTAACCGCATCAGTTTTCGATTTTATATCATAGCGTTAGCCCTGTTATCTTCAATTTGCGGGTTGCTGCTACCCTACTATCAAAAAGAATTTTCGACACAGCTTGATTTTGTGACACTGACGTACTGTGTACTTTTGTCACTTGTCTATTTTGGCTTCAATCAATGGGCAGCCTACATTGGTCAAAGTGAATCTATTGTGGCACAGCGGAAATTGGCTGAACGCATTTATCGCCATAACTTGGAATTAAAACAACTTGTGCTGCAGGACCGCAGTGTAGGGGAAATTGTTTCGCTTTATACGTCTGACGTCCCTAGCCTAACCGTGTGGCTGGAACAATCACTGCCTTATGGATTTACCACACTGTTTCCGTTGGTTCTTACGCCTTACTTTCTGTATTACTTTTATGGGTTGCCTTTTTCGCTAAGCTTTTCATTTGTATTTTTTTTAGTGCTGTTGAATGGTCTTATGGCCTATCGGCAGTCACTATTTTTTTTCAAATTTAAAAAACTTGCAGCTGACCGCATGGGCTTAGTGAACGAGTGGATACAAAATATCCGCGGTTTAAAAATTTTGAATTGGGTTGAAGGATTTGAAACCCGGATTATCAAAAAACGCCGTGAAGAGACAAATAATCGCTTAGCCATGGTAACTAACGGCCAAGTTATGAATTCGATATCTTCAAGTGTAACTTTTTGGTTGAACTTAATGATACTGATGTTTTTTATTTGGACTGTGCCTGCCGATCTTTCGAAAGTTGAACTGATTGCACTTTTGTGGGTAACAACAGTTTTTCTTTCGCGGCCGTTGCGGCAACTGCCGTGGTTTTTTACATTTATATTCGATGCATGGACGTCGTTCAAACGACTAGCCGATTTTTTAGACTTAGAAAATGTCGATGAGGTTATCAAAGATTCAAGTTGTGACATTCCGGGATGCAAGGCTTTGATTAAAAATTTAACTTTACGAATCGGTGACAAAAATCTTCTAGATATCAAAGATTTTAAAATATTAAAGCCCGAGCTGATAGCCCTTATCGGACCAGTTGCATCCGGGAAAAGTTTATTTTTAAAATCTATGATTAAAGAGACCTCTTTTGTAGCCGATCGTTTCTTTACTGCTGAAACAAGCTACGTGCCGCAAGAATATTTTGTCATGAGCGCCACGTTGCGCGATAATGTTAGCTTCGCTTACGGTACAGACCCCGACAATGACGAAGATGTTATGGGCGCTTTGACCAAGGCACAGTTTGATTTCAATATGGACCGCGTCGAAAATGGCCTGGAAACTGTTATCGGGGAACGCGGTCTAAATTTGTCTGGTGGGCAAAAACAACGAGTCAGCATTGCCCGGCAATTTCAGAACTTAAAAGATTTTATTTTATTGGATGACCCGTTAAGTGCAGTCGATGTGTCGACAGAGTCTGAACTGATAAAAGAGTTTATTGAACTAAAAAATAATGGCCATGCAGTCATGTTAACCACGCAAAGATTTACAGCCCTTCAGTTCTGCGAACGCATCGTGTATCTTGAAAAGGGTCAAATTGTCTACGATGGCCCAGCTGATCTTTTTTTAAGTGACCCACAGTTTCAGCCCTTTATAAAGGGGACGTTCTGAAAAATTTGGCATTTTCTAAAACAATTTATGATACGTTATTGCAGGCCTATCGGCCCTTTATCGTGAAGATGTTACTGGCTGTGGTTTTAGGTTTTCTTGGTCGTTTTTTGTTTTTATCCAATGCCCAGATACTGGGCCAGTTTATAGATCAAACATCCGTTATCACAACCCAAGCATTAAAACCAATTGTGGCTAAATTATTTATTTTACTAGTGGCAGCCTTCACTCTGACACTTCTATTTCGAACCGTATTTTCCAGACTTTCAGCGTTAGCGGTTTCGCGCATTTACGACGAAACCACCTACCGGGTATCGCGCTTTCCGGTTTCATTTTTTGATCATCAACCAGTCGGAAAAATAACAACCCGGTTTTCCAGCGATTACGGGAACATCTTTCGCCTTTTTGGCGGCCCGCTGGCTGAATTTTTATCGATTCTTTTTGATCTTGTATCAATTGTCTTCCTGATGGTTTTTATTCATCCCTATTTTATTTTTACGATACTTTTTTCATTCTGGATTTATTTAAGTATTTTAAAACGAAATCAATTGCGCCTTCGCGAATCACGCAGGGATTTGTCAAATGATCGCGCGCCTTCAATTGCTCATTTTTCAGAAACCGTCCAGGGCGCTGCAACTATCAGACTTAATAAAAAGCAGCATATGTTCACAGATAAATTTTTATTTTTTGATGAAAAATATTTACGCTCGAAACGCCATGTCTTTTGGAATGTGACTCGTTTTTCAATGGAGCTGAATATATTAAGCGCCCTGTTCTTCGCTTTAAATGGAATTGTTTGCCTTTATCTTATTGAAAAGGGCCTTATTGGTATAGGCCTAGCTAGCGTCATCTTAAGCTTTACACTACTAGCTACCAACACCTTACAAATGTTTTTCGAGTGGTTTTCACAATTTGAAGAAGCTTTGGTCGGCGTTGAAAAATTGGACGACTACTTGCGCTCTGACATTGAGCCAGGAGCACTTTTGCCAAGCTATTCTGATTTTACCACGTCGCATCCGAAGCGTGCGCGCGGACCATCCCGCGAGCTTACCATAGTGGCAAGCCAGCCTGATTTTCACTTGCAGGTCGAAGGACTTCACTTTCAATACCCCCATACGTTAAATAAAATTTTAAATAACGTGTCTTTTAAAATTAAGCCCGGAGAGAAACTAGGAATTATCGGGCGCACGGGCTCAGGAAAATCGACACTTATTTCGGCGTTATTACACCTGTACCCTATTCAGTCCGGCGCCATGCTAGTGAACGGAAAAAATGAGCTGGACGTTGAAAAACACCGCGCCTTATTTTCAGTGATATCTCAGGATCAGTTGTTTTTAACTGGCAGCATTCGAAACAATTTGGACTTATTCCGCACCCATTCGAATCAACAGATTGAAAAGATTTTGAAGCTTGTGGGACTTAACTTTAATTTGCAGGACGAGGTTTTTGAAAAAGGGCAAAATTTATCTCAGGGTGAAAAACAGCTGCTTAGCTTAGCACGTGGCCTGCTGCAAAAGGCTGAGATTTTCATCTTTGATGAAGCCACGTCAAACGTCGATCCACATGCCGAAGCCCTGATGAACCGTGCATTAAAAGAAATACTTTCGGATAAGACACAAATTCGCATTGCTCACCGCTTACAGACCGTCGAGGATTGCCATCAAATCTTATGGCTAGATAATGGCGTCGTAAAAAAACTAGGGCCTGCGAAAGAAGTTCTTGTCGCATTTCAGCAAGGCAGGGTATAACACCCGAATAGTCGTATTCATAAAAAAAGGAGGCCTCGATGAGTGACATGGATGATCAAGAAAAAAAATCCACCGATCAAGGCTTCTCGGAATTATCAAATTCAGACTCGGCGGAAGTGACCGCTCAAGAACAAGACTTTTTAAATTTAATTCATTTGCAGGACCATTGGTCGCAGATGACCAAAGAGAATCGCAAAGAAAAGTTTTTCTTGTTGCCACGCACAGATGCCGAAGAGCTTTTTTTAAATTTACGTGCCCCTGATCAATTGGAGCTTATCGAAGAACTAAGTCAGTTAGAAAAACGTTCGTGGATTCGCTTGCTTGCACCAGACGATGCAGCAGATCTTATCCAGGAAGTCGATGCTGAAGCTAAAGAGGACTATCTTTCCTTACTTGACCCACAAACCAAACGTGAAGTTTCAGCACTGCTAGCATACGCCGAAGATAAAGCCGGCGGTCTGATGAGTTCCCGCTTTATACGCCTACGCCCACAAATGAATGTTGATGAAGCGATCAGCTACATTCGAATTCAAGCCAAAACTCAGGTCGAGACCATGTATTATTCCTACGTGTTAGACCCAGAACAAAAACTAGTAGGAGTGATTTCGTTTCGTGAACTTTTTGCCTCGACCCCGGCAAAGCTTGTATCTGAGATCATGCACACAGATGTTTTTAAAATTTCAGTAGACCTTGATCAGGAAAACATAACTCAAGTGTTTAAAAAACAAGATCTTATGGCTTTACCGGTTATTGATGCTGAAAATAAAATGGTGGGTATCGTAACATTCGATGACATCGCTGAGGTTGCGGAAGAAGAAGCGACCGAAGATATTCACAAAATAGGTGGTGTAGAATCACTAGATGCTCCGTACTTACAAATCTCTATGATCGAAATGATGCGTAAGCGTGGCGGCTGGTTACTAATTTTATTCATTGGTGAAATGTTCACTGCTAGTGCGTTAGGTTATTTTGAAGACGAACTGCAAAAAGCAGTGGTATTGGCTATGTTTTTACCGCTGATCATTAGCTCGGGTGGAAATTCCGGTTCGCAGGCATCTACACTTATAATTCGTGCGATGGCGCTAGGCGAAGTAAAACTTAAAGATTGGTTACGCGTTTTGTACCGAGAAATTGCAACTGGGGCTGTGCTAGGTGCGCTACTAGGCGCTATCGGCTTACTGCGCATTTATTTTTGGCCATGGCGGGAACAAATGTATGGTCCTGAATATCTTCGTATTGGTTTAACTGTTGCCGTGTCGGTCATTGGGGTGGTGTTGTGGGGAACTATATCGGGTTCAATGTTACCGTTTATTTTGCGGCGCTTTAAATTGGATCCCGCCTCGGCATCGGCGCCAGCAGTTGCAACGATTGTGGATGTCACTGGCGTGGTGATTTATTTCACCGCAGCCAGTTTAATCCTAAAAGGAATTTTACTTTAAACGGTTCGTTAACAAGTTTTCAACGTAAAGTGCATCTACTTTATAGAAATCATGGACACGACGGCCATGATTCAGCGTTCGCATGGATGGATGAACTGCGCGTACCAAATACTGCTAGTTTTAATCTAACTTCTTAAGAAATTAGCCATGAATTGTTTAAACCCATTTATCCATACTCTGAAACTTGGCAGCATATAGGGTACACAGTTCCAGAGTGGGGTAAAAGAAGTTTACTTAAAAAAGGCGTGCATACATTCTGAATCCACCTGTTGAATCGGACGTTACAATCTAGTGAAATCACCCACAAATTCTTCAGACGAAACCTTTAAAATTACGTTGGAGTTAATCCTGAGGTCCAACTTGAAAAGTGATCTTTCAATTGGTCAGTCATGTTTAAAAATTTCACTCCGTAAGATTGATTTTGCGAACACCAAACGACCTCGCCATCCATTTCGTGCTGAAGCCCATCAATCATCACTTTTACTTTTTCACCCTTTGTAATGGCCATGGCCCCTGTGAAAGATAACCCACCCATTGAAAGTGTTTCTGACGCCGTCGATATAACTTGGTCGCCAATTTTTAAGACAATATCCCGAGCCACATTATAACGTGCATACTGCCGACGCTTAATTCCTTGTGCTTCAACCGGAGTTTTTCGTCGTAGTCCGATTGCAAACATCACCGGAAGTAAAACCATCACAAGAACAACGGCCATATTTCCTAAGCCGCCGCCAAAGCCCGTACCCGAACCACCGCTACCCGAACCAGATACAAAGCTTGAAGCACCAGCACTGACAGCTTTTACTAAACCACAACCTGCACCACCCGCACTGTCTGCTGAAATATCTGAAGCCACACCACGATCAGATTTATAAACTGGCGTGTAAACCGGATTAAATGATGCAGCGCTGGCCTGTGAAATTACATCTTGTGTTGCCTTCAAGGCATTGACGCGGCCACCAGTTGAAACTTTGTTAGTAAACGATGAAAATTTATTTGTAGTGCTTAGAATTATAGTTCGAATTTGATATCCAGAAAGTTGTGGCGCTTCACGTATCAACAGTGCAGCAAGTCCTGCCACAAAAGGTGACGCCATCGAAGTTCCTGACATCATAGCGTAACATCCCGGCGCTATACAGCCACTTCCAGGAACTGAACTGGTGATTGCAACCCCCGGGGCCGCAACGTGAACACTAAGGCCAAAGTTTGAAAATGATGCTTTGTTGTCCGAGTCAGTGGAGGCTGCAACAGCAATATTATTTGGTGTATCTAAAGCAGCGGGATACATCGGAGTTGTGTCGTTATTAGCCCCTGAATTTCCGGCTGCAGAAACAATCACGACACTTTGGGCGTGTGCGTAGGTATAGGCATCGTGCAGAGACCGCGAATACGAAGGGCCGCCCCAAGAGTTATTAATAACTTTGGCTCCCATATTGACTGCGTAGTAAATAGCACTGATCGCGTTAGCTGTAGATCCCGAACCATTTGCATCTAAGAATTTTAAAGCCATAATTCGAACTTTGGATTCGCGCACTGGGTAGGCCAGCACATCTTGACCTACACCTAAAATAATTCCTGCAACGTGGGTTCCGTGGTCGTCATCGTCTAACATCACTCCATTGTTAGCGACATAATTCCAACCGTTGATATCGTCGATGTAACCGTTACCGTCGTCATCGACTCCGGCAGCTCCATTTTTTTCAGCGTTGTTTACCCAGAGTGCGTTTGAATCCTTGAATAGCCCATGGTTGACATCTAAGCCTGTGTCGATTACCGCAACAACTGTTTTAATTCCTTGATTGTAAGGCTTTGCAATAGACCAGGCTTCGGTAGCTTGAACGTTGGCATTAGACTGCGAATAATCGTCAGTTCCAGATGGTGGCACGCCAAGCGGTTGCACGTCAGCCGGATCAAGACTTAATAGATAGTTGGGTTCGATGTATTCAACATCAGGATTTGCACGCAATGAATCGAGGGTAGCTGCCGAATCGGACTTAATGTGTAACATCGTCGATCCCCAGAAAGCCTGTTTCACGGCTACGGATGATCCTAGCTTTTTGACTAAACTTAAACCTTTAGATAAGCGTGAATTCGCTGACATACCCGTCTGCGGCTTCATCTTGACGATAAATTCGCCTTGCACGACCCGGTTTTGAGCCTGAGTTGTTAAAGTAGAAAATAAAATAAAAAACACAGTAACAGCTATAAAACGCACCAACGTACACCCCATTGAATTAAGCGCAACCTGTATGGATAATTTATCGGGCCCTTGGTCGTATTACTGAAGTTTGGCAAAAAAAACTCTCATAATAATTCACTTCTGTTTCGATTTTGAAATGGATTTTATTGGCATAAGGACTTGCGTGTCTCAGCCTGAGAATACTCAGATCAAGCTTTACTTAAAAGCAACGCTTGACTCGGATTTTGACCTCGTTAATCATTCATACAGTATGAATAAAATCCAAAAAATATTTATCAGTGGGTTAGTCGCTTTTTTACCGATGGCTGTGACAATTTACATTGTCTTTGCGGGAATTAGCATTGTTGAAAATTTACTGGGGTCATTTTTGCGCCAAATCCTGCCGGCCGAGGCGTACTACCCGGGCTTTGGTTTTTTAACAACGATCATACTTATTTTCTTACTTGGGCTAATGCTAAATAACTTGTTAACCGCAAGTTTGCTGCGCAAAGTTCAGGAAAAACTGACTGAAGTTCCGTTTGTGAAAGTGGTCTATTCACCACTTCGTGATTTAATGAATTTGTTTTCAAAGGGGCGCGGCCAAAATAATTTGCAAAAAGTTGTGCTTGCTGATTTCGGCCAGGGTAAAAAAGCTTTGGGCCTAGTTACGCGCGAGCATTTCGAAGATGCCGGTGTGGCATCGTTAAAAAACAACGACCGTGTCGCTGTGTATTTCCCCATGAGCTACGGTTTAGGTGGCTACACGCTTTTGATTCATAAGACAGAACTTGAACACGTCGATATTCCGGTAGAAAAAGCCATGAGTTTAGCCCTAACGGCGTGGATTAAAACGGATTCATCTGGGAAAGGTCCCAATGCGAACTAAAACGACGCAGGAAAAAGCCCTTGATATAAATATGGATCCACTTTTCTATGGGTCGTTTGCAGAAATTGGTGCCGGCCAAGAAGTGGCCCGACAGTTTTTTCAAGCAGGGCGCGCGTCGCAAACAATTGCATTAACTATCTCGGCTTACGACATGACCTTTAGTGATATTATTTATGGTAAGGAAAAAACAGGTCGTTACGTCTGTAAACCACGCTTGGAAAAAATGCTGGATAAAGAATATTCCAAGGTTGTTACCCGCTTGACCGATGAGCGCGGCGATAAAACCTGTTTTTTTAGCTTTGCTGACACTGTTTCAACTGGAACGAAAAACCATGGCTGGTTGGGCGTTCGTTTTCAAGCTAAACCTAAAGGTGAACCGCAAACCGTACTGTTTCACGTGCGTCTGCTAGATAAACATCGTCTGCAGCAGCAAGAAACCTTAAGTCGCCTTGGGGTTAACTTAATGTATTCGTGCTTTTATGAACGTAAAAATGCCGATGATTTCTTAGCTGGGTTGTTTGACCAAATTAAAGAAGACTCCATTGCGATTGATATCATTGAATTTTCAGGGGACGAGTTTAAAAAGTATGATCCTATTTTATTTAATCTTAAGTTAGTTCACTTGGGCTGGGCCGAAGCCATTCTAGTCGATGCCCAGGGTCAGCTGCATAACCCCGGAGACTACTTATTTGATAAACCCATGCTGATCCAGCGTGGTGCCTATAATCCAGTAACCAACACGCATTTAGACATCTTTAAGCGTGGCTTAGAGCACTTTCAAAAAGAATTTAATTTAAAAGCAAGCGACGTGTTGGGGTTTTTTGAATTTATTTTAGATAATCGCATCAAAGGAAGTAAGCTTACCCCTGAGGACGCACTTCACCGTGTGCAAATGATTAATGCTCTGGGAATACCTGCCTTGATCACTCGGTTTACGTTGTTCTACCAAGTTAAAGAATTCGTTCGTTTAAGTACGGCAAAGCCGCTTGGTATAGTTATAAGTGCTGCTTACTTAGAAAAATTATTTGATGTTAATTTCTATCTTGATCTGCGCGGCAGCCTACTTGAAGGCCTTGGAAAGCTACTGGGCCGCTTTTCTAGGGTTTATATTTACCCTCATAAAACGAATGAGATCTGTCTATTAACTAAAAGCTTTTTTCCAAAGCCCGAGGTTAAACACATCTACAACCATTTTATCGAGAATAAAAATATTCAAGACATCGCTGGCTGTGATGAAATCAGCGAATACATTCATTCCGACGACGTGAATAAGCTAATTAAAAAGAACGATAAGTCGTGGAAGAAACTTGTTCCCGAAAAAATTCACACGCTGGTATAATATTTTGTTATTGCTAGTATCACTGCTTTAACACGCGCTTCTGTGGCCATTCTGACCACTTTATCACAATAACATCTTGGCCAGCTTGCTGCATTATCAAAAAGCACAGCTAGAAAACCCATTCATCTGGTGTCTTTTCGTCGCCAAAAGACTGTTGCATAACTTTCAGTTATCAGACGAATAGAATTGATTGAATGGTCGGCTTACAAAAATTGTTCTAGTTTGTAAACAACTTTTGAAAGGAGATTGCAAGTGGATCTACCAAAAAAATTAAAACAAATAATTCTAACCACTGCTATTCTTCTTTTGTCAGTGTCATTAACGGCGCAGGAAAAGACAGTCCCATCAAGCGACAAAATCGGAACCGCAACAGCACAACTTTCAGATATTCAAAACATGGTGTCTACTGATTTAAAACCGGCTGAAGTTATCGATAAGAAATTTTCAATCTTAGCCATTGTCGGATTTTCACAAAAGATAGCAGTCGACGAACGCAGCGACCGCGAAAGTGGCACTGATTTACTTATCGCTCCTAGTTACAAAATTTCAGATACATTAACTTTGGGCGCCAAGACCATACTATCAAAAAGTAATGCCGGCCCCCGAGAAACGACTTTGTCCAATTCGACATTGTCCCTTTCAATTAAAGGCGCGCAGCTAACACCAGAGCTTTTGTCATTACACTCAGTGGGAATGGTGGCTCCGACAAATAAAGAGTCTCAGAAAAGCGACCGATTACAATCAAGCGTAAGCATGAGTAATGGGTTACGGCTGCAGTTAGCATTTGCAAAAATTGACTACAGACTTGGTTTATCAAAAAACATTCATGAATTTACCCAGAATGCCGAAGGCTCACCAAACGTTGAATACAGGCTAGCGCAAACTCTAGATGTAACTGTTCCAGTTACTGAAAAAATTTCGGTAACGTCTAATGCAGTTTACCGTCATGGTTGGACTTATCGTGGTTTCCAGCGTTT
>JAYTMU010000137.1:0-2819 GCA_043728195.1 Bdellovibrionales bacterium
CTTGATTGCTACAATTCCCCAACCGAAGAACAGCTGGTGGCAATTTATAATTGGTGTGAAACGCATTTACCTGAAAATAGCTTTCATGTGCGGTGGGAAACGTTTCAGCATCCGCAGCTAGGTGAAGTTGAAATTGGTGGTTGGGATTGGAAATTTGTTTTCCAAAATCCACCAGAAAAATTTTTAACTGCAGAAATTGAAAAAGTTTTTCAAGGTACACTGACTTTTGCTAAAGCCTGTCCTTTGGTAAAAATCACAGCGTGTGACGTGACAAAAATTTCTGCTAACCAATGGAAAGTGGTGATTGATTTTAGTAACCAAGGGTACCTACCGACGAACGGTACGGTCAGGGCAGTAGAAACGGCGGCCGCGCGCAAACCCCGGGTGCAGTTGCAATTAGCACCAAAGCAAAAAATTATAAGTGGAAAAGCTGAATTCGAGATCGAACATTTAACTGGGCGCTCGGCCCGCGGTCCACGAACCAGTCCCGTTTGGTATGCTGAAATGGCAAATAAAAATGAATGCCGTTTGGAATGGATTATCGAAGGCGCTGGGCCCGTTCAAATACAAGTGAACTTTGAGCGCGCAGGGATTATTAAGAAAGAAATTACTTTATAAGAACGGTTTGTTTAAACAGTTTGCGCGTGGATATTTTTTAGTATTTCGGCGTTCAAATAGCAGTAATTGGAGATTCCCCAGATATTCCGTCCGTGTGAACGCTTACTTATGGCCGTCATGGCCATAAGTTCGAAATAGCAAAAAGGGATTATGTCTTTTCCAAAGTACACGCGGATGCTGACTTCTGATCACGCGCGCAATTAATAAAGGCTCAGTTTTTTAGACTAGACCTTGTTGATTCGTGATATGAATTTTAAGAAGGGGTTTCGACTAGGGATTCAAGAGCTTACCAAGATAAAGAGGAAATCTGTTTTCTGGATCAGCTGTTGTATCCAAGCTTGTCTCAGTTAGGCCTTCAGCTTTTTCAGACAGTAATACGACGGATTTTAAACCCGCGTCATTCAATAATATTTGCAGTGGTCTTAAACCAATCTCAGCAGAGTACATTTTTTTGAAGTAAGTGTCCGAAAACAAATGTGCATAGCCAACTACGACCAGTGCGCGGTCACAGCTCGAGCTCTTAAACTTCTCTTGAATTTTTTGGCTCATGATCTGGCTTCTTTGATTTGATATTTTCATACTTAGAATATCTCGTTCCAACGTACGACCATATTTCTGATCCTGGACGGAATAGTAAGTTGCTTCCTGAAATTCTTTCGAATCAGAGGGGGTATCAAAAGCTAAAGCTTGGAAATGATGCATCTTTAAAAAAGTTATTAATTCAGCGGAAACAGAATTGTTGAGGAGTGGATCATTGTAGTGAGCGGCAAATGCCTCTCGAATATTTTCACGAATGTTGGTTGGAGCTCCCAGTCGAATATAGGCCGCAGCGGTAGAATTAATCTTGGACTCCAAAAAAGCCTGTGAAAAAATCTTTAAGCTATTGTTTTCAATTGCTTGATCAAGCGGGTTTTGAATGTCACTTGGTAACTCCAAAAAAAGACAATTCAAATTGAATTGGTTCAGCGCAGAAGTTATTAGATCAATAAGTCCTCGTGTCAAACCTGTATTTGCATGGTCCGCTCCAACAACTAAAATCGAAGGATTATTTTTTATCAAAAATGCGTTAGCTTCTTTCAAAGAAGCTAACGCAGATGATCCGCAAGCATAAAAAAGAATGGCAAGTGTTATGGCTTTCAGAGCGACTCCTTATTTGACCTCACACATTACCAGTCTGTGATAAGATTTTCGCCTGTTATGATTTTGACAATCTTGAAATTCTTACATGAACAAAACCCAATGAATCTGGGATTCCGATTGGTCTTAGTTTTGATAGCGTTATGAAGCTTCAATAGATTTGATCTGACAGCGAATAAGCTAAACCCTTTTAAGTAATACTAAAAGGCTCAGGCTTACTGACTGCGGCCGTAGTTAAGTGCAAATGGTTGAGCTCTAATTGAGTAATAGGCGTCGCATAGGATTTGATTTTGGACAACCATTGCTCGAAGTACTACGCTGAAGTTCAATATGAAAATTAAAAAAATCTTCAAATTCCTAGTTGGTATTCCTTTGGCCTGCCTAGCTACACTTATCTTCCTTTGCTTTATCTTGTGATGCCAAAATTGATCACGAACAATTTAGAGTTTGTGCACGGAACATTCTACGGATTATTCAGACGAGCCGTAAAAACTTTTGCTTCGGCATTACGTAGCGCTTCTAACGATGGCATCCCCTGCTGAACTAAAGCTGCGTGTTCTGCTTTTAGTTTTCCGTACAACGTGTCGTTAAGACCTAACACATTAAAATACTGGTCCACTTTTGCAAACGATTCAGCTTTTGAAAATGCGACGTTTACTGAAAGCCAGCGATGCACCCGGCGAAATAAGGCTGTGCGGTTAGCATCTAAAACTTGAGTCGCACTGACTATATTTAGCATCTGGATTGATTCTTGAAATGAAAACGACCAGCTGTCATCCAGCCAATTAAAAAGTTCGATGTACTGACTTTTGTTTTCTGTCGTAAGGCGTCCGGGTAGGACAAATACGGTACACGCAGAATCGGCTTCTTCAAGAGTGGTTTTTACGGTGCTACGGATTGCATCGAAAACTTGAAAATACAAATCGATGTTGCCGTCATTTAGACCTGCACTTATTTTTGTAAACACCAGTTCGCTATTACCTGTAGTAACAGGATAATTTCGCTTACTCATTGCTGTTGCAGCCTTTGCGGCCATTGCAGTACTTTGGGCGTCGTAATTAGTT
>JAYTMU010000138.1:0-3515 GCA_043728195.1 Bdellovibrionales bacterium
AAGCAGCAGAGCAAAAATAAATAATTCGCCAACCATCAGATACAGTGCTGTGGGATGGCGCCCACCAACGGCCCATGGTAATTCGCAAAACTGACCGTAACAACAACCGGTCAGTATGCAGCCTAGGCGGCCCAGCGCATGTGACAGCGACAACAGCGGTGCAAAAAAGTCAGCCCATTGTAAAAATGATTCTTTTTTTTGACGGCAGTAAAAGTAAGTTAAAGGCCACGCGATTATAAAACCGCCGTAGTAAACAAAGCCGCCGTTCCAGAAAAATAAAATCTGTTTCAGGTCTGCAGCGTAGTAAGGCCACTCTTCGTAAAAAACGTGTAGCAGTCGACCGCCAACAAATCCACCCACCATAAGCAGCAGCGCCAGATTAAAAGCAATTTGTCTGTTTCTTCTGAACTGGTCTACACGGTAAGAAAGTACGAACAGCAATGCAGATAACGACAAACTAATGATTAAAAAAAATGTCGGAATTTGTACGGGACCTAACGTAATATTAGGAATCATGTCGTTTGCGGCTTCTTTTCAGTCAACATCAGATACATCAAATACAAAACTCCACAGACAATAGCCGAATCAGCAATGTTGAATGCAGGCCAAGAAAACTTTCCTAACAAATGAAAATCTAAAAAATCAATTACATAGCGAAACTGCAAGCGATCAATGTAGTTTCCTAAAGCCCCACCAAATATTGCTGATAGTGCCAGCGTCTGACGAAAATCATCATTTCGCACACCACGTAAAATGTAGATTATAATTAAACAGGCGATCGGCGGCATGGATAAAAAGAAAACTTCGCGAAAGGCAGCTGATGACGTTGCTAAAAACCCAAACGCCGCACCAAAATTACGAATGTAGGTGATGTTAAAAAAATTCTCGATAACGACTTTTGATTCGTGCAACTGAAACTGCGTGTGAATATAAATTTTTGTCAGTTGATCTAAAGCTATTATTAAGCCAGCTGAGCACGCCAGTAACAAATATTTTTTGGTCACGTCAGGGCCTCGACGCACTTGGGGCAAACGCCCAAGGTGACTTCAGCTTTTGAGATTTGGTCTGAATAAACCCAGCAGCGCACACATTTTTCGCCATCAGCTTTTACAGCAGTGACAGCGTATGGGCCCTGCACCAGTGTCACTTTTGAAACAATCAGTATCTCACGTAAATCAGAAACCTTATTTAACGCCGCTAGCACGTCGCCATCCGCAGCAATGGTCACCTGAGCCTCAAGACTTGCACCGATTGTTTTAGCAGCGCGCAGATCTTCTAATTTCTTCTGCACGTCGGTTCGTACAGCTAATACTTTTTCAAATAGCAATGAAAGCTGTGGATTAAGCCATTTTGTATTGGCAGTTGGAAAGTCTTCTAAGAACACAGATTCTTTCTTTGAAGCCTTAAGATACGAGTACGTTTCTTCGGCCAAAAAGGAAAGGATGGGGGCCATCATACGGATCACTGATGTGCAAACATGATAAAGCGCTGTCTGAGAACTGCGTCTTGCTAACCCATCAGGCTTCCACGTGTACAAGCGGTCTTTTAATATATCCATGTAAGTTGCAGACAACGTCACGGTAAAAAAATTATTTAACAAATGATACACACGGAAAAACTCATACTTATCGTAGGCTGTTGTTACATCAATAATCAATTGCGTCACCTGGTGCATCATCCATTGATCGACTTGAGTCATCTTTTCAAAGGCAATTTCATTTTTAGTGATATCAAAATCCGATGTCGAGCCTAAAAGAAAGCGCATCGTATTTCTTATTTTGCGATAGGTTTCCGTAACACGGGTTAATTCTTCTTTTCCACAACCTAAATCGCTGCCGTAGTCTCCGTACGCTGCCCATAAGCGAATAATTTCAGATCCACTTTTTGATGAAACCTCATTCGGGTCAACCACGTTACCTAATGACTTACTCATTTTACGGCCAGTTGAATCCATCACAAAACCATGAGTGATAAGTGCTTTAAACGGTGGTTTTTCAGTTGTAGCCATTGAAGATAACATCGATGTGTTGAACCATCCACGATGCTGATCGGACCCTTCGATGTACGCATCAGCGATTCTATTTTTGTAACCGTGACCAGCTTCTGGGGATTGCACAGCCGCATGACAGACGCCCGAGTCAAACCAGACATCTAAAATATCGCGGCCAATTTTAAAACCTTCCGAGCCAAATTCAGCTTTTGTGTTAGTTGGTTTCTTCCAACTTTTTCCAGCAAGAGCATTTGCATCTGCTTTGTAATACGCTTCGATGCCGCCCTCAGCAACAATGTCCGCTGCACGCACCATAATGTCATAATCGGCTAGTGGTTCACCTGTAGCGATGCAAGTTAGAATCGGAATTGGTACACCCCAAATACGTTGACGTGACAGACACCAGTCAGGTCGGTTTTCCATCATCGCTTGAAAACGTGCACGACCCCAGTCAGGAAAAAACTGAACATCGTCTAAGGCTTTCAAAGTTTTTTTACGTATTTGAGTTTCTTCTTGATCAATCCCAATAAACCACTGCGCCGTCGTACGAAAAATAAGCGGAGTTTTAGAACGCCAGCAGTGTGGATAGCTATGAACAAATTCAGAAAATTTTAGCAGGTGATTGCTGGCGCGTAGTTTTTCAACAATCAGCGGATTGGCTTTAAAGATATTCATGCCCTGCATTTCCGGAAATTCATCTGTGAATTTTCCAGCATCATCTACCGGACACAAAGTTGGTAAGCCATATTTTTGTCCAACACGAAAGTCGTCCGCACCGTGGCCAGGTGCCGTGTGTACGCAACCGGTACCTGCATCAGCAGTAACATGTAATCCCAGTACCAAGATAGAATCACGGTCTAGAAATGGATGCCTAGCTTTACCAAGATCAACGTCCGATCCTTTAAAGGAAGTAACTTCCGATAAAGTCATACTCATTTCTTTTTCAAATATTTCTTTTAGCTTCTTAGCAATAACTAAATTTTCAGTACCATTATTATAAACTGCATATTCGAAGTCGGGATGAAAACTGATCGCCACGTTCGCGGGAAGTGTCCACGGAGTCGTCGTCCAAATAACAATTGCAGTTTTTCCTTTAGGATTTCCTATTTTTTTTAAAGTTTCAGCGTCCGTTACATCGAACTTCACATAAATCGATGGTGATTTATGGTCGTGATATTCGACTTCGGCATCAGCTAAAGCAGTCTTCAAAGTCCAATTCCAATACACAGGTTTTACGCCTTGATAAATTACGCCGCGCTTATAGGCTTTTGCAAATTCACGCACTTCCGCAGATTCATATTGTTTCGACATCGTTAAATATGGATTTGCCCAGTCAGCTAAAACACCAAGGCGTTTGAACTGCTCGCGCTGATGGTTAACCCATTTGCCGGCTTCGTCTCTGCACAAAGCTAAAACTTCTTGATCGGTCTTAACTATTTTTTTATCAGCAAGATCTTTCATAACTTTGTGTTCGATAGGTAAACCGTGACAGTCCCAACCCGGAACAAACGGAGCCGCAAAGCCT
>JAYTMU010000139.1:0-15650 GCA_043728195.1 Bdellovibrionales bacterium
TCAAGGTTCGGCGTTACTTGCATTTATTATTTTACACTTAATTACATTTAAGTACGGAACGCACTACGAAACCAATGTGAACGGCGTCGTCATGCGCGACTTACACCGCCTGATCATCGAGATTTTTCACAAGCCGGAATACGTCGCAGGTTACATCCTAGCGCTTGTTCTAATGATGTTTCACTTAAGCCATGGCGCGGGCTCTGTATTTCAGTCATTCGGAGTATTAGAGCGAAAAATGCAGAGCGGAATAAGAAAAGGCGCATGGGTTTATGCCGTCATCGTTGCCTTTGGATTTTTGTCTCAACCCCTTTACGTTTTTTTATTTCATAAATAAAAAGAGGAATCTATGTCAGTAAAATTAGATAGCAAAATTCCCGGCGGGCCCATCGAATCTAAATGGGAAAACCATAAATTCGATATGAAGTTAGTGAATCCATCCAACAAAAGAAAACATTCTGTGATTGTTGTTGGAACCGGCTTAGCAGGCGCTTCTGCTGCTGCTTCGATGGGTGAACTTGGGTACCGCGTAAAAGCTTTTTGCGTGCACGAATCCCCAAGGCGTGCCCACTCGGTAGCTGCGCAAGGTGGAATTAATGCGGCAAAGAATTATCAAAACGACGGGGACTCGGTTCACCGCTTATTTTATGACACAGTTAAGGGCGGAGATTTTCGCGCACGCGAAGCCAATGTTCATCGCTTGGCAGAAGTGTCTGTAAACATTATTGACCAAGCCGTTGCACAGGGGGTTCCTTTGGCGCGCGAGTACGGCGGCTTACTATCAAATCGGTCGTTCGGTGGCGCCCAAGTTTCTAGAACTTTTTATGCCCGCGGACAAACAGGCCAACAGCTTTTGTACGGAGCTTATCAATCGATGATGAGACAAGTTGACCTTGGAAATGTTCAACTAAACACCAAGCGTGAAATGTTGGACCTGGTTGTGATCGACGGAAAAGCACGCGGAATTATCGTTCGCAATCTTTTAACAGGTGAAATCGAATCCCACGAAGCTGATGTTGTAGTGCTTGCAACGGGGGGTTATTCAAATGTGTTTTATTTATCTACGAACGCAATGGCATGTGCTGTAACTGCGGCATGGCGCGCGCACAAGCGTGGATCTTATATGGCAAACCCGTGTTACACGCAAATTCATCCCACATGCATTCCAGTTCATGGAGAAAACCAATCGAAATTAACGTTGATGTCCGAATCGCTTCGAAATGATGGTCGAATATGGGTATCAAGTAAAAAAGGCGACAAGCGCCAAGCTGGCGAAATTCCAGATGCTGAGCGCGACTATTTCCTAGAGCGAATTTATCCAAGCTTCGGAAACCTGGCGCCACGTGATGTGGCTTCACGCCAAGCTAAGTACCGCGCCGACGAAGGCTTTGGCGTTCAGGGAGAGCAAGCTGTCTACTTGGATTTTCGCGACAGTATAAAACGCCTAGGAGAAGATAAAATTTCAGAACGCTACGGAAATTTATTTCAGATGTATGATAAAATCACTGGCGAAAATCCATACAAGATGCCAATGAAAATATACCCGGCCCCGCATTACACAATGGGCGGACTGTGGGTTGATTACAATTTAATGAGCACGATCCCCGGATTATTTGTTGCGGGTGAAGCGAACTTTTCTGATCACGGCGCGAATCGCTTGGGGGCGTCGGCACTTATGCAAGGACTTGCTGATGGCTACTTTGTACTTCCCTACACTGTAGGCGACTATATTGCTAATAATAAACTGGGTGTTGTGACGACTGCTCACGATGCATTCAAAAATAGCGAAAACATAGTCAAAGAAGAAATTCAAAAAGTAATTAGTACTAAAGGTGCGCGCACGGTTGAAAGTTTTCATAAGGAACTAGGCCGCATCATGTGGGAAAACTGCGGCATGGCCCGAAACCAAAAAGCCTTGTCCGAATCCATCACAAAAATTCAAAAACTGCGTGAAGAATTTAAACACAACGTACTAGTTCCCGGCGAAGCTTTGGGCGTAAATACGGAATTAGAAAAAGCAGGGCGTGTGGCCGATTTTATCGAGCTAGGCGAATTGATGTGTCGTGACGCCTTAACACGGGAAGAATCGTGCGGTGGACATTTTCGCGAAGAGCATCAAGTTGACGGTGAAGCCAAGCGCGATGACGAAAAGTTTTGTCACGTTGCTGCCTGGGAATGGAACGACGACGGCAAACCACAAACGCGAAATACCGAAGACTTAACCTTTGACAACGTAAAACTGGCAACACGCTCGTACAAGTAAGAGGAAAAAATGGAACAGAAAAAAAATATAAATTTAAAACTAAAAGTTTGGCGGCAAAAAAATGCTCAGTCCAAAGGTGAATTTCACGACTACGATGCAAAAGAAGTTTCACCCGACGCATCTTTTTTAGAAATGCTAGATGCCGTGAATGAAAATTTAATAAAGACAGGTGCTGAACCAATCGTGTTTGATCATGACTGCCGCGAAGGAATTTGCGGAAGCTGTGGATTCATGATCAATGGCGCAGCCCACGGCCCGCAAAAAGGAACCACAATTTGTCAGTTGCACATGCGCAACTTTAAAGATGGCGAACACCTAACAATTGAACCTTGGCGTGCCGCTGCGTTTCCGGTGATAAAAGATTTGATGTGCAGCAGATCCGCACTAGACAGAATTATTACTGCAGGTGGTTATGTTTCTGTTAATACCGGAAATGCACTTGATGCGAACAGCACACCCATACCAAAACCTGACGCAGACGAAGCATTTATGTCGGCTGCGTGCATCGGTTGTGGCGCCTGCGTGGCCTCGTGCAAAAATGCATCTGCCGCACTTTTTACTAGCGCAAAAATTTCTCATTTAGCACTACTTCCGCAAGGAAAAGTCGAACGCGATCAGCGCGCGCTAGATATGGTTGCACAAATGGATGCCGAAGGTTTCGGTGCATGCACAAGTACGGGCGCCTGTTCAGCGGCTTGTCCAAAAGAAATTTCACTGATCAACATTGCCAAAATGAACCGCGAATTTCTGCGAGCAACTGTGAATAGAAAAGAAGAAATGGGCGGCGGAGACATGGCTTAGTGAAGGATTTCATCACGATCTTTCTAGGATTGTCGATCGGAGTTGGCGGCTTTATGGCCGGCCGCAATTACGGTGAAAAAACATTCCGCGAAACAGCAGACTTTAAAGACCTGGTAAAAGCCCAAGAAGAACTTAAATTCACACGCGCAGAGCTTGAGACTGTAAAAACCAAGTTTCAAAATATTGTCGATGGAGCAGAAAACAAAAAGCAGGAAGAAATTTTAGCGCAGATCTTACAGGTTTTCCTAGCAGATCTAGGTCTTGCTGTAGCGAAGCCACAAACTTTTCAAATAAAGTCGGTAATCAAAGAAGTGCCGCCTGAATTTCCAGCACCTGTAAAACAAGAAGTCAGGAAACAAGCGTCTGAAAATTCAGAGCCAAAGGTAGCGAAGCCGGAAAAACAGTACGATTACAAACGTCTAAAATCTTACGAATGGATTTTGACGAATTCACGCGACCGAGAAGAAATTAAAAAAAACTTAAAGAACGTTGAAATTAAAAATTTAGATTTGCTTTTAAAAAGTTCGACACAACCACCAGCCGACCAGCTAGAAGCCATTTTCGGCGCTTACCGCGGACGAATCATGGACATCAATAAAAAAGAATATGGCTCTTTAGCAGTGCAAATATTCCCTCAGGTAAAAACAGATGCCGAAACCCTACTTAAAGGCAGCATTAAAATATTTAAAAATGGCCAAGAACAGTCTTCGAAAAGTTTTCTTACAAATCGCCTAGCCTACCAAGCGCAAGATTCTTCTGGATTTTTGATTGATAGTGGAAGTCAGTTTTACCAAGTTTATAAAATTTCAGAAACGCAGCAGCTATCGGGCTATATGTACGAGCGCATGGTCAACGGCACCACAAAGACGATTGGAACTTTTGTTCTTAACCGAACCGATCAGTTTTAGTTTAAAAAGTTGTTGTAAATTTTTACCGAAATCATTGCCCCTTTGTCTGGAGCGCCCGTATTCATGTTGTTACCGTTATAAAGCAGTGTTCCATTCGGAAGCTTTCCCTTTGGACTTGCTACTTGAAAATAAACTTCATACTTGTCTTTTTCGCCAGCATTTGCAAATACAGTTGCTGTTCGCAAAATGCCGTCTGGATGAATTCTTTGATCAATCTTCACACCAGCTTCAACAAACTTTCCTTGATAGCTGTAAGTACCGCTTAAGGATGCGGCTGCAAGACCTGCGCGGTATTGTTTTAAGTTTGAAATTCCTGCGCCTAACCCGGCACTGGCTAACACATCCAGGCAGCCAACTTGAAAGCGGTGCTGTAGCCCAATCATAGATTCTATGAACACCCCGTTAGAATCTTTTCTATTGTCCTTGATATTTCGATACACAACATTTTTCCCCAAATTTCGTTCATTCAAAAAGTCATGAAACTCTTTTTGTTGAAATGATCCGTCCAAAAGGCCCATTCTTTCTTTTGAACTGATATTGACTAGCCCGCCCTTTGCATCCCAGTACATAAGGTTTCCTGCACGTTTATTATCTGCAAGAATTTGAAAAATAGTTTCATTTTTGAACTTTTGATCTGCAGATTTTATTCCGTTCGCGTCAGTTTTTAACCCGCCCTCGCGTGCAGTGTACAGATTTCCACTAAGGCTTACTGTGACATCAACCTTGTTATTATATGTTGCGCCGGCTCCAAGGGTTGAGCCAGTAGTGTAACCCATGTCATCGCCACGTAGAGTTGCTGCAGTTACGCCGAATTCATTTACAAAAGCAAAAAATTTGTAAGCTTGAGTCCACAAACTTTTTTCTGGTTCCGGGAATTGTTTTCTTAATTCAACAGGAACTTTCTCGTACGAGGCATACTGAGCTACTAAAACTAAATTTTTCCCCATTAAATCATTAGGAAGATTTGATTTGCAGCTTTTGGCATAAAAACCAGTTCCAAACGATTCACTGCCACGAACAACCTGACACTCGCTACCGTTCGCCGTCGGAGTTAAATCAGCCCTATTTAAACTTTGGTTTGCAGAATTAATTCTAGACACCAGTGCTTGTGCAGATTCCATTAGGTCATCCGCAGGAATGTCAGAGGTTTGTGCCGAAGACACATACACGATAATTAAAAAAACCACTAGTTTCATATTATCGAATCGGCGAATATGGAAACCAACTTAAACAGAGTTAGCCGTTTCGCATCAAAACCATAAAAGTTTTTTATAATAAAGATCAAAATAAGAATTTTGCGAGCACGATGTCATGCTTAACCACACCCTAAGTCTAGCCTGTCTTTAAGTGGGACGACATCTTGACGACTATCAAAAAAAACGACGACATCCAGACTTTCATCTCCATTTAGCGCCCACAACTGACGACAAGGAATAGCTACGCAAAATGCGTTGGAGTTCTGATGAAAAAAATTGGCGAATTGATGAAAGAAATTGGCTTTAATCCCAAAGGCAGCGACGCTGTTAAAGAGGCCTTTGTTAAGAATTTAATTAAGCAAGCCTACGGTCAGAATGTGCCAACTCCGTCTGAAAAAAAGATTATTTCAGCAAATCCTGGGAAAATAGTCTCGATCGCGTTGTCCGAAAAGTCCTCGTTGCCGACGCAAATGGCTTTTGATTTTGAAGAAAATGATTTAGCCCCTAATAAAAAAAGAGCCATTTAAATTTCTATTAAAAGTTACAATTGATCTGAGGCTGTAAAACTCGCTGAAAGTCCAGTTTCAGATTGGAACCTTAAAAGCTTGTGCTACGGCACTTTGGACTTGGTACGATTTTCCCACACACATTAAGTTCTCACGGAAGGAGAATCTTTATGAATCTCATGGGACGAGCGTTACAAATCGGGTTCATCTTAACAATCGCAACGTCAGTTTTTGCTGAAACTAGGGCGGTGGAAGCTGTGCCGGGTGAATACGTTGTTAGATTAAAACAAAATGTTGTCCGACAAAAAACCAAGCAGCAGTTAAGCCAGCTGTTGGGTGCTTACGTAAAATCAACGATACCTTCCCAAAATATCGTGGTTGTAAAAAAGCCTGTGTTTGAAATGACAAAGTCAGCAGTCAAATCGCTGTCTTTAAATAAATTGGTCGAAATTGCAGAACCAAATTATATTTACCGAATTAATAAAGTACCTAACGATCCACTGTATATCCAGCTGTGGGGTTTATCCAACAGCGGACAAATAGATTCCGAAGGCATTCTTGGAACTAAAGGTGTGGATATAGATGTTGAAAAAGCCTGGGAAATTCAGACCGGATCGAAAAGTACAATTATCGCCGTGATTGATACCGGTGTAGATTACAACCATCCTGACTTAAAAGATAACTTATGGACTAACACAGCTGAAGCCGAAGGAATTGAAGGCGTTGATGACGACAACAACGGAGTCATTGACGATATCCACGGCTACAATGCGACAAACAATACTGGAAATGCTTCCGATGATCATGGCCATGGTTCCCATTGTGCCGGAGTTATTGCCAGCAAAGGTGATGATGGAAAAGGAATTGTCGGCGTAAATTGGGACGCGCAAATCATGGCGGTTAAATTTTTAGATCAGAATGGATCTGGGTCGCTAGAAAACGCAATTCTTGCAATTGATTACGCAACCAAAATGGGTGCGCATATCATGAGTAATTCATGGGGTGGCGGCGGAATGTCGCAAACACTATTAGAATCCATTCAAAGATCAAATGAAGCGGGCGCACTATTTGTGGCGGCTGCCGGAAATGATGGAAACAGCAACGACAACAGCGATACATTTCCTGCAAATTACGCTGTAGAAAATATTATCTCTGTAGCTGCTATTAATAACACCGGAGAAAAAGCTGATTTTTCAAACTTCGGAAAACGAACCGTGCATCTGGCAGCACCAGGAGTAAATGTTTATTCTTCAACTGTTGGCAGTTATGAATCATGGTCTGGAACATCAATGGCTGCACCACACGTTTCAGGGGTTGCCGCACTTGTATTATCGAACGAACCAAAAATGACGGCATTAGAAATAAAAGAACGATTGATAGCAACTGTTCGCCCCATGTCTGGCCTGCGCGGAAAAGTAAGATCTGGCGGAATGGTTAACGCAAACAATGCGCTAACAAACACAGTTGCACCACCCGATCCAAATGACCCGACGAACTGGTCAACTCAAGTTGCTGATGTGGCTTCGGCAAGCCCGTATTTGAAAGATACTAACGAAGTTTTCGAAGTTAAAGTTGCGGGCGCCAAAGAAGTTGCCGTGTACTTTGAAAAATTTAATACAGAATCTAGCTATGACACCGTACAAATTGTTGATGCGGACGGTACTGTGGTGCAAACGATCAGCGGCATGAATGATGATTTTTTTTCTGCAAGCGTTACGGGTGATACAGTGAAGATTGTCTTCAAATCAGATGGCTCGGTTGAAAAAACAGGATGGAAAATAACCAAAGCTGCCTATAGATAAATTTTAGCCTAGAAATTTGTGCATTTTTAAATTAACAAATTCCGGAAAGTCCAACTGGCTACAGTGTGAACCGTACGGAATTTTCATCAGCTCAGACCCCGCGATAAGTTCATGCATCTCTGTCTGGTAAGACGGCGGCGTTAACAGATCTTTATCGCCCGCCAAAATAAGCGTCGGGCACTTTATTGTTTGCAAAATTTCTCTCCCATCAAATTGAAGCAGCTGTTCGAACAGTTCAAAAAATATCGGAAGATCTAGTCGTGAAACTCCGCGACCGTACATTTCAATATCTTTAAACTGGGTTAGCCGAATATTAAAACCGCCAGCAAGTGCTGCAAGCTGAAACGCAACTGGATTATCAATCATTCCGCGCCACAACGTATTCCAAAGGTCAGGCGACTTGCGGTGCTGATCGCGGATAAAATTAAACAACGGCTCGACAAATTCAAAACCAAATAGTTTTTTCAGTGGGTTTCTGGCAAAGCCATTTATAAATATCATCGACGAAAACATTTCTGGAAATTGCTCGTAAGCCTTTAACATGTACGGAACGCCAAAACTATGACCAACAACATGGGCTTTTTTATGACCTAAATGATTCAGCACGCCTTTTAAATCAAAAGCCAAGTGCTCCATTTTCAAATTACTTAAATTCTGTACGGGTGTGCTTTTGTGGTGTCCGCGAATGTCGAACAAAATAACCTGATGAGTTTTAGAAAAGTGCTCAACCTGGTGATGCCAATGGTTCATCAGGCAGGCAATTCCATAAATAAAAATAATAGGCTCGCCGTGGCCACGCACCTCATAGTAAATGGGTGTGCCATCAAAAGCTGTGTACGTGCCCGTTTTCTTTTCGATAAACTGTGTTGTGTTCGTCATTTTTGAATGCTCAGTTCGATTAAAGTTGAATTTATTTTTAGGATATCGCCGTCTTGAATTGGTTGTTGGTCAAAAGTTTTTGAATTTATGAAAGCCTTTTCACCACACAAATTTTCAACATAACATTCATCCGCAATTTGAAAAAATTTAGCAACTAATTTTGGAGTCGCCGGGTCTTTTAAATTTATATCTAAGCAATTGTGTCCCATGATTCGGGGACCATAACTTAAAGTTAAAAATTCTTCGTATTGGGGCCCCTGTTTAAAACTTAAGCTAACTGGGTGTAAGAAAAAAAAGAACTCTTTGAACTTAGCATCGCCGGGGTGGTATTTCAGCCAATCGCGTAGCGAATCCTCCCAAGTCTTAAAAGTGGTTGTCACTTTCTCGACCACTTTAAATCCCGTCTGGCCAAGGTGAAAAACCAATCCAACCATCAGCAGGGCACGTGGCTGTTCGCCAGAACCTATACGCAGCATATTTGGCGCTAAGCATTCGAAATTCCAGGACTTTTTGTGATCTATTGTCAGCACACCATGGCCGTCGGCCATGAGGTCATCTGCAAAACTAAGATTGGCAGTCGTTTTACCAATGACCAATCCCCTTTTCAGCGCAATTCTTTTTCCCTTATTGTGGCCATCTAAAACCTCAAGTTCCAGTCTCATAGATAAATATAATAAGGCGGTCAAACAGGCCTTGTCCACCCCTACCGGAAATGTTAGACCTACCATACATTTTAAAAGTCATCCTTGCTCCGCCAATTGAGGTTGGGGCTAATAACCGAAGGGAAAGAACCTATGGCAATCGACCAACAAAAGGCCGATCTTAAGCGCCCGTATGAGGCAATCATTATTGTGCATCCAGATGCATCTCTTGAAGAACAAAAAGAATTATTCAAGAAAAACAAAGTAACTATCACAACATTCAAAGGGGCTATTCACTCTTTGGAAACTTGGGGTAAACGCACTTTAGCAACACCAATTGGTAAGCTGAAAAAAGCCGTTTATTTTCACACTGTGTTTGAAGCTGGTCCACAAGCTGTAGCTGAGCTTGAGCGTACAATGCGCATCAACGATAAAGTTTTACGCTTTATGCATACAAAGCTTGATGAGCGCGTATCACCACTAAAGCACATTGAAGCATTTAAAAAAGGTTTACAAGATTCAGCTGCGCGTGAAAAAGAACGTGAAGCAAAATCGGCTCTTCGTAAGCAAGCAGCAATGCAACAGCGTTCTGAGCGTTTCGATAAAGACGAACACTAAGCGAAAGATTATTAAGTGACGACTGCAGAAAGAAATAACCTAAGAAATGTACTGATGCTGACGCTAACAAGCGTTGTCGTATCCGTATTGTTTTCTTTTTTAGGCGCACCCTTTCTGCGAGCTCTCTCCGTCACCGCAAAACCAAAAGTTTTTTGGACAGCAGGCATATTGCTGTCGGCACTTCTTTTGGGGCTGGGACTAACTCTTGCTTCGGTTTATATCGGCGCCACGTGGATGACCTTGGGGCTGTATAATGAATTCGAAAAAAGAGGCGTCGACTGGCGTAAAGCGGGCTTGGCATCTTTAGTTGCAGGTATTGTTTTTGCTACTTTGTTTTATGGTGTAACTGCTAAGTATTTAGATCAGCAATTGATGTGGTCTGAGTTACTAACGCCACTACAACAAACCATGAACAAAACCTTCCCAGAAAATCCAATGGATGTGACCACTTTAAAAGTTTATGTGCCGGGAATATTTTCTGCCATGTTACTAAGTTCACTAGCTTTGGGTTTTATGTTGGAAAATAAAGTGACGCGGTTATTTAATATTCGTCAAACTCGGGTTGCATCTGGCTTAAGATGGCTTGAATTTCGACTGCCAGATTTATTTATTTGGACTTCGTTATTTGCAGCATTCTTTAGCTTAGTTCCTGTTGGCATCGATAGTTTAGAAAAAATCAGTTTAAATATTGTTATTGTTTCCGTAGTTGCCTTCTTTTTTCAAGGCCTGGCAGTTACAGAATTTTTAACACGAACATTTCGGTTCGGTCCGTTTTCAAAAATGGTATTGTATATCTTGATCGTTTTGCAATTAGCGCCAGCGGTAGTTCTTATTGGACTAACAGATTACTGGGTTGATTTCAGAAAACGCTTAAGAAAAAAAATAAAAGCGAATTAATCATTAAAGTGAGGATTTTATGAAAGTAATATTACAAAAAGACGTAAAAGATTTAGGAAAAGTTGGCGACTTAGTAAATGTAACTATGGGTTTCGCAAGAAACTTGTTGTTTCCAAGAAAACTAGCAGTCGAAGCAACCGAGACAAAAGTAAATGAATATAATCATTTAAAGCGCGTTGCTGAGTCTAAAAAGAAAAAAGCATTATCAGAGCGCCAAGCGTTTTTAACAAAAGTAAAAGGCACGACAGTGACTTTTAAGTTAAATGCCGGTGAAGGCGATAAATTATTCGGTACAGTGACGACGAACGATATTTCTAAGCAATTAGAAAAAGCGGGTTTTTCCGTAGACCGTCGCGATATCCATTTAGAAGAGCCTATTAAAGTTCTAGGTACCCACAAGGCGACAATTCGCTATGCGGACAACTTAGAAGCGGCTATTCAAATAGCTGTCGAGCGCGCTTAATAAAAACTTAAGCTAGCGCTTTCAGCAAATTGACAAGATCTAATGAATAAAGGACTCTACGCGGAGTCCTTTATTTTTTCACGGAGGTCATTCATGAAATTCCTAATTTTAACTTTATGCCATCTTATCTCAGCCGCAGCTTCGGCGCGCATTACCGACAATCAGGTTGAATATAAAGTTATCGAGAACAAGATCGAGCTTTCAGTTAAGCCCGGTTTTCATTTCAATGCTGAAGCGCCAGCGAACGCGAAGTTTGATGATTTAAAAGCGATCTTTCGACCAAAACCCAAAACAGAAACACTTTTTGTATTCACGGCCCCAGGCAAAACAAAAAATGGAAAGCTTAGCTTTTATGTTTGTGACGACAAAAAAACGGCGTGTGAACAACATGAGATGGACGTCGCTTTAGCTAATAGGAATCCGTCAGAATCAAAAGCTGAAGTTAAGCCTGCACCAATGGCAAACATCAAATCTGATAAGCCAACCCTAATTATTTTTTCTGCGCCTTGGTGCCCGGCGTGTCTACGTATGCAATCGGAAACGTATCCCGTAAAGTCTGTGGCAAATCAATTTAAGAAACTAATCATACAAAAGGTAAACATCGATTTGCCGGTTAATTCAGAAATCGCAGACAAGTATCACGTGAAAGCCATTCCAACCATGGTCCTGTTAAACAAAGACGGTGAAGAGGTTCACCGTTGGCTTGACTACCAGCCAGCAAAAAAATTCGCAAGCGAACTGAAAGCTAATGTAAATAATGTCGTATCGATTGCACAGTTAGAAAAAAAAGCGGCTGCCGGAGATGCTAAGGCCATATCACAGTTAGGAATTCAATCGTACTTGGCGTACAACTGTCAGGATGCGATTAAGTGGTGGGAAAAATCTAAAAACAAAGCCGATTTTAATTTGCGCTTAGCGGCCGAAATTCAGTGTTCCGAGGACAAAACCCCGGAAGAGCAAATTAAAGCCCTAGAAAAAGGAATTAAAGAAAGCACTTCAAAAATGGATCAGGTTCGCTGGTCAGTCGATTTACTAGAAAAGAAAAAAGAAAACAAATCGACAGAAGACTTAACCGTTGCTGCAAATAAAACGCTAGAAGATCTTATCGCGCTTTCAAAAAATGCGGCGACGCTAAAAAAATCATTTGCTGAAAGCACATTCGGTGAAGCTGCTGGCTTTGAAACTGAAGAAGCTTTGTACATGAAATCTAAAATTTATGGTTTTTTAGACAAAGCTCCGGAAAAGGCTCAGGCGCTAGAAGCCATTAAAGCTAATGCAGAAAAACGGAATGTATCGGTCGAGCGCCCTGGTGAAATGCTGATGGCGATTGCTTACTTGCGTGAAGCTGATGAAAAAGTTCGGGTTCAGGAAATGTATCAGCAATTACTAAATAAATACCCGGACACGTACGTTTATCACGAGAAGTATTCGCGCTATCAGTTAAAAAATAAAAACTATGACCAAGCCCTTGCTAGCGTGAATACGGCAATTCAATTTCCGGAAGGTAATTTGCCTAAGCTTAACTTATTGAAAGCAAAAGTTTTAAAAGAAATGAAAAATAACGAGCAAGCTTTGCTTGTTATTAATAGCGCATTAAAACTGGAAGATATTTCTCATAAAAAATTTAAAAAAACTTTAGCCGAACTTGAAACTTTGAAAAAAGAAGTCGAAAAACAGTAGTTGAAGCTTAGATCCTCGATGGATTAACAGGGATAGTCTTTTACTGCCCGCGCTCGGGACTAATTCCGTAAAAAACCTCGTCTAAATAAATCAGCAAACACTCACGCAGATCTTCAATGGTCATATCCTTTGGATCAACTTCCATCGCCCGCAGGGCCGCAAACAGTTCAGTCTCCATTATGTTAGCGTCTATTTGGGTACGCTCTGCAAATTGTTCTAATACTGTTGCCATGTTCGCCTCCTGCTTGCATGAATACCTTGTCTATTTCTGTTTCAAATCTTTGAAACTAACGGCCATCCTGGCTGTTAAAACATCTAGGTATTTTAGTGACACCCTTAATTAATCAAAGGGTTAGTGCGCGCACAATCACTATCCCGCGCAGACGCCAACTTTAGGCATTATGTCTAGCTTTCTAACAGGAGCTTATCGAAGGCATTCGTATAATCATTATAAGGCGGATTAAGAAGGGCCTGAAAATTGGAAGACCTTTTAAGTCGCCATTCAGTTGGCATTCATAGAAGGACGTTGTTGGTATGAAGAATTTTTTAATAAGTAAAAAACACGCGGCCTTAGGATTTGCTATAAGCGCAGTGTTGGCCTTTTCCAGCATAGCCCAGGCCCAGGTATGGACAGATGAAAACCAATGGTCTGAGTCTTGGGAGCAGAGCTACCATCAGTGGCTAAAAGTAAATGCACAAAAAAACATGTTTTTAAAAGAAACCAATGCAGATGGCACCCTAAACCCCTATTACGGTATCCGCGTTGACTGCGCGGACCTGGTATATGCTTTACGAATTATTTTTTCTTTCGAAAACAAACTACCATTCGCTATTAAAAATCCGGTCGTCGCAAACGGTCCGGTCGCAACCAATACGACAGAACGTTTTAACAAAACGCCGGCTGGAATTTTGCGTTTAAAAAAGTTTCTTAATTGGACTTTTGATATGGCATCTTCATCTACGATTCACAGGGACACATATCCTGTCGCGTTTAAAGATGTTTCTGCGGGAACAATCATTGTGACGTCAAAACAGAATCATCACTCTTGGACGATCGCTGAAATTTACAAAACAGGAAACCCTCGATTAATTTTTAATTCGACGGTGGGTCGTGAAAGCGGCTTCGAAGTTCAGCAACGAAAAAGCTGGCCAAATCCGGCATGGGTTTATCAAGATGTAGTCAGCGAATCGGATCCAACTAAAATAACGCCAGCTTACGTACCCGGAAGTCCAACTGGATTAAGAAACTGGATTCCAATTGAACATGTTCTTACTAAAATACCAGTTGCAGCAGTACCCGGTTACAGCGAGGAGCAGTTTTTAGTAGGAATTGGTAAATGGAAATCGATCCTAATGAAGTCGCTGCAAAAAATTCCTGAAACAATGGATCAAACCGTCATGCGCTTACTTTCGGACGCCTGTTCTGATTTAGATCAAAGGGTCACAGCAGTTAATGAAGCTGAAGTTTACAAAACAAAACTTGCAATGGCAATCGCCGGTACCGGTGCGGAAGCCGACAAAGGCTATCTGTATGAAATCGAACAAGATAAAAGCAAACCATCAGACTTAAGATGCATGATTTACAAAAGCTTTGATCAATTTTCAACACCAAGTCGTGATCGCCGCCTGCTAGACGCCTTAGTTCAAGCTCGGGTTTATTACAAACATGCACTTGAAAAAAATGGCGAGAAATCTTTTAGCCCAAATAACTTGGCTATATACAAAAGTATTTTCCCACATATTTCTAAATCAGCAGCGGAAGAGGCGCAGCTTGATGTAACGTCAAAAAGCTCAAAGAACTTTTGCTCAATTACATTGAACGAACGCTTAGGTCGCATCAGTCTTGCCGAAGTTAAGCGGCGATTATTTGTTGGCAAGCTATCGCCGAATCCAAATGATTCGGTTGCGGGTCGCTTCGGCTACACTAAGACGCAAGACGATTTAAGTAGCTACTGCCCGGCTTATGATTTAAATCCAGTGACTGTTGATTTAAATAAATCTGAAGACGAAGCCATCAAAGAGCTACAATCAGCACTGACGGATATATGAAAAACAAGATCGCCTTCCAAGTCGTCATACTTATTGCAGTAACAATTGTAGGCGTCCTGATTTTTAAAAATAAAAAATCAGTCGCGCCGCAAATTACTAGCGACGATCAAGTTATCGATTTTTCCGATCCAAAATCCAAGCTTGGATTAGAAGAAGAAACAACAGTATACCGAGCTCAAAATTCAGCAAATCAGAAGGTAGTAGACGTCGATCTAAAAAAATGCGCATCTTTTTTAGTATACAGTTCCGGAAACTCACTAGAATCGGCGCAACAGCAAATTAAGACCAACATTCAATTTCAATCAGACGAGCTTGAAATGACCGAGTTCCAACTTAGATCAGCGACAGGCGATGAAATTATAGTACAGAACAATTCTAACGAAGAAAAAAAAGACCAAGTTCGCGTATTTACAATGGCGAAAGACGGATTGCCAGATAGGGTAAAAGATTTCCCGAATGCGAATCAATCTCGCGAACTAAAACTAGAGGGTGCCCTTACGCTAGGTCGCTTAATTAAAAAAATTGAAAAATTTCGCGCAGTCTCAGATAGCGGAAAAGAAATGTTCTATGAAGTTGAAGAAGGAAAAACAATCCGTATCAGTTTAACCGAAGGAAAAAACCAACTTCTTTGCGAAGACCTCAAGTGCTCGTGCAATCAGTTTTAATTAAGAATTAGCTCCGGGCGCAAAATTACGCGGCTTGCCTGGCATTGGTGGCGGCGCTTGCGGTGGCGGCAGCGGTGAAACTGCAGACTGATCAGCATCACGGAAGCGATTGTATTTTGCATCAAATTGCAACTTCACGGTGCCGGTTGGCCCATTTCGCTGTTTACCAATAATGATTTCCGCATGACCCGCTTTATCGGCGTCATCTTTTTCGTAATAATCATCACGGTATAACATCATAATAACGTCAGCATCTTGCTCGATGGACCCAGATTCTCGTAA
>JAYTMU010000140.1:0-29406 GCA_043728195.1 Bdellovibrionales bacterium
GTGCGCGCGCCAACACGCTGATCGTACTGTTTGTAAATCCATTGATGAGAATTCAACTTAAATTCTGCAAAGGCTTTTGCGACTGATCTTTTTAAATCCGGATCAGCTAGCTTTAAATTTTCTACTTTATTCGGGTAATGCCACGATTTAAAAGGACGGTCGTACCGCGGAGCGTGTTCAACGATAAGATCTGGATCTATATCTGTTAGAATTTCTACTCCCCACATTAATTTTACTTTTCGTGGTGTCTGCACTTGGCCTAAAACAACTGATTCTAAATGCCACTTTTTAAATGTATCTTCTAATGCCTGAAGATTTTTCGGTTCGCATACAAGCAGCATGCGCTCTTGGCTTTCAGATAAAAGGATATCTTCAGGGCTCATGGAAGGATCTCGTAGTGGAACTTTTTTTAGATCCATGACTAGTCCCACTTGGCCTTTAGAGGCCATTTCGAAACTAGAACTGGTTAAGCCCGCGGCGCCCATATCTTGCATCGCCACGACTAGATTTTTCTCTAAAACCTCAAGACAAGCTTCAATTAAAAGTTTTTCGTAAAAGGGATCGCCAATTTGCACATTTGGTTTTTTTGATTCCATATCATTATCAAAAGATGCCGACGCCATCGAGGCCCCATGCACGCCATCACGTCCAGTTTTAGCACCCACATACACAACTAAATTTCCAGCGCCTGCAGCATTTGATAAGGCCATTTTCTGACCCGGAGCAAAGTAGCCAACATTCAGCGCATTCACCAAAATATTTTTGTTATACTTTTTGTGGTAGTTCGTCTGTCCCGTGACCGTTGGCACTCCGACACAGTTGCCATAAGTCGATATCCCTTTGACCACACCCTGTTGAAGTGCTGTCATTTTTTCGGCGTGAACGTCACCGAAACACAAATAATTTGCCGTCATGATAGGTCTAGCGCCCATCGTAAAGATATCCCGAAGAATACCACCGACACCTGTAGCTGCTCCCTGCACCGGTTCAATGAAACTGGGATGGTTATGACTTTCCATTTTAAACGCAATCTTTTCTCCGAAACCTAGATCGACTACACCCGCGTTTTCCCCGTCCATTAGCGGCGTGCTTGAATTTCTAAAAGAAAATTTCTTAAGCTGGTTTTTTGATGATTTATAACTGCAGTGCTCACTCCATAGCGCAGAAAATAAACACCACTCAATTACTGAAGGTTCCTGTGACGGTTCCCGCTGCAACACGCTTTTCATTTTTTGATATTCGGCTTCAGACAAACGGTAGGTCTTTAAATTTTTCTCTAAATCAGTGCTCATAAAAAATACCCTCCGTCACTTGAGCCCATCCAGCTTGCTAACGCTCGTTCAGGATGTGGCATTAATGCACAGACATTTTTTTTCACATTCGTTAATCCTGCAATGTCCATAGCCGAGCCATTTGGGTTACTAACGTACGTTAGCCAAACTTGCTGGTTATCGTGAATCTTTTTTAAGGTTTCGCTGTCTGCATAAAATTGGCCGTCACCGTGAGCAATTGGCAATGTTAGGTTTTGCATAACAACCATATTTTTTGAAAACACATTCTTATTATTCGCAACGACTAAGGGCTGGAACTGATCAATGAAGCGTAAATTTTTATTCTGCACCAAAGCTCCGGGCAGAAGCCCTGCTTCGCAAAGAATTTGAAAGCCATTACAAATTCCTAAAACAGGCTTTCCCAGATTTGCAAATTCTTTAACAGATTTCATAACGTGCGTGCGCGCTGCGATCGCACCACACCGTAAATAGTCCCCATGACTAAAGCCACCAGGAATAACGATCATATCGTATTCTTCCGCGTTAAAACGATCTTCAAACCAAAGGTACTCAGCGCTGTGACCTTTAGTAACAATCCATCTGCGAACGTCTTCGTCACAATTGGTACCTAAAAAACGTGGAATGCCAATTTTCAAACTCATGTGCAGCCCCCCCTTTGCGTATTAGTTAAAAAAGATTTCGTACTTTTCAATTAGCGGATTGTACAGTCCGCCCTCGTGAAGCATCTTTTCCACTTCCGCTTTCGCTGCCGCTTCAGAAGTTTCTTCCAGCATTAATTCTAAATACTTACCAGCACGCAAAGATTGCAGTCGGTATCCATTACTTTTCATCGAGCTTTCAATCGCACGGCCCTGTGAATCTAATATAACATCACGGGGCATGATCTTAATTCCTACATTCATAGTGGGATCCCTTCTAGTCTTGTTAATACACTTTGATAAGCCTCTTGCACGTTACCTAAATCACGACGAAATCGATCTTTATCAAATTTCTCTTGTGTTGTTTTATCCCATAATCGCATGCAATCCGGTGATATTTCGTCAGCTAAAATCACCTGACCATCAGAGTTAATTCCAAACTCAATTTTGAAATCAATCAATTGTAACCCTGCTAAAATAAAATGAGGTTTTAAAATCGAATTAATTTTTAAGGCGGCAGCTTTCATTACGTGCAGCTGCTCTAATGTGACCCATTCAAACTCAAGCGCTTGATCATCGCTTACAAATGGATCTGCTAGGGCGTCATCCTTATAATAAAGTTCAACTAATGGTTTATTTAAAATTTGACCTTCAGCGCGCCCAATTTTTTTAGCAAGTGATCCTGCTAAGGTGTTTCGAACGACAACTTCCAGCGGAATGATTTTTGTTTTAACAACCACCATCTGATTCGAATTATGAGTCTCTATCCAGTGATGAGAAATGTTATGTTTCGCAAGCAATTTAAATATGTAAGTCGAGATGGAGCAATTCACACTGCCTTTACCTTGAAACTCCCCTTTTTTTTGCGCATTAAAGGCGGTCAAGCTGTCCTTAAATTCCATCAGCAACTCGTTAGGCACATTCGTTTCAAAGATTTTTTTAGCTTTACCCTCGTAAATCAATTTCAAATCCATACTTGGTCCACCTATTTTGGTAAGTAATTTTTTATCCGCGCCTGTATCGACTTTAAATGTTTTTGCCCAGAAAAAATAAAATCCAATGACTTTTTATCAAACAGTTCATGTTGCAGTAGCACGTCTTTTAAATGCTCGCCTGATTTCAAGCCATGGGCCGCTTCCTGCACGACTTTGTACGCGTCTTCGCGGCTTAAATTCTTTTTCTCTACCAGATGAAGTAACAAATGAGATGAATATAAAACTCCGCCCAGTTGATGCGTATTATCTAACATTCTTCTCTCATCTATAAATAGTCCATCAAGCAAAGTGGTCATGCGCTGAACTCCATAATGAGCCAATTGAAATGTGTCAGGAAAAATAACTCGCTCGACCGACGAGTGACTGATGTCCCGTTCATGCCACAGCGAAATATTATCTAAGGCAGCTTGCGCGTAGCTTTTCATTAGACGCGCCAGACCCGAAATATTTTCTGCGCTGATCGGATTTTTTTTATGGGGCATAGCCGATGATCCTTTTTGCCCTTTGGTAAATCCTTCAATAACTTCCTGGATTTCGCTGCGTTGTAAATGGCGTAATTCGATTGCTAAACGGTCAAGGCCAGCAAACAAAAAAGAAAGCGACACAATGACTTCTGCATGCCGATCCCTTGGTACAACCTGAGTCGCAAAAGGCTCGACAGTTAATTTTAATCGCTTAGCCACTTTGGCTTCAAATTCAAAAGAAAGCGTAGATGATGTCCCAACCGCGCCACTTAGTTTGCAGATGCGAATTTGCTTTTGTGCCTGCAGCAGTCGAATTTCATTTCTAATTAGTTCTTGGTGAAACCCCGCAAGCTTAAACCCGAAAGTTGTGACTTCTGCAAAAATTCCGTGTGTGCGGCCCGCACAAAGCGTGTTTTTATGTTTTTTAATTAGTGAATACAGAACTGATCTTAATTTTTTAATTGAAGACAGCACAACATCAAGGCCAGCGTCCAACTGTAAACTTAGTGCCGTATCAAGGACGTCCGAACTTGTTAATCCATAGTGAATAAAGCGACCATCGGGGCCAACATTTTCTGCTAAGTTTGATACGAAGGCTATAACATCATGCTTTGTCGCCTTTTCAATTTCTTGAATACGAGACAGATCAAATTTTGCCTTTTCACGAATTTTCTGGGCAGCAGCCTTCGGAATTAAACCCATTGACGCTTGAACTTCAGCACAAACAATTTCTACTTCTTGCATAAATGCAAAACGCGACTGCTCGGAAAAGATTTTTTTCATCTCGGAAGTTGAATACCGTTCGATCATACCGAAGCCTCATTATTTTTCTTTACCTTACGAGTTATTTTGTGCAAGTAAGTTTTTAAGAAGTTTTCAATTTGTAAGCCGTTCCAAAAACTGACGTTCGGCATGACCAGCGCAGAAGATAAAATTAACTGCTGCTGCACGTCCGGTGAACCCACTGTGGAAAGTTCAGTGTTTAAATAATTTTGTAATTGCAAAAACGAAAAGCGTACTGCAACTGCTGCACGCACGCGGTCAATATAGAAATTTTGAAATTCCGGATTATTAATTTGATTAAAGGGTTGAAAGGTCCACAGCTCAAGTAGACCCGCTTTAATCACACAGTAAAACCAATTGTCGATAATTGAATTTCGCTCCGGATCCAGCACTAGAAAAAACGGAGAGTCCTGCTGAAGTGCCGCAACTGGTTTTAACGGCTGATATTCAAACCTAATTGATGACCAAATGTAATCAGTCTGCGAGGTGGCTTTAAACAATTGAATTTTTTTAGTGTCAAAATAGATGGACACAAGCGGATGCGATTCAGTTAATATAAACTCGAAAGCCTCGATACCCTTTCTTTCAATTTCCACAACAACTTTTTTCTTTTTTGCATCGTAGTGTAGATCCATAATTTCTGTAAGCGGTAGAACCGTTGGTGGCCTGGTGTTTTCGGCACGCTGATCACCCAAGTCTGCAATTTTCCTAGCACAGATACGTTGCTGTAAGCTGTGAAAGTTTTTTTCAACACGTGAAAACTGCTGTTTCTGTTCACCTGTGCGGTCTTGCTCTTTATAGGGAATCATCAAGTCATTACTAAAAATAAAAGTCTTATCAAACGTGGAAAATTTTAAATCCTGCTGGATCTCTTTTAAAAAGTAGACAACATCGAAGCCTTGGCGGCTAAGCTCGTTCGAGGTCTTTAAACAACTGCGATCGTACCCAAAGTAAGCTATTCTCATATGGCCCTTTTAAATGCGAATTCACGAAGAAGATGTTGCTCTGTTCGCCTTAAAAGAAACTGTGCTTCGGTTAAGCTCATCTGGCTTACGTATTTCGAGCTAACAGCTACCATTTGCAGCATTACGGGGCCCGTATCCATTTCTGCCGTTACGATATGGATAGTTACACCCAAATCATGCCCTGCCTGAAAGCTTTTTTTGCTGGCATCAAGGCCCGGAAAGTCAGGTAAAATACTTGGATGAATATTTAAAATTTTATTTTCCCAAAGATTTACAAAATCTTTGGGAAGCAATCTCATGTAACCGGCTAAGAAAATTTGATCAATGTCTTTTGATTTTAAAAAGTTGGAAAGATCTATGTAGGATTTATTTTTATCAAAATAATATGTTTCCAAACCAAAGCGCTTGGCCTTACACTGTCCTAGGTTCTGGCGTTTATTACTGACCACTAACCGTATGTTCAATTGAAATTGCATTTCTAACAACGCCTGCAACGTCGAACCACTACCCGAGATGAAAACCGCTGTGTTTTTCGGTTTTCTAATCCCAGAGAACATGGGGCTCCTGTGGAAGACGATTTTCAATTTGTCCGATAACTTGCGTTTTAATTCCAACGGCATGGATGCGTGAACTGACTTCAGCAACCGAACTAGCTGGCAGGATTAAAACCATTCCTATTCCGCAGTTAAACGTTTCTAACATTTGCTGGTTTGTCATTTCGGCACGTCGCTGTACTTCTAAAAAGCAATCGGGCATTTGCCATAATTTCAATTTTGCTTTTAAAGATTCTGGCAACACCCGCGGAATATTCTGTACGCCACCACCGGTAATGTGTGCTGCCGCATGAATTTCAATGTCTTGCTTTACGCACATTATAGCTTCGACGTAAAGTTCGGTAGGTTTCATCAGCCAGTTCTTAAATTTATCAAACTCATTTTCAAAAACTTTTCTTAGCAGTGAATAGCCGTTGCTATGAAAACCAGAAGCTTCTAAACCCAAAATGATGTCACCGGTCACAACTTTGTGCGCGCCCCACATTTTTTCTTCGTCGACCACGCCAACCGAAAATCCGGCGCAATCAAAGTCATTTGACTGATAAACGCCAGGCATCTCAGCGGTTTCGCCGCCGATTAATACAAGGTGCGATTTTTCACAGGCATTACGAATCCCGCTTAAAAATGCGCGGGCCGATTCTAAATCTAATTTACCCATGGCATAGTAATCTAAGAAAAATAAAGGCGTTCCACCTGTGCATATTAAATCATTTACGCACATGGCGACTAGGTCTTGTCCCACGGTGGAAAAATCTTGGAAGTGTGAAGCTACTTTTACTTTAGTTCCAACGCCATCGGTGCAAGAAATGAGTAAAGGCTTTTTCATTTGTGAAAAACGCCCATCAAATAAGGCAGCAAATCCACCAATTCCCGAGATAACTCGGTTACGGTAGTCAGGTACATCAGAATTAATTTTCGTTTGCGAGGGCTTTGCAGTTTCCTGCAACCAAGTAACCAATTGATCACCTGCATGAATGTCGACACCAGAATTTTTGTAGTCGATCAAAACGTTCTCCTAAGATTGAAATAAAAATAGCAGCAGCCTGTTAGTGACGACAAGCTTGTTTCAAATTAACGCTTCAAGACTAAAAGTGCCTGCAGCGGCATTTTTTAGTGGTCCAAGTCACAAGATGCATTCAGAATAAAAAGGTGATGTTTTACTCTCGAAAATTTTTGGCTGTTGCAGCCATTTTAACCATGTCGTTTACGACCATTATGATCAGCATGTTGATCAGCTTAATCCCCTCGCAGGCACTAGCACAATCTGGCGATGTCGATGAAGCCTTTGATCCATTTTCTGATTACAATGAATTTGAGCAAGATGTTGACGAAGAAGCTGACATCAACTTTTTTAAAAACGGGCGCTACCTTACTTTAGGTTTGCAACTTGGTTACCGAGGTTTTGCGGGAGGCGGTTTTGCTCAAGCCTACGCTCCAAATCTTGCCTACGGATTTCAGTTTACCTACTTTTTTGATTTGCAGCTGGCGACATCACTTGGCTTTTCAATGGGTGATCATAATGTGCAGTTTCAAAGTTTTTCCGACGAGGCATTAACCCAGGTTTCAAATACGTACACTGGAAATGTAAATATTCAAACCTTAGATCTTAATGTAAAATATTATTTCAACACCGAAAATGTTACGAAGGGTTTAGCTGATTTAAATCCCTACGTTATTGTTGGAGTTGGATATTACAAACGAACCTATAACCTAAGCGACCAGCTGGCTCCGGTACCTGATAATGTTGCAGGATTTAAAACAGGGCTTGGGTTAGAAATTCCGTTACTTCGAAGGCGAGCTTACCTAGGTATTCAAGCGTCTTATCACTTTGTGCAATTCCCCGACGAGAACAAACGTTTCATAGAGGAAGGTTCAGGCGGGGTCGCCGCACCAGAACCAAGGCTGGTTAGTCCTAGATTAAACGGAGATATCTTTGATATCTCTACAATTATTGGCTTAAATTTTTGACGAACCGTATTTAGAAACTGATCCCTTTGGTTCTAACAGTGCCAAAAACAAAAGGCTACTTTCATATCAAAAACTTATAATACTTCTGCCGCATCTAGTTCGAAAAATTTAAAGCACGTAGACTTAATTACAGTTTAAAGTTTCACTCCAATAGCGAGGCCAATGCCAAATGCCATTCAGTTTCAGAATCTGCAACTTCATTTATTTGTAAGGACCTAGTAAGGGATCAGTTTCTAGTTTTACTTGCGGCTAGTGCGGGTCATGCAAACTTGCTCGCCGTTATCGCCTTTGTAACAGCTTTTATCGTACTGGTAATGTTCAACATGAGAAGGTGCACGGTCGGACGCAAATCCCTTAAACTCAGATGCGGATACAACGTCATGCGAATTTGAAAAACGGCTTCCCATAAAGATACCAAAACCTAGTAATATAAATGCTGCAAAAGCTACAACTAAGTGTCCTGAGTGATTTAGTAAACTTTGATTTTTTTCAGTTCCCAAATCTTTATAGGCGGTGATTACATCACTAGGTGGTTTAATCATTAATTCGTTCTGCCCTTTGGAAACCAAAGGAAAAACATCGCGCATGGCAACTTGGCCTGCAGTGGAATTTTTTAAATTCGAGGGTAAATTTTTACTCATGAAGGACGCTCCTGATACAACGACAGCCTTTGAAGCTTATCGGAAGTCCTAGCTTTAACTAAACATGATAACTGTCACAATTTGAAACGAAAGGCTAAAAAATCAGCCCCAGCAGCTGGAAAACCAAACCGACTATAATTACAATGGGCACTAGCCATTTTAATGAAAAGCGCCAATGTGAATACATGCTGTAACTAGTAGAGCTTCCGACTTTTACAAAAAGCTTCTTCCGATCAGCTTCACTTAAAGCTAAAAGTGCAATGATGACCATACCTAAACCTGCAATTGGTAATAGACCATTAATTAAAAATGAATCCATCATCTCAATAAAGCTTAGGCCTTTCCAGCGAAAATTACCAAATAAAGTCCCCGAAAACGATGGCAGTACCGCAAGTCCTAAAATAAAAATTCCTGATATCCATGCCGACAGCGATCGTTTAAGTTCGGGCCGTTTCTCAACCAAATTCGCTGTTACGGTCTCTAATAGTCCGATACTTGCATTTAAAGCCGCTAACCAAAGGCACAAGAAAAATATTAAACCGAAAAAAACGCCACCCTTGTCTTTCGCTAAAAATTTTGGAAGCACTTCGAACAATAGACTTGGATCAGTCAATGGCTGCTTTGAACTTGAAAAAGCAATAGGAAAAATTAATAACACGGCAACTATCGAAATTATTGTGTCCACTAAGGTCACGCGAAAGCCAATGTTCGGTAAATGTTCTTCTTTTTTAAAGTAGGAACCGAACGTAACCATGGTTCCAAACCCTAAAGATAACGTGAAGAATACATGTCCCGTTGCATGGCCAACAGATCCCCAAGTTAATTTTGAAAAATCAGGATAGAATAAAAAACGCAGCACATCCGGTGTGGATTCTAACGACAACGACTTTATAAGTAAAATAATTACCAATAAACCAAAAAGCGGTAATAACGAGGTAATCCAGCGCTCGACCCCATCGCTAAAACCCTTAACCACAATGACAATTGAAATCAACAGATGCACGCTGGCCAAAAGAAATTGCAACCATGAATTTTGCGAAAGGGTTAACATCGACGTTTTGTTTAAATACTGTAATGGCTCGGGCTGGAATAAGCTCATCAAAAACTGCATCAGGTAATGCAGCACCCAGCCGCAAATTACCGAGTAATAGGCCAAGGTAACTGCACTGATTAAGACGCTTAACCATCCAAACAAATAAAATGGTTTTTTATACTGTAGTGCAACCCGTTTTGTGGCGACTAAAATACTGGTCCCTGTAAACTGACCAATCATAAGTTCTGCAATTAAAAGAGTTAGTCCAATTGTAAATGCCAATAAAACATAAAGAAGTAAAAAAGCGCCGCCACCGTTTTCACCAACGATATACGGAAATCGCCAAAGATTTCCTAAACCGCAGGCACTACCAATGGCTAGCAAATAAAATGACAGACGATTTCGCCACGACGACTTCTTTAGCATTAGTCCGGAGCCTTCCCACCACTGCGCGTTTTCATACAAAAAATTCGAATCGGCGTTCCTTGCAGATTGTATTCTTCTTTTAAGTGTTTAATTAAAAAACGTCGGTACGAAGGTGTCACGCCATCTGGATGGTTTGCAAACGCAATAAATGCTGGTGGCTTTTGGTACGTCTGAGTCAAGTAATAGAACTTTACGTTTTTCACGCCCCACACGGGCGCTGGTGTTTTACGAATGGTATCAAAAAAGAAATTGTTCAATTCGTTCGTTGAAATTCTGAAATTGATATTATTAGTCACTTTTTCTATAAGCTTAAAAAGATCCGGAATCCCAGACCCAGTCTCTGCCGAGGTGAACACGATCGGAACATCAGTGAAAAAGTGAAAAACTTTTTCAACCTGAGCACGGAAAGTTTCACGGTAACTTTCGACTTCTTTGCCTGCTAGATCAGATTTATTAGCTACAATTATCACGCCCTTGTGATCGTTTAAGATAGATTCCATAATTTTGGCATCTTGCTCGGAAGGGCCCGTAACACCATCAATAACCAGTAAAACCATATCAGCACGCCGGATAGATTCTTTTGACTTAAACGCCGAAATAATTTCGACATCTTCTTCACGCTTTGACTGCCGCCTAAGCCCTGCTGTATCTACAATCACATAGTTTTTGTCGTTGTAAATAAACGGCGAATCCACGCTATCAACAGTGGTACCAGCTACTTCCGAGACCAACATACGGTGCGTACCCAGTAGACGATTGCACAACGAACTTTTACCAACATTTGGCTTCCCGACCATGGCGATGCGCATGCCCTGTTTTAAGTGGGCCACTTGCTCTGGAATTCGCTTATTCAGCCACTCCATAATTTCAGCAAGGCCTGCCCGTTGCTCGAAGGACGCTGCAACAATATCTAAACCAAACTCATAAAAATCAGCCTTGGCAATATCTTGCTCATGCTGTCTGTCCACTTTGTTGATAATTAGCAGCATGGGTTTACCGGTTTGCTTCGCAATCTTTATAATGTCGCGGTCCTCTGGCACTAAACCCACGCGTCCGTCCATAACAATTAGAATAAAGTCGACTGTAAACAAAAAGTCCGTCACTTGTTCTTTAATCAACTTTGAAAACAAATCCTGCGATTCGGTAAGGCCACCGGTATCTATCAGATCGAATTTCTTCCCCCAAACATCGACCGGTTCAATTAAAATATCACGAGTTACCCCTGGCTGATTTTTAACAACTGATTTTCGAGAGTTTGTTAGGATATTAAAAAGTGTGCTTTTACCAACATTCGGCCTACCAATAATCGCAACTTTTGACGCAAACTGATTTTCGTAATTTAGATCCGTGCTACTATTTTCGTTCAATGACATACCCTAATTCTTTCATCGTCTGCAAGTGTTCAAACCAGTTATCTTTTACAACTACATTAACTTCTAAGAAAACTTTTCCGCCAACAAGCTTTTCTATTTCATGTCGACTTTTTTGCGATATTTTCTTAATTAGCTCGGCACCTTTTCCAATTAAAATGGGTTTGTGACTGTCTTTTGCAACAAGTACATCCACATAGATCTTAGGACAGGGCTTAGCTTCTTCATCGTATTTCCTAACCTGCACGGCCAGCTGATATGGAATTTCATAATTTAAATTTTCAAAACATTGTTCACGAACAATTTCAGCAACCAGCTCGCGCATATTTTCTGTGGTGTAAATATCATCGTCAAATAATGGCGCATCGGCTTCTGGTAAAAGTAATTCCAGTTGCTTAAACAGTTCATCCCGGTACTCGTCACCGTTACGTTCAATGGACATCATCAAAGCCTTACCACCAAACTTTTCTATCATCTCTTTTAGAATCAAAACGCGGTGAAACTTATCATCCATGTCCATTTTGGTGATAACTGCTAACCAGGGACGCTTCGAATTTTTGACCATTTCTAAAATGGTTTCAGCGTCTTCCGCTGATTTTTGGTCCAAATTAAGCACTGCCAGTAAAACATCACTTTCTTTAATGACGTCTAGCGCCTCTTTTTCTAAAAAAGAATTTAAGCCTTTAGCGGCCTTTATAATTCCCGGAGCATCTATAAAGATTGTCTGTGCGCTTTCTGTCGTATGAATTCCTAAGATTCGCCTGCGCGTTGTTTGCGGTTTGTTCGTCACAATAGAAACTTTTTCTTTGATTAAAAAATTCATCAGCGAACTTTTGCCTGCGTTAGGCTGACCGATTAATCCTACATATCCTGCTTTATAACTCATATTTCTTCCTATCACGTTTTTTATAGTAACTTTGCATCTAGCTCAAATTGACGCAGCAAAAATTCTGCTGCCAACTGCTCGGCCTTTTTTTTACTGGGCCCTTCGGCCCTGGCCTTTTCTTTGTCATTTAATTTTAAGGCAACTAGGAAACTAGGTTGATGAGAAGGCCCGGTCGTCATGACCAAATCATAGGTAGGCGTCCCCATTTTATTTCGCTGCGTAACCTCTTGTAGCCTAGTTTTGTAATCCGTTTCATATCCCGAAGTTTCATCTAACTTAAAATCTAATTTTCGGAAATGCTTTAAAACAAATTCTTTAGCTATTTTGTAGTCTGAATCTAAGTAAACTGCGCCAATTACGGCTTCAAAGCACGATGCCAAAACACGTGGCTTTAAATGAGAATTTTGTTTTTTTTCCCCTGGCCCTAAAATTATATGATCAGCCAAACCACAATTCAATCCTAGCTGATTCAGTGTCGTTTGGTTTACAAGGCTTGCGCGTTTTTTACTTAGTAATCCCTCATCATCTTTTGGAAACTGCAAAAACAAATCTTCAGCAATAATAAAATTTAATATCGAGTCTCCCAGGTATTCAAGGCGTTCGAAATTAGGTTGATCAACATTCAGCTCGATACAAAAACTTTTATGGGTTAATGCTTCCTTTAAAAGTGAAGCCTTTTTAAAATTATACTGAATGGCTGTTTCAATCTGCTTCATACTAGATGTCATGACAAATTTCTCCGGATAAAATAACGTCAGAATTTTCAATAATGACATCAGTGATTCGTACCGTACGAATTTCATTTGCAGCTATCTGGTTTCCAGCCGCGTCAGAAAATTTTACGGACCAGTAATCTTCCGATAGGCCGTTACTTTTTTTCGAACCAGCCAATGTCAACACGGACTTGATACGCCCACGTTGTTTTAATGCCTCTGCCTGGTAACGGTGTAGGCTAAGTTGACGAAGCTTTGTGGCACGTTCTTTTCGAACATGAAATGGAATTTGTGGTAGCGTCTCGGCGCGCGTGCCCACGCGCTCGCTGTAAGGAAACACATGCAGCCGTGTCCACGGCGCAGTTGCTAGTAACGAATATGTTTTTTCAAACTGCTCGTCTGTCTCAGTTGGAAACCCAGCAATAACATCCATGCCGATGAACACATTTGGAACTTTCTTTACAATTTCCTCCAGAGACTGCTGAACTTTGTCCGAATCATATTTTCGCTTCATTTGCTTTAGCACGTCCGATTCAGCACTTTGAATGCTCATGTGAAAATGGGGACAAAGTCGCGCGTCTTGATAAAGTTCCAGCAGCCGCGACGTAATTTCGATAGGTTCAAGCGAGGACAACCTATAGCGAATTTTGGATGTGGAGTTCAGCAAAGATTCGACCAAATCCTCAAGAGTTTTAGCAAAACCAGATAGTGTGTCCTCATAATCGCCGATGTGCACACCGGTTAATACAACCTCTTTTATGTTCTTTGCCTCAAGCTCCTGCACACGAGCAACAATGTGAGCAATGGGAATCGAACGACTTTTTCCGCGGGCGTATGGAATTATGCAAAATGCACAAAAGCTATTACAGCCATCTTGAATTTTCAAAAAGCTACGGGTGTGATGGGACTCAAGACCTCCGCCCATTTCTAAATCATCTTTATGGAAAATGTTTGATTTAAAAACTTTGTCTTTCACTTCACCCTTAAAATACTGATCCAGAATTTGCGGAAGCAATCCCTTATGGGAATTTGCAATAATTAAATCAGCTCCGGAAATATTTTTAAAGGCGTCTGTGTCGACCTGTGCGGCGCAGCCTGTAACCACAACTGTCGCAAAGGGCTGCTGCGACTTTATTTTTCGAATAAGACGCACAGCTTGCTGAGTGGCCTCGGCAGTAACAGCACACGTATTTAAAACGTGAACTAGGGACTTATTGGCAAGACCGTTAAAGTTAGCGCGCAGATTTTTTTGAATCAAGCCGGTATCATAAGTATTTACCTTACAACCAAACGTGTGCATTACAAAATCACCAGATGAATTTATCATGATAACGCGATCCATCCGCCACCAATAAGCTTTTGATTTTGATATATAACTGCAGCCTGTCCGGGTGTAATCGCCCGCTGAGCTTCTACAAATTTTATTTTGTATCCTGTTGAAGTCTTTTCCAAACTGGCAGTTGCCCCGCTGTGTTGGTAACGAATCTTAACCTTGTAGTCTTCATTTTCATTTACTGCAGATAACAGATGGGTTTCGATAATGTTCACTTCGTCATGCATTAAATACTTTTCTTCACCAACCCAAACGGTATTGTCAGCCGCGTCGATTTTGATCACGAATAACTTTTCGTGATACGTCATTCCTAATCCTTTGCTTTGTCCAATGGTGTAAAGGTGGATCCCGTCATGGTTTGCCATGACGGTGCCTTCAGGAAAACGTTTTAGCATTCCTTTTTTTGTTTCTAGAACACTTTGTGGTACATTTTCTTTTATAAACTGATCGTAACCCTTATTGCCAACAAAACAAATTCCCGTAGAGTCCTTTTTCTTTGCAACAACTAGCGATTTTTGCTCTGCAATCTCTCGAACTTGAGGTTTTTTTAAGTGGCCAATCGGAAATAAAAGTTTTGGAATAATTAGCGGATCAATCGTAAAAAGAAAGTAGGTTTGATCTTTCCAGTCATCTGTTGAGGTTTCAATGTGCGAAACTCCGGCTGCATCTTTTACGATTTGTGCGTAATGACCGGTAGCAAGAAAATCACATTCAAGTTCGTTCATTTTTTTAACTAAGTGGTCAAATTTCAAATACGTGTTGCAGTTGACACATGGCAAAGGGGTCTGCCCCTGTAAATAGGATTTTAAAAATGGATCAATAACGCTAGCCTTAAATTTTGCTTCGCAGTTTAAAACGTAAAACGGAATTCCTAAGCGATCCGCAACGCTTCTGGCATCATCAACGTCTAGGCTTGAGCAGCACGTACCATTACCTTCAGTGATGTCGCAATTTGTGTAATCCCAAACTTGCATTGTGGCACCGATAACTTCGTAACCTTGATCCACAAGTAAGCTGGCAGCGACAGAACTGTCGACTCCACCGCTCATAGCGACTAATACCCGACCTTTAGAGAGAGACATGTTTAACCTCGGGGTTATCGTTTAGCAGTCTTAATTTGCTAACAACATCATGAAGTGTTTTTACAAAACTACGAATTTCATCTTCAGTTGTTTGCCACCCGATACTGATGCGAAGTGAATTTTGCGCTTCGTTTCGTGTTAGACCCATTGCAAGTAACACAGGACTAGGTTCGGGGTTACCACTGCTGCAGGCAGCTCCCGTGCTAACTGAAAATCCTTTAAGATCTAAACTCATTAATAGTGTTTCGCCATCGACGTTACCGATAATTAAGTTAGACGTGTTCGAAAGTCGCAAACTTTCCGCAGCAGTTACGGAAACTTCCGAAATTTCACCCAAAGTTAATGTTTCAAAAAGATCACGAAGCCTAGTCATTTCCTGAATTTTATCCTTAGCTAGGAAAAGTTGATCGAACATAATTCCTAACGTTGCAATTCCTAGAATGTTTTCAGTTCCGCCACGGCGCGCGCGCTCTTGCCCACCACCATGGATCAATGCTTGCCAAGGGCTTGCTTTTTTAACATAAGTAAATCCCACCCCTTTAAGAGCGTAGAATTTGTGAGCTGAAAAAGTTCCGTAGTCTAAATTAAGTTCGCTAAAGATCGTGTTACTTTTTCCAAGCATTTGCACGCAATCGGAATGCATCAAGGCACCATGGCTATGTGCCAAAGTCGCGATTTCTTTAATGGGAAAAACGGAACCAGTTTCATTATTGGCATACATGACCGAAACTAAAGCGGTTTTATTTGAAATATGCGCGCGGATAAAATCAAGATCCAATTCACCGCTGCGACTAACGGGAATAAATTTAACTACAGCACCTTGGGTAGCCAAGTGCTCGGCCGTTTTGATGACACTAGGATGCTCGACTTGACTGATTAAAAATTCGGGGCGCGCCATTCCGCGGTCAGCCCACACAGATTTTAAAACAGAATTATTTCCTTCACTGGCCCCTGAGTTAAAAATTATTTCTAACGGTGAACACCCAAGATTTAGTGCAATTTTTTGTTTTGTTTCACGCAGCCACTGTTTACTGGGTCTAGCGCTTGTGTGAATCGATGACGGGTTTCCCCAAAGATCAAATAGCTCAACCCACCGAGTTCTGATGGTGTTAGAAAGTGGGGTTGTCGCATTGTGATCCAGATACACGCGTTCTGGGTGTAAAGTGTCAGTAGGTTTGTGCATAGCGTCTGTATGTACACGAAATTGAAATATTTGAAAAGTTTTAAGGTGTTAGCCTAAGCCTTCAGGGTCTTTTTACTGTACGGCTTTTCACGTAAAGGATGGTAGACCGGACCCCTGTCCTGCTTCTTGTCGTATTTGGACTCGGTGGCTGATTCGACAGGCTTATCAAATGGCTCAACATTGACGGTCGTAAAAGCCAAAAAACCCAGTATTATTAATAGTATAACGCTATTTCTAGCAATAAATTCACCTTCCATATCTAATAGAAACTGGTGCGCGTCCGTTCGGTTAATGTTCTTTATAGAATTTTCAAGATCGCCCGGCGTTAAACCGAAAAGTAAACAGATGAATTACGATAATGCAAACCTAAATTGGGAAGAGTTTTTTATTCAAGAGGCCCTTGAGCTTGAAGAAAAGATGTCCTCATTTCACTTCGAGGATCTGCAGCGATCTCGTTTGCGCTTGTCGCTAGATAGAAAGATTTTGGACTGGAAAAAATACCATGATTGGTTTTTACAGCGCTTTCAATGCACTAGTTTGAAAACAAATTTATCTGACGTTGAATTATTAAAACTGCGTCAAACTGCTAACGAAACACTAAATGCATATGAACATTTCAATTTTTGGGGCGAAGACCTGGTGCCGCTCGATGTTTGGGATGGACACTTGATCGTCTTAGGAATCGGCTTTAATGAAAACCTTTTAAATATTCCAGGATGTTTATTTATTTTGGCAGAACCTAGCGTCCTTTCATTTATTTGCGATAAAATACCAACCGAAGTGGATACGAATGAGGATTTTGAGGCGCTTGATTTAGGTTCACAGCCCCCCGTACCTGCCCGTGGTCATACGTTTAGTTCGTATTCCCTAATGGCAGCACCCGAGGAAAAGTCGAATCCAATTTGGGATTATATTTCTGAACGTCATGACGAATACTCGTTTGAAGCGAAAAAATTTTTTAGTGCTTATGTCGTGCTAAAAATTGTTAATAACCACACACAGATATTTAAAATGGATTCGGATTTAGAAAAAAAACTTTCTTCGTCCGGAGCCTTTAGTTATGACTTATCAAAAGACTCGCCGTTTCGCCGCATTTTACAAAGCGGAATTTCGGAATCGATAAACATAAGTCAACTAACCCATCCAGTTCTTGATTTTAAATATGCATGCATCACAGCACTAAAACGTAGTCACGAAACGGTCGGATTTCTAGTTGGATTAAAATCCAATCAGCTTGCGGAAACTGATCAGTACCTGCTAGAAGATTTAGCTAAAGAATCATCTTAACTGCGGGCTACAATTCTAAAAGCTCGATCCGTACGAAACGTTGATCATCAGTTAACTTTACAATTTCGATTTCAAAAATATTAAAGTCGCGTGGCAGATCCGTCGCAGAAATACGTTCAGACCATTCAATAAATACTAAGGCTTTACTTTTAGCTAGCACATCCCACAAGCCTGAAGTTTCAATATCATCAGCATTTTCCAGGCGGTATAAGTCGAAGTGATCAATCGTAATTTGCTCGGTACTATAGACCTGATGTAAAGAAAACGTTGGCGATGAGACAAACTGCAAACCATAGGAGTCACAAATTTTTTGTACCAAAGTCGTCTTGCCAGCAGCTAAATTGCCTTTCAATAAGACGCAAGTTTTCGTCCTGAAAAGGGGTCTTAAGACGTTAACAATGGCACCGTAGTCATCTAGTGAACGAATGCTCCCATGATAAATTTCTTTTTTATTTAAGCTCATTTTTCATTTTTTTCACAACTGCTTGCAGTCCGTTTTCTAATGCATAACAAACCAACGAGTGCCCGATATTGACTTCCGCTAAATACGGAAGATTTTTTATCATACGAGCATGTTGATAGTCCAAACCATGCCCAGCGTGAACCCGAAGTCCCAGATGATTAGCCCAGCTGGCGGCCTCGACGAGCTTATCCCAGATTACTTTTTTCTTTACACCATTCTGAAGAACCCAGTGGCCTGTATGAAACTCGACCGCATTGGCACCTGCAAGCGCTGAAAGTTCAACTTGCTGTAACGAGGGCTCGATAAAATAAGAAACTTCTATATTTTTTTTCCGTAGTCTGCTGGTAAATTGCTTGATCTGAACTTGGCATTTTTCAACATCTAAGCCACCCTCGGTGGTTAATTCTTGTCGTTTTTCCGGTACGAAACAAACCCACTTTGGCATATTCTTCAGTGCCACGTGTACCATTTTTGCATCCACCGCAATTTCTAAGTTAATAGGTAGTGCAGATTTCTGACATAGCAAAACCACATCCATATCTTGGATATGGCGGCGATCTTCCCGTAAGTGAATTGTAATTTGTTGGGCTCCGCCAGCTTTCGCTAACTGTGTTAACCTAACTAGACTGGGATATTCTGTTGTCGCACCGCGAACCTGGCGTAACGTGGCTGCATGGTCGATGTTCACACCAAGAATTATTTTTCGTTTCATATTAAGAAATTTCTTTTTCTAAAAAAATTGCCATTTGTTCAGCGATAGCTGAGATTTTTTGCTTGTTACTACCTTCGACTAAAATTCGAATTAACGGTTCCGTGCCAGAATAGCGAATAAAAATTCGACCCTCGCCGTTCAGCTCGTCTTCCTTTAATTTTAATAATTCGGCGTAGCCTTTTATAAGGTGTAGTTCAACTCGGCTTCGCACGCGGCAATTTATTAACACTTGCGGGACCTCTTCAAAAACATTTGTTAATTCGCTAATTTTTTTATTTTTTTCGCGCATGATAGATAGCACATTTAGCGCAGCTACTGTTCCATCGCCCGTGGTTGAGTGGTCTAAAAAGATAACGTGACCTGATTGTTCACCACCTAAATTAAAGCCGCCTCTTCGCATTTCTTCGACGACATACTTGTCGCCAACATTTGTCTTAATCACTTTAATTCCTTGCGCACGCATCGCTTTTTCTAAACCAAAATTACTCATTTGCGTGACCACAACCGTATCATGACGAAGTTGATTTTTTTGTTTCATATGAAGCGCACAGATTGCAATAATGTGATCGCCATTTACCATTTTACCTTTTTCATCGACCATAATGACGCGGTCGGCATCACCATCTAGTCCTATGCCGACATCGGCACGGTATTGCACCACTGCTTGAGATAATAAACTGGGGTGAAGAGCACCGACTTTATCATTAATATTTGTGCCATTAGGTTGGTTTCCGACATGAATGACTTCAGCACCTAACTCTTCAAAAATTGCTGGCGCCACTTTGTACGAAGCGCCGTGAGCTGTATCTAAAACGATGCGCATTCCATCTAATGTGTATTCAAGAGGGAACGCGCTTTTTGCGTAAACAATATAGCGGCCCTGTGCATCTTCTATGCGGCGGGTTCGACCAATGTCTTTTGATGGCGGAAGAAACTTGGTCAAATCTTCAGTGGCAACTAGTCGCTCAATTTCTTTTTCTAAGGTATCGTCTAATTTAAAACCGTCAGGGCCAAAAATCTTTATACCGTTATCTTGGTATGCATTGTGTGATGCCGAAATGACAATACCACTGGCTGCGCGCATGGTTCGAGTCAAATAACCAATTCCTGGCGTTGGCAGTGGTCCTACCAGCTGTACATTTATACCCATCGAGTTAAGCCCGCTGGATAACGCTTGCTCAATCATGTAGCCCGACAACCGCGTATCTTTTCCGATGACAACTTTGTTACTTACAGATGGTGATGATATTTTTTTTGTACGTATTAAGTAACCAATGGCTTGTCCGATACGAACGACCACGTCAGGAATCATCGGAAATTGATTTGAAGTTCCGCGAATACCGTCCGTACCAAATAACTTTTTAGTTGGAGTCTGGTTGTCTAGCATGGTGATTTATTCCTTGTTCTTAATTTTGCGGTGCAGTTATTTCTACCCGTATTTGGCTGGGTTTAACACTTAAAACTCGGATGCCTGCCGGAATATCCAGCTTTGCCGCATTCATTTCGATTTCGTGCAGGCCGGGCGGCTTATCAACTAAACTCAACTGTAGGGACTGACTACTTTCTTTATATTTTTTAAGCAGAGGCTGCGGTCCTGAAATTTTTAAACGTATGCGGTCTGAAGATTGTCCCGCTACAACTAAATTTTCGGCAACCGAAAAATCGACTTCGATTTCTTTACCGACAACAAATTCGCGCCGACCTAAAATTGTAAGCCATAGTATAAGTGAAATAAAAAGAGCAACCAGTTTGTACGAGCCATTTTCAAAAATGCCATGCCGAAGATGAGTTATTTTCTGTTTCATCTAGTGGTCCTCACTTTGATAGCTCTTATACTTAAGGCCGAAGACCTCGTACAAGGCTTTACGTACTTCGGCCAATTCCGCATTGGGATGCATGTGTCCCCCAAGTACAACACTAATAGATTTATTTTCTTCCGAAACTACGAGCACCAAAGCATCAGTTTCTTCAGTTAGGCCAATGGCTGCACGGTGTCTCGTTCCTAAATTTTTGTCTAAAGCCGGATTTTTACTAAGTGGTAAAAATGAGCCTGCCGACACAATTCGCGATCCGCGAATGATGACCGCGCCATCGTGCATCGGTGCTTGCGGATGAAAAATAGACTGGATAATTTCTGCTGAGATTTTACTTTCAAGCTCAGTTCCTGTTTCGATGTGATAATCGACCAAAATATCTTTTTCGATAACTATCAGCGCCCCATGGCCCTTTTGTGCAGCGGAAATAACCCCCTTAGCAATCTCTTCAATGATATGGGTTTCCATCACAGACGAGACGTCCGCAAATAAGGGGTGGCTTCCAATATGGGCTAAGGCTCTACGAATCTCACCTTGAAAAAGCACGACGACGATTACGAATAGGTTCGAGAAAAACTTTTCTAACAACCAATTCAGGGTATGAAATTCAAACCACTGACTGCCAACATAGGCAATGGCAAGAATACCAAGACCTGATAGCATTTGAATTGTTCCCGTTCGGCGAATTAAATTTAAGATGCGGTAGACAATGAGCCATACAAGCACAATGTCTACCAGGTCTTGCCATCGCAAGTGGGTCACGATGAAAAGTGTATTTTCAAAAAAATTTCCAAAAACTACCATAGCTAAATTAAGTTACAGCGGCTGGCTTTGAACCCACCGGTGCCGTAGTTTCTGCTTCAGAACTTTTTGCTGCAAGTCCGCCGCCCGATGCTTTATCGTTGGCTTTTATTGCACGAATTTTTCCGACTTCGCTAACTTCAGCGCCGTTGACTAACATTTCAACTTCATTCGAATCAATTGTTTCATATTCTATTAAGGCTTGAGTTAAACGCTCTAAAGCATCTTTGTGTGTAGTTAATACGTCAAGCGCTTTGGCGTAGCCTTCATCAATAAATCGAGTCACTTCGGCGTCGATTTCAAGAGCTTTTGCATCTGAATAATTTTTAGATTTTTGGCCGTAACCCATTCCTAGAAACACTGGTCCTTCACTTTTTTCATAAGCCTGAGGCCCTAGCTTAGGGCTCATTCCCCATTCTGTAACCATACTTCGAGCTAACGAGGTAGCGCGCTCGATATCATTTCCTGCGCCCGTTGTAAAATCTTTGTAGATTAATTCCTCAGCCGCACGGCCACCGAATAGAAAAGCGATCATGTTTTCAGCCTTAGAACGAGAAAGATTTAACATCTCTTTTTCTGGTAAAGTTTGCGTGACTCCAAGAGCCATACCCCGAGGAATAATAGTCACTTTGTGGATAGGATCTAAGCCAGCTAATTTTTTCCCCACTAAAGTGTGTCCCGCTTCGTGGTATGCCGTAATCCGCTTATCTTCGTCACTGATGACCATTGATTTGCGCTCGGCACCCATTAACACTTTATCTTTTGCTTTTTCGAAGTCTTCCATTTCTAAGTACTTCTTATCTCCACGTGCCGCGACCAAGGCCGCTTCATTAACTAAGTTTTCTAAATCAGCTCCCGAAAATCCGGGGGTTCCGCGTGCGATCTTTGTGATTTCCACGTCAGGACCGATTGGGGTTTTTCGAGTGTGTACAATTAAAATATGTTCGCGACCTTTAAGATCGGGCTTGCCAACGACAACGCGGCGATCGAACCTGCCCGGGCGTAAAAGTGCCGGATCTAAAACGTCAGGTCTGTTCGTAGCTGCAATTAGAATTACACCTTCAGAAGATTCAAAACCATCCATTTCAACTAGCAATTGATTTAAAGTCTGTTCGCGCTCGTCGTGTCCGCCGCCCATGCCGGCTCCGCGATGACGTCCAACCGCATCGATCTCATCAATAAATATTAAGCACGGCGCATTTTTCTTACCTTGTTCAAACAAATCACGAACACGGCTAGCACCAACGCCTACAAACATTTCAACGAAATCAGATCCTGAAATTGTAAAAAATGGCGCCCCAGCTTCGCCAGCGACTGCGCGGGCTAGCAAGGTCTTACCCGTTCCCGGTGGACCAACTAGCAAAACACCTTTTGGAATACGTCCGCCCAGTTTGGTAAACTTTTTTGGATCTTTTAAGAAATGCACGATCTCTTGTAAGTCCTCTTTGGCTTCATCCACGCCAGCAACTTCTTTAAATGTAATGCGGTTCTTATTTTCAACTAACTTGTGCTTTGATTTTCCAAACGACATGGCTTTACCACCACCCGCCTGCACTTGCCGCATGATAAAAATAAACATTCCAACTATAAGTATCAGCGGAAGCCAGTTAATCAAAAACGAAGACATCATATTGTTCGATGCTTCCGTTTCATAATTTGCCGTGATGCCTTTTTTCTGCAAAATTTCAAAGCCCTTGTCACTAATGTTTCCCGAAATTTGAAAATGCGTACCTTTAAATTCTTTTTCAAATTCTGGCTTTACTTCACCACGAATTTCTCCGCGATCTTGAATAAATACGATTTTATCTGGCACAACTTTATCGGCCTCTACTGCCGCTAGAAATTTCGAGTAGTTAAAGTCTGCAATTGTCTTTTGATGCTTCGAATCCCAAGCGCGGAAAAAGAAGATGGCCATCACTACAAGGAAAAACCACAGAGCAAACGTTTTTTGGTTAGCTTTCATGAATTCAGAACCCTTTCTTCCAGAATCATTCCGGAATACTGTACTATATGATTTAGTACTAATGAATTATAAGACTAGCACGATCTGAGTCTCATTTATAACCCATTTTACATGGGCTAACATAAATGTGATATCTTTTTGATTTTTGTCGAGCCGTTTTTGTATTTCCGCAAGATGACCCGTCGTCACGTTAGAAATGCTGTGATGCCTTAAAAACAGTGCTAAGGCTTTTAGCTGTAACCTATCTGTTAAGGAAAAATACCACAGGCGATCAAGTCCCAATTCAGGACTGTTATTAAAAAACTGCAGTGCAAAGGTCTGGTTTTGATCCAAAGCCTGACACAGTCTTAATAAGGAACGTGAGTAGTTTTCATAACCTGAAGGATTTTTATCATCTAACGATTTAAACCATTCAAGTCGTAGCCAATTTCGCAAATGATGATCCGAACTATTAGATGGATCATCACACCAATTCAATTTTTGCGCTTCAGCGTAGGCTACGATCATCTGTTTAGTTGTTTCTAGCAGGGGTCGAAAAATATGACCGTCCCAAATTTTAAAAGCAGTAAAAGCATCAGGCCCAACACCGCGAATCAATTTTAAAGTTAGCGTCTCAGTCCAGTCGTCAAGATGATGTGCTGTTATAATGGGCTCGCCGGGTAAACTGTTGGCGCGTAAAAAGCTCCACCGAGCAGAACGCATGGCTGCCTCTGACGGTAGCTCGCTGTCACTGCGGTGACTTACAAAATAAATGGAAGAATGGGATTTACAAAAACTTTCTAGTAGCTTTAAACAACTGTCGCGAAACGCTTGCAGCGAATTATCGCTCGAAGGGCCGTGGTGATAGTAAGCGACAGTTAGCTGGGCGGTAGGCCTAAGACGCAGAAAAATCTGCAGCATGGCGATCGAATCAACGCCGCCAGATATCGCTAGAAAATACCGCTGCCGCTGCTCTAAACCAGCATCTTTTAGCACTTTCCAAACAGAGTGTTCTAAATCTGTCCAGGCCACGGGGGGGACTATTTCTCGGACTTTGTCGGGTCGCTTGAATCCTTTTTCATAATTTCAATTTCAGCTGTCACTTTAAATTTGTGATTTTCAGCAAATTTTGAAAATTCTTTTATGAAATCAATTTTTCTGACTAAAGCGATCATCTCGTTCGTCACCAATGCTGAAACGTCATCTTTGGTTTTCAGTGCCTGACTTAACACCGAGCCAATAAGCTCTTTTGAAATATCTGCAGGCGACCCAGCCGTTATAATTTTTCGGATCGTGTCTGATAATTGTGATGATTCTTTTTTTTCAGATTTATCATTTGCCATAAATTTCTTTTACTCTTTTCTTAAAATTAGCCATCATGATTGGCAGGTTTACGGTCACCAGTGTCTTTGCAATCGCACTTGGCACAAGCATACCAAAAGCTGCTTCAACTTTATAGTCAGCCTGACAAACGCCATTATTTTCACTTAACCGCCAGCAGCCATGCATGGACTTAAACACATCCCCGCTAACAAACTTAAAATCCACTTGCTGATCAGGAATCTCTGTAGCTTTTAAAATGTATTTGAAAGTTTTCAGGACAGAAACGGAATACTCCATCTCCTTTGTGTTCCCAGAAGTTTTGTAAACCTTAACGGTTTTTACTTCAGGCAGAAAAAGCGGATACTTTTCATAGTCTGCTACTATTTTAAAAAATTCAGCTTTAGTACAGTTAAAAGTCTCTTTGGTCTCTGCGACTGCGTTGGCCATTTCTAATTCCCTTCATTAATTTTTTTTAAAAAGCGCTTCTGCTGCCGCGCGAAGCTGTGCCGCTTTATCACCGCTCGAATTTGCGCTTTGATTAGCACTGAAAAAATCGCAAAAATTCGATCGTTCCTTTTCGCGAACGACATCAGCTGATGGTTCCCGACATTCGTTGTAAGCCTTCATATCGTAAAATTCACAGTTTTTACACACATGCAAATCAGCCCGACAGTTGCCACACTCTTCACGAAATCCGATCTTAGAAATGCTCGAAGTCGGTTTTTTACAACTGAAGCAGTACACCACCATTGTTAGTGATGCCCCTTTTTCAAAGAAAAATTATGATACGCATCTACCGTTCGAATTGTTCCCGTTTGCGAGCGCATTACTATTGACTGAGTTTGCGCCCGGCCACCGGCTAGCAACTTCACGCCCTTTAAAAGGGGCCCGTCTGTAATTCCTGTGGCACAAAACATCACGTGCCCTTTTGCCAGTTCTTCCAGTGTAAATTTCTTATTTAAGTCTTCGATACCCATTTTGCGGGCCCGCTCTTTTTCGTTTTCATTTCTAAATTTTAAACGCCCTTGAAAGTCGCCTCCCATACAGCGCATCGCCGCCGCAGAGATTACCCCTTCCGGAGCTCCGCCAATTCCCATCAACAAATCGATACCAGATTCAGCCCAAGCTGTTGCTACGGCTGCGGAAACATCACCGTCATCGATCAGATGGATGCGTGCACCGGTTTTTCGAACTTCAGCAATTAAGTCGTGATGCCGTGGACGGTTAAGAATGACGACAGTGACATCGCCCACAGGTTTTTTATTTCCTTCCGCGACCCGGTTAACATTTTCAGTAGCCGATAGATTTATATCAATCATTCCTTTAGCGTTGGGCCCTGTAGCAATTTTATCCATGTAGGTATCCGGAGCATGCAAAAATCCGCCGTGCTCGGCTGCAGCAATTACGGATATGGCGCCAACTCCGCCAGTGGCACAAATAGTAGTTCCCTCTAACGGATCTAAGGCAATATCAATTGCCGGAGAATCATCGCGTTTTAGGCCTACTTTTTCACCGATAAAAAGCATCGGTGCTTCGTCGCGCTCGCCTTCACCGATCACCACAGTTCCATCGATACGTACAGAATCAAACGCTTTTCGCATGGCATCCACGGCCGCTTGATCCGCGGCTTTTTCGTCGCCACGGCCCATCCATTTTGCAGACGATAAGGCAGCTGCTTCGGTAATACGTACAAACTCTAAAGCCAGGTTCCGGTCCATAGTTCTTTCTCCATTATTGCAATTAACTTAGAATCAAATCTTTGTACTTTAAAATCACGATCTAGTCGACAATGCACTGATTTAACTAACGCTACAGTTTTTTCATTAACCAAAAGTCGGTATTGAAATATCAACTTGGCTTTAACAATTTTAACTTGCAACTGAATATCAAGCCCGTCACCGTATCTTGAAGGTGCTAGATGTCTCACTTGAGTTTCATAAACTGTGAAACCAAATACAGAATCTGTTGAGTTATTGATAAGATTTCTTGACCTAAACCAAGCTACCCGAGCTTCTTCACAAAAGCGTAAGTAATTTGAATGGTGAACTATTCCCATCAAATCTGTCTCGTAAACATGAATTAAGCGCTGATAATGAAACACCAAGTTATCTTGACAGAGGGCTTGATTACAAACAACAATTTACCCAATCCTATGAGCAAATTACCGCTGATTCTTACGCTATCTAGAATTGTCTTAGTTTTACCGACTGCTTATTTTATGAGTTTGAATACCAATCTGAGTCGCGCAGTGGCCACGGTTCTTTTTATTATCGCATCTATCACCGACTATTACGATGGCTACTACGCCAGAAAATTGAATGCCGTATCTAATCTTGGAAAATTCTTAGATCCAGTGGCCGATAAAATACTGGTTAGTAGTGTCTTGATATTGTTGTTGATGCAAAACTTAGTAGATCCGTGGATGGTTATTTTATTCGTTGCACGCGACACAATCATCGGTGGAATACGCGCGGCAGCTGCAGCTGACGGAGTTGTGATCGATGCTCAAACCACTGGCAAATGGAAAGCTGCCCTGCAAATGGTAGCCATTCCATTGATAATACTGAACGATTTACATTCAAGCTTTCCCAACAGAAACATTGGATATGGACTTTTATGGCTCAGTGTATTACTGAGTTTGAAGAGCGGATTTGATTACTGGTTAGTTTACCGAAGTGGTTTAGCAAAACTAAAGAATCCAACGACTTAGGCGGATAAATGCTTTTTTATATGCAAATGCGAAATTGGTTCTTGATATTCATGATGTTAGCAGTGGTCTATCTGATTCAACAAAAATCCAACACCGTGAACCGAATTTCTTACCGCGCTTCACTTCCTTTTTACACCCTTATACAGTGATGAGCTTCACGCCATGCAACTTATAAAAAAACAGTATTTTTGGATTAAGACGCTTATTGTGGCAATGAAAGTGACATGGAAAGAGTCCGGCATTAAGGGACTGTACCGCAAATACGGCTTCAAATTGGTCGCCGCGTTTTTTATTTATTATCTTATTCGCGATTCTTTTTTATACTTGTTCTTACCTTGGTATTTCGCAACTCAGTTAGTTGGCCCTTAGCTTCTGAATTTTTCCTAATTCATCATAAAGAAAAATTTCACACGATCCATGAAGCTATCGCCCTTCGGTAGCTGGTCGCACGCCGTAAAGTTTCGTAGTAACCGCGCATTGTGATTTGTGTTTCCCTTATCCATTTGCCAAGGTGGATACGGAAAATAGGCTGCAATCACACAGTTCCCTTTTGTAACGGCAGCCCACTGTCGATCTTCACTGGATGCCATATGTATTTCACCAGTGAATTGATCTTTAATGGCGACTGAAAAAGAGAATACCTGAGGATTCATCGGTTGCTGAGACGTTCCGAGCACGGCAAATTGTCCACCAACACGTTCGCTGGCCACCACTTCGCCTACAACTTTCGATTTAAAAATAAAAGACCAGTTGGCAATAAATATCCAGCCCACAAGAACTGTAAGGCCAACGATCACAAACCATTTTCGAAAAATTAATAAGTATGTCATTTGCTAATTTATAAACCGGTTAACGCGGCTTGTATAGTGGTTTTGCACATTGTTACACCCTATCGTAACCGTTAGAATAGAAGACTAAAGTTCGGAGTCATATGAATATTTTAATGTTTATTGGAATTGGTTTTGCGATTGGTGCCACAGTTTTTGGATGCCTATTTTACTTCGTGCGTAGACACATCATTGTGGAAGCTAAAACAGAAGCTAGCGAAATGGTGCAAGAAGCACAAGAGCAGTTTAATTTAGACGAACAAGAGCGGCAGCAAACAATCGAAGAAATTGAATTAGAATTGTGGTCAAAAGTCGAAGAAGCCCATTTATTAATAGAACAAAAATGCGAGGATCTAGAAGCCTTAGTTCAAACTAAAAAAACGACACAGGATGAAACCGCCAAAGCTGCACGAGCTATTCTCATTCAGAAAGAAAATGAACTGCGCGAGCATTCGATTAAGTTAAATCAAGCGCAAGCAGCATTTAAGAAAATACAGGATGAAAAGCTAAGTCAAGAAAGCAGCTATAAAACAGTGCTGCTACAAAAAACGCAGCAAGAAGAAAAAGACGTTTTAGAAAGTTTACGCGAAAAATTCATTCGCGATGCCGAAACCGATCTGGCTTCGCGTATTGAATTCTTCGAATCGGAAACAAAAGAGTTTGCTGAGCAAAAGGCAAAACGAATACTAGCATTATGCATTGACCGATTCGCCAAAGAGATGAGTGTAGAACGCGGAATTTCTTCAAGCCATTTTCCAAGTGAAGATGTACGGGCCGTATTTTGCCAAAAATTAAAAGAATTAGTTGCTGTCATTCAGACCGCAAGTGGTTGCGACATTCACATTGAAGAAAACCCAGATCCAGATCGTTGGCATTACATCCAAATTATTGGCTACGATCCAGTCAGGCGCGAATTGACCCGTCGAATTTTTGAAAAGACGTTTAAAGATATTGAAAAATTTAAGCGCGCACCTAAGCCTGAAGATCTAAAACGTACCGCAGAAAACATTAAAACCGAACTACTTCGTCAGATAAAACGTGACGGAGATTTAATCGCAAAAGAACTTGGAATGCAGAATATGCATCCAGAAGTGCGTCAGGTAATGGGATCTTTACGCTTTCGTTATTCGTATACCCAGAATCAGTATTTTCACTGTGCTGAAGTCGGCTGGTTCGCAGGCCTTATGGGCGGCGAATTAGG